>JBMOGB010000003.1:0-56279 GCA_049318585.1 Bacteroidia bacterium | reverse complement strand
CATCTACTTCGTTTCCAACTTTAAACGATGCTAAGTTAAGTTATAATAATCCATCACTAGGAATATTTACAAGTAATATTGTGTTTCAAAATTATGGTATTTATTATTACAGAACTTATGTAATTGTGAACAATAAAATCATTTATGGACAAGTTAAATCATTTGAATTTAAATAATGAAAATTTATAAAGCCACTAGCATGAAATACCATTTTTTACTACTATTTTTAATTGCTTCCATTTCAAGTTTTGCTAACGGAACTATCACAAATGTTTCGTTGCGCTATAATGGAGACCAAGTAGTTATTTCTTACGATTTAAACGGCTCAAACACCAATAACTTATTTGATGTATCGGTAAAGTTATACAGAAGTAAAACTGACCAATTAGAAGCGGTTACATTTACTGGAGATATTGGCAAATCAATTGCCTCTGGCACAAATAAAAAAGCTGTTTGGCAAGTAAAAGTAGATAATGTAAAGGTGAATGATTATGTATATGCAGTGGTAGAAGCTACTCCTGCTTTAAATATTCCAATGGGAAAACATTTGTTGAAATCAGCTTTACTCCCCGGACTTGGAGAATACCGTTTAGATAATCATAATTTACATATTTATAAAAGTGTATTGGGTTATGGAGCTATTGCTGGGGCAATTGCATTAAACATGAGTGCAGTTACCAATTACGACAATTATTTAAACTCAACTTCACAAGCAAATAATTATTTTGAAGCTGCACAAAGCCAGCAAGTATTATCGTATGTAATGGCAGGAACAGCGGTTGCGGTTTGGGGTTATGGAATGTATAAAACTTATGCAAAAGCAAAAAAGCTAAAGGCATACCAAACCATTACTATGAATCAAAGTAAGTATTATTATAACTTTACCAATACTGCTATTTTTGGGCAAAGTGAATCCATCTTTTTAGAAATAAAAGGTAAGTTTTTCCCGCCAAAATTAAACATAACGAATGGGTCTTTAAAGTTCATCAATTCTTCCAATGAAACCATCAATATTTTAAATGCAACCGAAAATGCCAAATTGGTATTTACCATTGAAAATATTGGTTTAGGAGATGCTTATGAAGTTGGCGTGAATGTGAAAGAGTTAAAACAATTAACTGGTTTAAATTATAATGGAAACTTAAATTTAGGAAGAATAAAAAAAGGGGAAACTAAAGAAATTGAAATACCAATTACTACTACTTTAAACCTACCAACCAGTACAGCTGATTTTGAAATAAAAATAAAAGAACAAAACGGTTTTGGATTAGAAGAAGAAACCAAAATTACTACTAAAAAGTTCTTAGCTCCAAAACTTCAAATAGTAGATTATAATATTACTTTAGAAAAAGGTGGAAAAGCCAAGAAAGGTGAAAAAATAACATTATCCGCCAATATTCAAAACAACGGTTTGGGCGATGCAAAAGCAATAAATATTGACTTTTTAAATCCTTATGGTGTGTTTAGTATCAGTGAGCAAAAGTTTCAAATTGATGCACTAAAATCAGGCGAACACCAAACACTGGTTTATGAATTTACTTATAACAGTGAATTCAAAGACACCATAATTCCAGTAGAAATATTAGTTACTGAAAGCTGGAAAAAATTTGCAGAAAACAAAAAAGTATTGGTAAGTGTGAACCAAGATTTTTCGAAAAAATCCACTAACTTTTTTGGTGATGTTTCAATAAATACCAATATAAAGCCAGCATTGCTTAAATCGGATGTAGACATCAATATTCCAATTTCAAAGGAAAAGTATCAGAATAAATATGCCATAGTAATTGGCAACGAAGATTATTCAAGTCGCCAAAGTAATCTTTCAAGTGAATCAAATGTAGAATTTGCCAGAGCAGATGCACAGATTTTTAGGGAATATTTGGTTCAAACTTTAGGTTTCGAAAGCAAAAATGTATTCCTACTCACCGATGCAACAGCAAGTGAAATTAAACAAAATATAAGCCGATTGGTGGAAATATTCAAACGTATTGATGCCAAGGAAAGCGAAATTGTGTTTTATTATGCAGGTCATGGTTATCCTGATGAAGTGAGTAAAACCCCATACCTAATGCCTGTTGATGTAAGCGTTAGTAATATCAATTCAGCTATCAAATTATCAGACATCACAGAAACACTCGCACAAACCAATGCAAAACGCATTACAATGTATTTAGATGCATGTTTTACAGGTGAAGGAAGAAATGCAGGATTATTAGCAGCTAGAACGGCAAGAATAAAACCTAAAACAGTAATTGCGCAAGGAAACATGGTGGTATTTAGCGCAAGTGGAAGTGAACAAACCGCTTTACCATACAGAGAACAAAAGCATGGTATGTTTACCTACTTTTTGTTAAAAAACTTACAAGAAACAAAAGGTGATACCAAATTCTTGGATTTGTACAATTACTTAAAACGAGAAGTTTCCCTCGAATCTACCAGAACCATCAAACCACAAGACCCTGAAATTTTAGTTAGTGAAGAAATAAAAGACAAGTGGGAAAATTGGAAATTGAAATAAAAAAATGTGCGCTTCGGCTCCGCTCAGCGACCATTTTTTCATTTCGGTCGTTGAGCGGAGCATTTCGGTCGTTGAGCGTAGCCGAAACGTTAGAAATGCGAAGTCGAAACGTTAGTAAAGTTGAAGAAATAACGGAGCGGTGCTTCGGCTCCGCTCAGCAACCGAGTGCTCCAATCAACAATTTCATTTCGGTCAATGAGCGGAGCCATTCATTTCGGTCACTGAGCGGAGTCGAAGTGAAAGTAAAACTTTACGGTCGTTGAGCGAAGTCGAAACGTTAGTAAAGTTGAAGAAATAACGGAGCGGTGCTTCGGCTCCGCTCAGCAACCGAGTGCTCCAATCAACAATTTCATTTCGGTCAATGAGCGGAGCCATTCATTTCGGTCAATGAGCGGAGCCATTCATTTCGGTCACTGAGCGTAGCATTTCGGTCGTTGAGCGTAGCCGAAACGTTAGAAATGCGTAGTCGAAACGTTAGTAAAGTTGAAGGGAAATTCGTTAAAAAAAATGTGCGCTTCGGCTTCGCTCAGCGACCATTATTTGCGGTGCTTAGGTTTGTTTTGTCTTCGCTCAATTACCGAAGACTTCATTCAGTGTGAAATAAAAGTTGGTTAGAAAACACAACCTTGGGCAGTATTTGGGAAGACACAACCTTGGGTAGCATTTGGGGAAGTTCAAACTTGTGCAATGATTGAAAATACTCCAATTATGTGAAATGGATTGCCACACTTCGCTCGCAATGACATTCATGTACTTTGTTTACATCAAGTAATTAAAAAATAAAAAAGCCCAATTTGAATATTTCAAATTGGGCTTTTTTAATAGAACTAATTCTTTAAAAATTTGGTGTAATAAACTTTATCGTTTATTTCTATTTTGGCCAAATAAAAACCATTGTTTAAATCGTTAATTGGTATAACCTGTTGGTTATTTATTGGTGTTTTATAAACTTGTTTTCCTGTTAAGTCTATCAAAGTTAAAAAGCCTTCATGGTTGGTGTTTATCCATTCAATTGTAATAAAATCTTTGGCTGGATTTGGGTAAATTTTCACCATTGAATTGGCCGATAAATTTTCAATAGATGTGTTTGTAATTACAATTTGTTTTGAAGCAGTGTCGGTACAATTATTTATATTTTTCGAAACTAATTTAACAGTATAATTTCCTCCTTTATTGTATATAAAAGTAGGATTGCTAAGCAATGAAGTAGAGTTATTTAAATCGCCAAACAACCATAAACTATTGGTAGTATCGGATGATAGATTGGTAAACACCACTTTGTTTTTATTTACATTGTTGGTATCTGTTTTAAAATACTCGAAACTAAAATTTGAAACAGGATTTGGGTAAATATTTACTGATACTTCGTTCGATGAATCACTACAAGAAGTTAGCGTATCAATTACAATTGCTTTCACCGAATTAGTTGGATTTGTAGTAAATAAATTTTTGAAATTTACTCTGTCTAAACTGCTTGATAATAATAATTTTCGAGTAGGAATAATTTGGTAATAATTAAACACATGTGAGTTGTTTCCTTTGTCAGTTTTTGCAGTAATGTTTTCGCCAACACAATAGTTATTTGAGCTTTTGTCAGGTATAATATTGGGTTTTATTGGACTCAAATTTCCTTTAATTACAAATGTTGAATCTACTACAGGACAAACATTATCTGTACTATCTTTTACTTTAATTCTTACTGAATTATTGCCAGTTTTGGCATCAAAAGTAAAAAGTGTATTTCTACTATAAGCAGCAACGATATTTTCAAATTCAAACTGAACTAAGTATTTTGGATTTGAAATTGTTTTTAACTCAATGGTTGATTGTTTGCTGGTAGCTAAACTATTTAAACAAACATTTTTGTTGAATTCATAAACAATATTGATTGGATTACAGCCATTATTTACGCAAGTTTTTAAAGCTTCAATACCTGCACCACATGGTCCAATTGCTTTAGCTCTAACCAAAATATTAACTGTTGAATTAGGCTGCAAACCAGAAACTGTATGCGATAATTGATTCGCACCATTTGCATCATTCCATGAATTTCCGTTGTTAGTACTTACTTCGTAATTAGTAAAACCTGCTACTTGTAGCCAAGTAAATTGCATGGTTGAAGTGGTGCTATTTCCACAAATTACAGTTGGAGCAGCCGCTTGTTCTTGAATAGAAATAAATTTGTTAGGTAAAGTATTTGTACAACCACTCTGTGTAATTTTTGGAGTAATTTTATAAACTCCACTAATATTTCTTTTTAATGTAAAAAGATTACTGCTAGTTTGAACGAGTGAATCATTCACAAAATATTGAGCTGTAAATCCACTTCCTGTTAAATCAAAAATAACAGAATCGTTTTTACAAATGGTATCTTTTGAGGTAATTAATACCGATTGAGGAACACTTGCTTTTATTGGTTTTACAAAACTAGAATTAACAAAACAACCATTTGAATTGGTAACTTTCACTCTATAATTTATGCTATCGGCTACTTTAATAAATGAGGTTGTAAAATTTCCTGGAGTCCATAAATACTGTAAATTAGTACCAGTATTGGCTTGTAAAATAATTGAATCATTGCCACAAATAGTTAAACCATTTGGAGTAGTAATAGTTGCAGTTGGTTTGGCTACTACATTTACATTTACTCCTGCTACTGGCGAAGTTCCATCTACATTTGAGGTAGTTAATCTAATGGTTTTTAAACCAACAGTAGTATAAATTACAAACACATTTTGACCACTAGCTGAATTAGGATTATTGTTTAAAAATTGCCAGTTAAATGTAGTTGGATTATTAATTCCACTACCTGCCAAATAAAGAGTATCACCTAAACAAACAGTAGTGCTCGAAGGAGTAATTACAGCTGTAGGAATATTGGTAGATGCTTGGCTTAAAGAAAAAGTTTTTAAATAAATATTATCGCCTCCAGAACCAGAATTGGCATTTGAACCATTAAATGCCGAATAAAAAGTAACAGTACCTGTGCCCGAAAGCGGTGCAGTCCAATTAAACGACCACGAACTACTATTACTTCCATTATGTGAAATATAAGTTTTACTTGAGCTTGTTTGTGTACTAGTTCCGCTTCCAGCAGCAATGGTTCCGGCCATGCTGTTAGAAGAATTTAAACTGGTTAGTTGAAAACCATTTTTACTTGTAGCTGCTGAATTTCCATTTATGGTTAAAGTATAGGTTGTACCAGGAACATAACCATTAGTAGGCAAGCCAGTTAATGCAATAGAACTCCATGCAGTGCCACTTGTAATGGCCGAACCGCTATGGCAGGAAGTACAGTTTCCATTACCCGGATCTCCTGCATTAGCAGCAGGAGGATTACTGGAATAAGTGAAAACTGTGATAGAAAATAAGCAAATTGCAATTATTAAAATAGTGCGGTAGATTGTAGATGTTTTTATCATAAGCGTATAAATTTATGCAACAATATATGAAGTATGTTCTAAAAAAAAGTATGATTTGTCATTTTATTTGATTTCCTTTTTATTTTACAATTAAATGAAATTTTATATATTTAAGGTAAAATTAGTAAATAACTTGATGAAAAATTAGCTCCAATTTCTAATAAATTTTATATAAAATAGATTCCAATAATGTCGCATTCTTAAACATAAAAACATGTTGTTCGGATACTTAATAAGTTATTTGATATAAAATTTTATCGGTTTAAATAACTATTCCGCTATTAAAATAAACATATCACATCTTGTATAATTTAGATATTTGAATGATATAAATTTTTCATATTCGAACATTGCAAAAAGTATAAATTTTACACTTTGCAAATTGAATTTCAAAAACAAAACAATAAAATATATGAATCTAAATTTACAAAAACCAAAAAGCTTCATGAGAGTTGCCTCGATTCTAATTGGTTTCACAAAAAACAAATTTTATGCATTAGCATTTATGCTTTTACTGGGGTTTAGTTTTGCAAATGCACAAACATTGGATCAACAAAGTTTACAAGAAAATCCTGATCAATGGGAAATAAGCAGTACAAATGCTGAAATAGGTCAATCTTTTACAGCTGGTTATTCAGGAACATTACATTCCATCGTATTAAACGTCATTACAGCAGGTGAACCTATTACGTTTAAAATTTATGATGGTGAAGGTTTTACTGGCACTGTCCTGTCAACTCAAACTGTAAATGTTACCTCAACCGGTCTTTTAACAATTATACCTGCAAGCACTGTTAATTTAACAGCATCAAATAAATACTCCTTTAGTATGACTCCAACTGGTGTATTTAATTTAGTTTGGTTTAAAAGTTCGTGTTGTAGCGATTTCTATACTGGTGGAAGTCTTTATAAAAATGGTGCAATTTTTTCTCCTGCTAGAGATTTTTTATTCACCACATACGTAAATGTTGCACCAGCAAATCCAACAATCACATTAGGAACCAATCCTTCAGTTTGTTTTGGTTCTACTTCAGCCAATTTAACTTATAGCGCAACAACTAATTCTCCTAATCAATATAGCATTGATTTTGATGCAGCTGCAGAAACAGCTGGTTTTGTAGATGTAACTTTAACTTCATTGCCAGTTTCACCAATTTCAATTGTAGTACCTGGTGCTGCAGCAGCAGCAATTTATAACGCAACTATTATTGTTAAAAATACTACATCAGGTCTTAGCAGTGCTGGAGATGCATTTACTGTAACTGTGAATGCATTACCATCTGCTCCCACAGGAACAGATGTAACAGCATGTTATGATGGATCTGCAAAAACTGGTTCTGCTAGTGTTGGTGTTGGTGAAACTGTGGTTTGGTATGATGCAGCAACTGCAGGTAATGTAACTACTGCTCCTTCGGGAACAACAGCAGGAAGTTATACAGCTTATGCAGCAGCAAAAAATACAACAACATTATGCCAGAGCGCAACTAGAACTTTAGTAACAGTAACTATTAATGCATTACCATCTGCACCCACCGGAACAGATGTAACAGCATGTTATGATGGATCTGCAAAAACTGGCTCTGCCAGTGTTGGTGGTGGTGAAACTGTGGTTTGGTATGATGCCGCAACAGCAGGTAATGTAACTACTGCTCCTTCAGGAACAACAGCAGGCAGTTATACTGCTTATGCAGCAGCAAAAAATACAACAACATTGTGTGTAAGCGCCACTAGAACTTTAGTAACAGTAACTATTAATGCTTTACCTATTGCACCAACTGGAACAGATGTAACAGCATGTTATGATGGATCTGCAAAAACTGGTTCTGCTAGTGTTGGTGTTGGTGAAACTGTGGTTTGGTATGATGCAGCAACTGCAGGTAATGTAACTACTGCTCCTTCGGGAACAACAGCAGGAAGTTATACAGCTTATGCAGCAGCAAAAAATACAACAACATTATGTGAAAGCGCATCTAGAACCTTAGTAACAGTAACTATTAACGCTCTACCTACTATTTCCTCAGCAACCAAACTTTCATATAATGGTGCTGACTTAACATGTTTTGGACAAAGCAATGGACAAATAACAGTTGTTGGAGCTGGTGGAACTGGTGCTTTAACATATTCAAATGGAGGTGCTTACCAAGTAAGTAATGTTTTTACTGGCTTAGCACCAAATCCATATACTTTAATAGTAAAAGATGCAAATGGATGTTTATCAACTTCATCAGTTGTTACTATTAATCAACCAACCGCTTTAAGCGGAACAGTTAGTAATAATGGGCCTATTTGCGCTAATACAACTTTATCGTTAAGTGGTGCTATTTCAGGTGGAACTGGTTCATTAACTTATTCATGGACTGGTCCAAATGCTTATACGAGTGCTGCATCAGGTACATTAGCCAGAACAGTAAATGTAAACGCAACAGTTGCAATGAGCGGTTTATACACTGTTACAGCAACAGATGCAAATAATTGTACTTATAACCCAACTACCAATGCTGTTGTAAATCCAATTCCAACTGCTAGTATAAGTGGAACAAATTCAGTTTGTAAAGATGCACCTACAATTAATGTAACTTTTACAGGAGCAAATGGAACTGCACCTTATACTTTTACTTATAATATTAATGGTGGTGGAAATTTAACAATTTCAACTGCATCAGCTTTGGACAATTCAGTAGATGTAGTTGCGCCAACAAATGTATCTGGAACATTTACATATTCATTAGTAAGTGTGGTAGATGCAAGTTCAACTTTATGTGTTGGTTCTGCTTCTGGTTCGGCAGTTGTCACTATCCGTCCAAAACCAATTTTATCATCAAATGCAGCACCGGTATTAAATACCATTTGCGAAGGAACTTCAACAACTATTTCTTGTTCTAATGGAACTGTTAGTTTAAGTCCACCAGTTTATACAACTACTTATACAAATAATTTTAGCTCATCTATTGGTAGTGAATGGACTTTCCCAGCAATTGTTCCTGTAAATGTTCCTACTTTAAAAAGCTATAATGGTGGAAGTGTACTTGGTTATTTAAGTAATCAACAAGCAGTATTTAACAAAACAGGCATTCCAACACACGATTTTATTACCATTGAATTTGATTTATACATTCACGATACTTGGGATGGTAACAGCACTTTAAGTGGACCCGATATGTGGAGCATGACAGTAGATGGTGTTAATAAAATAAATACAACATTCTGTAACGAAACTTGGAACTCAACTACACAATCTTACCCTAATGATTTTTCAGCAAGCAACCCTAGTTTCTCTAGTTCTATCACACATGTATTACCAACTGCTTGTAACTTTGGTGGAGGTTCATTAAGTGCTAAATACCATATCATCAAAACCATTCCTCATACATCCGCTTCGTTAAATGTAATTTTAGAAGCCATGGGATTAGAAAACGTTTGTAATGAAAGTTGGTCAATTGATAATTTTGAAGTACAATATAGATCACAAACATCATCGAGCAATATTGTTTGGACTAACCCTGCTGTTACCAATACTAGTATTACTGTTTCTCCTATTGTAAATACTTATTATGTTGCCACTTTAGGTACTTGCTCTGATTCAATTGAAATATTAGTAAATCCAACTCCAAGAGCTGATTTCAGTATAAATACAGTTAACCAATGTGTAACTAGTAACAGTTATAATTACACCAATGCAAGTACACTTGCAGGTGGTGGAGCAATGACATATGCTTGGACAATGACAGGAGCGGCTACTACATCAGCCACAACAACAAATGTAACAGGAAACACTTATGCAACTTATGGTGACTATAATGTACAATTAGTTGCTACTTCTGTTATTGGAAATTGTAATGATAGCAGAGGAAGAAAAACCAAAACAGTAAATGTAAGTCCAGAAGTGTTAATTACTGCATCTGTTCCTAATCCAGTTTGCGTTGGTACCACAGTTCGTTTAACAGCAAATCAAGTTATAGGTGGTTCAAGTGCACTTGTGTATTCGGCAAATTATAGCAATAATTTTGAAAGTGCTATTGGTTCTGCTTGGACATTCCCTGCTAATGTTGCTAACAATACACCTACTGTTCAAAGTTATAATGGAACAAATGTTTTAGGTTATTTAACCAATCAACAAGCAGTATATACTCAAACTGGTTTAGCAGCTCATGATTATGTAAAAATAGAATTCGATTTGTACTTACATGATTCATGGGATGGAAATTCAACAGATATCATATCAGGAAGTTTAATTGGAAAAGATATTTGGAAAATGGATGTAAATGGATCAAGCATCATTAACACAACTTTCTCAAATTTCTCATATAGAACACAAGCTTATCCAGGAAATATTGCTGCAGTAAATCCAAATGGAACCGATGCTGTTTCAAATACTTTACCAACAGCTTGTAACCATAATGGCGGTGCATTAAGCTCGGTTTACCATATAACTAAAATAATTCCTCATACTACAGGTTCTTTAAATGTAGTTCTTGAAGCAATGGGATTAGAAGAACTTTGTAACGAAAGTTGGTCTATTGATAACATGGATATTCAAATAGGAACTAACACTGCTACCTCTACACTTTTAAGTGCTTGTAACGGTTTAGGAAGTGGACCAGTTGTTTATTCACTAAGCCATGCCAACGATTTCAATACTGCAATAGGTTCAGCTTGGACATTCCCAGCTGTAGTTCCTGCAAATGTGCCAGAATTAAAAACATACAATGGTGCAAGTGTAATGGGTTATTTTACCAATCAACAAGCTGTTTATAACCAAACTGGTTTAACTGCTCACGATTATGTAAAAGTTGAATTTGATTTATACTTACACGATTCATGGGATGGAAACTCTTCTGATGTGATTTCTGGAAGTGTTATTGGTCCTGATATTTGGAACATGAGTTTTGATGGTTCTAGTGTTATAAACACTACTTTCTCTAATTTCTCATATAGAACACAGGCTTATCCTAGCAATATTTCTGCTACTAATGCTAATGGTACTAGTGCGCTTTCCAATATTTTACCTACTACTTGTAACCACAGTGGAGGTGCATTATCATCTAAATACCATATTTCTAAAATAGTACCTCATACAGCAAGTTCATTAAATTTAGTGCTTGAATCAATGGGATTAGAAACTGTTTGTAACGAAAGTTGGTCTATCGATAATTTCGAAGTTTATTTGGGTGCAGCTGGAGGAATTGCTAGCCCTGCAACTTGGAGCACAGCTGCAGTTACTTGTAATATAGATGTTACACCATTAACAACTACAGGTTATACCACTACAATTGGTGCTTGTACCAGTCCTTCTTATTCAATTGATGTAAGACCAGTTCCTACACCATCATTTACTTTAAACAATGGATCATGTATCAAAACGGTTACATTTATCAATACCAATATAGAAGCAGATGTTAACTATTCTTGGAACTTTGGTGATGGTTCAGCTGCTTATGTTGGAGCTTCTGCTCCAGCACATTTATATGCAAATGGAACATATACCATTACATTAACCGCTAGCTTTGGAACAACTTGTATTAGAACAGCAACACATTCAATAACAATTGGCGATATGCCAACCGCAGGTATTTCATTTACTGGTGGAACAGGTTGTGGTAACAGTGTTCAGTTTACCAATACATCAACTATTCCAAGTGGTAATACTCCAACTTATTTATGGAACTTTGGTGAAACACCAATTGCAACAACTTCTACTGTTGAAAATCCTTTACAATCATATTTAGTTGATGGAACTTATACAGTAAATTTAACGGTTACAACAGGAACAACTTGTGTTGCAAATGCTGCTACTTCGGTTACCGCAACAGCAGCTATTACTGGTAATGCAGCCATATTTACAGCAACTGTTTCTGGTGCTTGTGGCAATTTGGTTACTACTACTAATACATCAACAGGTACAGGAAATGTTTATGCTTGGGACTTTGGCGATGGATTCTCTTCAAACGAAGTAACACCATCACATTATTACAATACTGGCGGATTTAAAACCATTACACTCTCTATTACCAACGGTGTAGGTTGTGCAACTACTGCTAGTAAAATAGTATCAATATCGGCAAATTCAGGTGCAACAGGTCGTGTGGGTGTTGATTTCACAATTTCTCCTAGCAATAGCCAAATTTTACTAACAAACAATTTTGAATATATTCCTACTTTTACCAATAGTCAATCTAATGATCCAGTTTTATATTGTGCTGGCGCTCCTACTTGGACTTATGGCGATGGAACTGGTTCAACTTATACTAATATTTATAGCAAAATTTATGCTGCTGCAGGAACTTATACAGTACGTATAGTTCAATTAACTACTAACACTGGTTGTTATGGCGAAGCAAGCAAATCGGTTACGGTTTTACCAAATCCTCCTTTTATTCAAAACCAAAATAATCTTTCAAATCAAAATATCATTGGTTATCAAAATGTAAGTGCATCTAGCACTAGTGTTTTAAATACTAGCAAAAACAGTGCTGAATTAACTATGTATCCAAATCCAAACAAAGGTACTTTTAAGGTACAAGTTAATAACTTAGATGCTAAAAATGGTGATTTGATGATTGTAGATATGTTAGGTAGAGAAGTTTATAAATCTACCTATGCTGTTAAATCAAACAATGACATTGTTGAGGTAAATGGTTTAAGCATTGCTCCTGGTACTTATCATTTGGTGTTAAGTGCTAATGGTGCTAACTTGGTTAGAAAATCTTTTGTAATTATTGCTGAATAAAGCTGATTACTAATCACAAAAAAGCCCAATTTGAATATTTCAAATTGGGCTTTTTTTATGTTTAAAAATTCTTTGAAAACTTGAAGTTGTTACTCTTTATACCAAATGCTCTTATAATTTAGTCCAAAGATGCAAAGTAATTTTTTATCAAGACAATGAACAAAAATCGTTTCATAGTATTAGTTATGGAACTATTTTTTGAAGAAGTATTGATGAAAAAGAACAAGTAGATTGGACTAAATTATATGGGTATTTACTCTTTACAGTTTATTGTCCGAGGTTATACAAATTCGATTTGTGAGAACAAAAACAGAAGACTCCAACCGAAGATAAATTGCTTTATAACAGTTCGGCTTTATTCGAAGATTAATTGATTTTGAGTTTTGAAATTGCTTTTTGTTTCACAATTTCATAAAAATAACCTTAAAAAATAGCCCTTTTTGGGGTCAAAATCTTCAAACTTCCCAAATATCCATCGAAACTTCCCATTTTTTGAAAACATAATTTTTTTTTTTATATGCTTGCCATGCGAAACATAATTCAAAAAACTAAAACAAAAACATATATGAAATCAATTTTACAAAACAAAAGCATCAATAGAATCTCCTTGATTCTGCTTTTATTCTTTTCTACTTTATTGATTAATTCAAATAAAGTTTATGGCCAAACTCTAGATCAAACATCTAATGGTAATGGTGATGATTGGAATTTAACTAATTCATCAGAACTAGGTCAATCTTTTACAGCTGGTTTATCGGGAACAATTTCAAGAATTGAATTAAAAACTGCAAATAACAATTCAAGTTCTGCTACTTTTAATTTTATTTTGTATCAAGGAGATGGATATGGAGGAACTGTTTTAAATTCTCAATCTATATCTTCTCCTAGTTCAGCAGGAACTACTTTTCAAATAAATTATGCTAGTGGTATAACTTTGACAACAGGACAAAAATATACATTTAGATTACAGTGGACGTCTGGTTCTAGTAAATTTTATGCTTATGGGAACAATAATGGTTATAGTGGAGGTGATTTTTATCTTAATGGTTCTATTTTTAGCCCTGCTAGAGATTTAGATTTCAAAACTTATGTGACTGCTAATAGTGCACTTCATTTTGACGGTTCAAATGATTATATTGATTTCCCAGTAGGTGCTACAGCTGATTATGAATCTCAAACTGTTGAATTTTGGTTCAAATATTCAAGTTTACCTGGTTCAAATAGACCAATTTTTATAAGAGGAGAAGATGGGTCAGGTGCAGGATGGAGTTTTCAAGTTCAATTACAAACCAATGGTAGACTTAATAGTGTAAAGTGTTGCTTGACATCAAATTCTGGATCACCGAATATGGTTTATGGTACACACCCGCAAGGAAATTCTACTTTGAGTGCAAATACTTGGTATCATATTGCCTCAGTTCATGATAATACAAATGGAGAAACTAGGGTTTATTTGAATGGTAATTTAGAATTGACTGGGTATTATTCCCCTTCTCCTTTAAGAAATTCTGGAGTAGGCTATAGATTTGGACGAGATAATTTGGGTGGACAATTTATAAATCAATTCGTTGATGAAATAAGAATATGGAATGTAGCAAGAACCCAATCGGAAATTCAAAACAATTTGAATGGAATGACTGCTCCATTTTCTGGTAATTTAAAAGTTTATCATAAATTAAATGAAGGTACACCCAATGCAAATAATACAGGGTTATCTTCAACTTTAGTTGATGCTACCGCAGGTTCATTTTCAGGAACCATGAATAATTTTGCAAAAAATGGCACAACAAGTAATTGGGTGTCATACAATCCTGTAAACCCTACAATTGCTACTTCAGGCTCACTTTCTGCATTTACTACTTGTTCTGGAACTCCTTCAAGTCAACAAAGTTTTTCAGTGAGCGGTTTAGACCTTACATCTAATCTTGTTGTTAGTGCTCCATCTGGTTTTGAGGTATCTACTAATTCAGGAAGTGGATATGGTTCTTCAGTTTCTTTATCACCAAGTAGTGGAACTATAAATGCTACAAATATTTATGTTCGACTATCGAGCGGTGCTTCAGGAAATCCTTCTGGAAATATTTCTTGTTCATCAACTGGTGCTACTACTCAAAATGTTTCTGCCAATGGAACAGTAAACGCTATACCAAGTGCAAGTATTTCTTATTCTGGTTCACCCTTTTGTGCAACCGGTTCAGTTAACGTATCACAATCTGGCCAGGGCGGAGGAAGTTATAGTTCATCTGGTGGTTTAAATATCAATTCATCAAATGGTCAAATTAATTTGGCTGCCAGCTCAGCAGGATCATATACTGTAACTTATTCATTTAGTAGTAATGGTTGTTCAAATACCACCACAGCTTCTGTAACTATTAATGCATTGCCAACTGCAAGTGCAGGAGGAAGTCAATCAATATGCCCTACTAGTACAGCAACTGTTAGTGGAGCTTCTGCTTCTAATTATTCTAACATTTCGTGGGCTGTATCTGGTAATGCTAACTTTCCTGCTACTGTTACAGTGGTTAACTTAGGTAGTTGCTGCTGTTTAGGTGGAACATATAATTATGCAGGTATGGCAAATGGAGCTCCCTACTACCTGATGGGTGGTTATTTTGTTTTGTGGGATGGAAGTAAGTGGGTAAATACCGATCAAGGACTTGTTTCTCCATCATTTGTTGTATCAGGTTTCTATAAATCTAATACAACAGGATCTATTTCTAATTTCCCAACAACAAATTGGGTGAATAATAGTGGAACTTGTGATCCGGCAAATGTTACATTTACTACTTCAGGTTCATTGGGAGGATCAATAACCGCAGGTGCAAATACGTTATCACCAACTTATACTCCTTCGTTAGTTGATGGTGGTAGGACAATAACTTTAACTATGACTGCAACAGGTTCAGGTGCATGTTCAGGTCAAACTGCTACTGCTACTTATACTGTAAATGTTTATAGCCAACCAACTGCAACTGTAAGTGGGGGCGGTACCATTTGTTCAGGAGCCACATTGCCAAACGTATCATTTGCATTTACTGGAACTGGTCCTTGGACATTTACCTATACCAATGGTACAACACCTACCACTGTGAATGCTACTTCATCAAATCCATATACAATTACAAATGCACCTGCTGGAACTTATTCAGTTACTGCGTTAAACAATGCTAATTGTGCAGGAACTTATAGTGGAAGTGCAAGTGTGATAGTAAATCCATTACCAACTTTAACCAATACAACAGCAAATGTTTGTAGTGGTTCATTGTTTAACTTTACAGCTGCTGCAAATATTACCAACGCAGGGTCATTTACTTGGACCAGAAATTCTTCTGTATTTAATACATTAGGTTTAATTACACCCGCACCAAGTGGATCCAATAATTCAGGTGCTATTTCAGAAACTTTAACCAATACATCAGCAGTTGCTTTAAACGAAACTTATACTTTAAACTTAACATCTAACCTAGGTTGTGTAAATCCAACTCCGGCCACGTTAACGTTAACTGTAAAACCTAAACCTATTGCTTCGGCTTCTCCATCTTCACAATCAATTTGTTCAGGTAATAGTATTTCAAATGTTACTTTCAGCAGTAACGTTACAGGTACAACTTATAGCTGGACAAGCAGTGTGAACAATGTTTCTGGAATAGCAGATGGTTCAAATGCTTCAGGTCCAATTACAGGATCATTAACAAATTCAGGAGTAACCACTCAAAATGAAGTTTACACCGTTACACCTTCAGCTAGTTCATGTGTAGGTAATAATTTCACAGCTACAGTTACTGTAAATTCTACACCGGTTTTATCAAGTAATTTAACACCTGCTACTATTTGTAGTGGAACTACATTTACATACACACCAACCACAGCTACTCCAGGTGCATCTTTTGCTTGGACAAGAGCAACAGTTGCTGGAATTAGCAATGCTGCTGGAAGTGGTAGCAATGGAATCAGTGAAGTGTTAACCAACACAACTACAAGCCCAATTGTAGTTACTTATATTTATACATTAAGTAATAATGGTTGCAATGGAAATAGCAGTGTAACAGTAACTATCGATCCATTACCAACTGCAACAGCAGGAGGCAATCAATCAATTTGTTCTAATACTGCTGCCTTTGTTAGTGGTGCTGTTGCAACAAGTGGAACAATTTTATGGTCACATAATGGTTCTGGAAATTTATCGAACGCTAATACACTTACACCAACTTATACAGCTGCGTTAGGTGATGAGAGTTTAACTCGCACTTTAACCATGACAGTAACAAGTAATAACACTTGTGTAGCTGCTACAGCAACTGCAACATATGCTGTTTTGGTTAATCCATTGCCAACTGCAACAATAAGTGGTTCTACAAATGTTTGTATTGGCAATACCTCTCCAAATTTAACATTTACAGGCGCAGCAGGAACTGCTCCTTATACTTTTACTTATACAATTAATGGTGGTGCTAACCAAACTGTAACTACCACTGTTGGTAATTCAGTAACAGTAGCTGCTCCAACAGGAACTACAGGTGACTTTACCTATAGTTTAATTAATGTATCAGATAATAATACATGTTCGAAAGCGGTTACAGGACAGTCAGCCTTGATTGCTGTTAAACCTTTACCTACAGCAAGTATTGGTGGTTCAAATACTGTTTGTATCAATACTTCATCGCCTGATATTACTTTTACAGGTGCAAACGGAACAATACCTTACACTTTTACTTATAAAATTAACGGTGGTGCTGACCAAACTGTAACAACCACGAGTGGAAACTCTGTTACAGTTGCAGCACCAACTTCAACTTCAGGAACATTTACTTATAGTTTAGTTGGTGTTCAAGATTTTTATGGTTGTAATCAATCACAATCAGGAAGTGCAATAATCAATGTAAATCCATTGCCAACTGCAACAGCAGGAGGCTCACACAGTATTTGTTCAAATGGAAGTTATACTTTAAACAATGAAGCAACTGCGAGTAATGGAACCATTTTATGGACAAAAAATAATGGAGCATTAGGAAATTTAACAAATACAACTACATTAACTCCTACCTATACAGCGGCTGCTGGAGATGCTGGTAATGCAGTAACATTAACCATGACAGTTACAAGCGATAATGCTTGTGGAACGGCTACAGCAAATGCTACTTATACAGTTAATGTAAATACTTTACCAACAGCATCAACAAGTGGAAATGCTACCATTTGTTCAAATGGTTCTTATACTTTAATTGGTGGTGAAGCAACCGCTACTAATGGAACCATTGCATGGACTTCTCAAGGTTCATCTAGTTTTCCTCAAACAATTATAATGACAGAGTTTGCTAGCAGTTGTAATAACTTAGGAGGAAATTATCTGTTTGTTGGTAATGCAAATGGTGCTCCTAAATATAAATTGGGTCAATATTTAATAATGTGGGATGGTACCAAATGGGTTAACACTGAAGAAAGTTTAATTGTTAATAATGTTGTAACAGTGTCTTATAAATTTAGTAATTCAGGTAATATAAATACTTTCCCAACTAATAATTGGGTAACCGGCTATAATCCATGTACATTCTCTGCTGTTACATTTAATTTAATTGGAAGTCTTGGCGGTTCAATAACTGCAGGAGCAAATACTTTAACTCCAACTTATACGCCAAATGCAAGTGATGCAGGAACCAATGTAACCCTAACTATGACTGTAACAAGTAACAATTCTTGTGCACCTCAAACAGCTACAGCTAATTATACTGTTCATGTTGATCCATTGCCAACTGCAACCGCAGGTGGAAGCGCAACCATTTGTTCAAATGCTTCAGCAACGGTAAGTGGTGCAACTTCAAGCAATGGAACAGTTTTATGGTCTCATAATGGTTCTGGAAATATTTCAAATGGAACTACTTTAACACCAACATACAATGCTGTGACTGCAGATGCTGGACATGCAGTAATATTAACCATGACAGTTACAAGTAATAATACATGTAATCCTCAAACTGCAACAGCAACATACACAGTAAATGTGAATCCATTACCAACAGCAAATGCTGGAGGATCTCATAATATTTGCCATACTCAATCATATACATTGAATAATGAAGCTACTGCATCAAACGGCACAATTCTATGGTCACATAATGGTACTGGTTCATTAACAAACGGAACAACTTTAACTCCAACATATGCAGCAACAATTGCTGATGCAGGTAATGCTGTTACTATAACAATGACAGTTACAAGCACCATTGCTTGCTCACCTGCAATCACCGCAAGTGCTGTTTATACAATAAATGTTGGCGCATTGCCAGTATTAAATAATACAACTGCAAATACTTGTAGTGGATCATTATTTGCATTTAATGCAAATACAACACCTAGTGCCAATTATACTTGGACAAGAAATGAATATATTTTACCAGGTTTAATTACTCCTGCTCCAAGTGGCACCAATAATGCTGGACCTATTTCGGAAACATTAACCAATAATACCAATCAGCCGATTGATATTACTTATATTTTAAACTTAACTTCTACTGCAGGATGTCCAAACCCAAGTCCTGCAACATTAACTGTTACCATAAAACCTAAACCAATTGGAGTAGCAACACCTGCTTCACAATTTATTTGTTCTGGTTTAGCTATTACTGATATAGCATTAAGTAATAGTAATAATGTAACTGGAACAAATTATAGCTGGACAAGTAATGCCAATAATATATCAGGTATTATTGATGGAAATGGTAATACAATAAGTGGCAACTTGAACAATGGTGGACTTATCACACAAAATGAAGTATTTACAATCACTCCTTCAGCAAATGGCTGTAATGGTGCAGCATTTACTTCAACAGTAACTGTTAATCCAACTCCGATGCTTTCAAGTAATTTAACTTCAAATGCAAATTGCAGCGGTACTGCATATACTTATACACCAACAAGTTTAATATCTGGTGCCACTTTCGCTTGGACTAGAGCAACAGTTGCTGGTATTAGTAATGGTTCAGGAAGTGGTTCTAATGGAATCAATGAAACATTGGTAAATACCACTCCTAATGCAATTGATGCAACATATATTTATTCGGTAAGTAATAATGGCTGTTCTGGTCAAAGCAATTTAACAGTAACAGTACCACCGGCAATTTCAGTGAGTAATGTTGCACAAACTACTATTGGCTGTAATAGTGGAAATGCCACTTTTACAATAACTGCAGCAGGAGGAACAGGCACTTTATCATACACTTTTGATGGTGTAACTAATACCTCAGGAATATTTACACATGCCGCAGGAACTAATCTTGCTTATAGCATTACTGATGCAAATAATTGTACACCAGCAACAGGCACATTTACCATTGTTCAACCAAGTGTTATAACAGTTAGCAATGTTTCTCAAAATACCATTGGATGTAATGGAGGAAATGCAACAGTAACTATTACTGCTGCTGGTGGAACAGGTGCTTATTCTTATACATTTGATGGACAAACTAACGGAACAGGAGTATTTAGCCATGCAGCAGGAACAAATTTAGCATACAGTGTAACTGATGCAAATAATTGTTTAGCTGCAACTGGAACTTACACAATAACTCAACCTTCTCCTATTTCTGTAAGCAACGTTTCTCAAAGTACCATTGCTTGTAATGGTGGAAATGCAACAGTAACCATTGCTGCAAGTGGAGGAACAGGTACTTTAATATATACTTTTGATGGTAATTCTAATGGAACTGGAATTTTTAGCCATGCAGCTGGAACCAATTTAGCATACAGTGTAACTGATATTAATAATTGTTCAGCAGTTACTGGTACATTTGATGTGGTTCAACCATCAGTAATTAATTTTGGAAGTATCAGTCAATCTACCATAACATGTAACGGTGGAAACGCAATTGTTACAATCACAGCAACAGGTGGAACAGGTACTTTGTCATATACATTTGATGGAATCACTAATACAACAGGAATTTTCTCTCATGCAGCTGGAACTAATTTAGCATATAGTATAACTGATGCCAATAATTGTACTCCAGTTACAGGAACATTTGATATTGTTCAACCAACTGCTATTTCATTTGGAAGCATTAGCCAATCCACCATTTTATGTAATGCTGGAAATGCCACTGTTACAATAACAGCAGCTGGTGGAACAGGTACTTTATCATACAGTTTTGATGGAGCTACTAATACCACAGGAATCTTTACTCATGCAGCAGGAAATAATTTAGCTTATAGCATTACTGATGCAAACAATTGTGCACCGGTAACTGGAACATTTAATATTGTTCAACCAAGCACCATTTCAGTTAGCAATGTAGCTCATAGTACCATTGCATGTTATGGAGGAAATGCAACAGTAACTATTTCTGCTGCTGGTGGAACGGGTGCATTGTCATACACATTTGATAATGTAACTAATGGATCAGGAGTATTTACCCATGCAGCAGCAACAAATTTAGCATACAGTGTAACTGATGCCAATAATTGTGCAGCAGCAACTGGAACATTTAATATTTCTCAACCAGCTCCTGTTTCGGTTAGTAATGTAGCACAAACCTCAATAGCTTGTAATGGAGGAAATGCAACAGTAACTATTACTGCAGCCGGAGGAACTGGAGCGTTAGTATATACTTTTGATGGTAACTCGAATGCAACAGGAATCTTTACCCATTCGGCAGGTACAAATTTAGCTTACAGTGTAACCGATGTAAATGGTTGCACACCTGCGACTGGAGTGTTTAACATAGTTGAACCTACTTTATTAACAATCACAAATATTGCTGAAAACCCAATTGCTTGTCTTGGAACAACGCTTACCATAACTAGTTCAGGTGGAACTGGAACAGTAGAATATTCAAAAGACAATGGATTGAACTATCAATCAGGTAATGTATTTACAGGTTTAGGTTCTGGAGTTTATCCAATAACTGTAAGAGATGCCAATTCATGTGTGAGTGCAGCTAGTTTAATAAATGTTGCAACTCCTTCTTCAATCATCATTACCAATACTACAAAATCATCATTCAATGGATATGAAGTTTCATGTTCAAATTCAAATGATGGTACGATAACAGTTTCTTCAACAGGTGGAGCTGCTCCATTAGAATATTCGAGCGATAATGGTTCAACTTATCAATCAAGCAATGTATTGAATGGGTTAACTGCAGGAACTTACCAAGTAAGAGTGAGAGATGCAAATATGTGTGTGAGTGCAGCTACTTCAGTTGTAATGAATGCACCTAACGCTTTAACTTTTAATAGTGCAACCAAAACATTATACAACAATGCTGAATTATCTTGTAACACATCATCTGACGGTGAAATCACAGTGGTTTCAGCTGGTGGTTATGGTACAATAGAATATTCAAAAGACAATGGATTGAATTTTCAATCTAGTAATGTATTCTCTGGTTTAAGTGCGGGTACTTATCAATTAAAAATGAGAGATGCGAATTCATGTGTGAGTGCTGCAAATTCGGTTACTATTTCAGCACCTTCTGTTGTTACTATTTCAAGTGCAACTAAACTTTCTTACAATGGATCAGACATTACTTGTTTTGGACAAAGCGATGGACAAATTACAGTAAATGCAACCGGAGGAACAGGTACATTGCAATATACAAAAGGAAGTGTTTATCAATCAAGCAATGTGTTCACTAACTTAGCTCCTGATCCTTACACTTTAATTGTAAAAGATGCAAACGGATGTTTATCTTCTTCAACTGTTGTTACCATTAATCAACCAGTTGCTTTAAGTGGAAATGCAAGTTATAACGGACCTATTTGTGCCAATACAGCATTAATTTTAGGTGGTACCATTTCAGGTGGAACAGGAACATTAAGTTATGCTTGGAGCGGACCAAATGCATATTCAAGTGCATCGTCTAACAGTATCTCAAGAACTGTTAGTTCAAATGCAACTGTAGGCATGAGTGGTTTGTATACTGTTGTAGTAACAGATGCAAATAATTGTACATTTAATCCAACCACCAACGTGGTAGTGAATACCATTCCTACGGCTAGTATTAGTGGTGGTGCTACTGCTTGTAAAAATGCAATTGGACCGAATATTACATTCACAGGTGCTAATGGAACTGCACCATACACATTTACTTATAGCATCAACGGTACAGGAAGTTATACTATTTCAACAGCATCTGCTTTAAACAATTCAGTAGATTTAGCAGCCTCAACTGCAGTAGCTGGAACATTTACCTATACATTACTAAATGTAGTGGATGCAAGTGCATCATTATGTGCAGGATTGGATTCTGGTTCAGTTGTTATTACAGTTTTACCAAAACCAATTTTAGTATCAACAGCTGCTCCAATGGCAAATACCATCTGTGAAGGAACATCAACATCTATTTCTTGTACCAATGCTTCTATTACTTATGGTACACCAGTTTATGTATCGAATGGAATAAATAATTTCAGTAGTGCAATAGGCAGTGAATGGAGTTTCCCAGCAATGGTTCCAGCTAATGTGCCAACTATTAAAAATTATAATGGTGAAAATGTTTTGGGTTATTTAAATAATCAACAAGCAGTTTATTCATTAAGCAATCTACCAAATCACGATATGGTTCAAATTGATTTTGACTTATATATTCACGATACTTGGGATGGTAATAATGGCAACGGCACTCCTGATTTATGGAAGATGGGTGTTGATGGTACCAATATCATCAATACTAATTTCTCTAATATTACTTGGAATACACAAGCTTATCCTAACAATATCCCTGCTAGCAATGCACATAACTCAGGTTTTGTTACTAATAATTTACCTGCAGCATGCAATATTGGAGGTGGTTCTCCTACTACAAAATACCATATTTCTAGAGTAGTTCCTCATACTGCTAATGCATTGAGCATTGTTTTAGAAGCATTAAATTTGGAAACAGTATGTAACGAAAGTTGGTCAATTGATAATTTTGAAGTGCAATACAGAAATATTCCATCAACAAGCAATTTTGTTTGGAATACTCCAGCAAGTAATAACACTCAAATAACAGTTTCACCATCAGTGAATACTACTTATACTGCAACTTTAGGAACTTGTTCAGAAACAATTGATATCATTGTAAATCCTACTCCTAGAGCTGACTTTACCATCAATGCAGCTGATCAATGTTTAGCAGGTAATAGCTTTGATTATACCAATGCATCAACACTAGTAGGTGGAGGAGCAATGACTTATGCTTGGACAATGACAGATGCAAGTACTGCTTCATCAACCTCGACCAATGTGGTAGGAAATACCTATGCAGTTGGTGGAAGTCATCAAGTAAATTTAGTAGCTACTTCAGTAATTGGCAATTGTACTGATAACAGAGGAAGTGTTACAAAATCAATTAGCGTAAATAATCCTACTACAATTACAGCTTCAGTTCCTAGTCCTATTTGTGCTGGTACAACCGTTCGTTTAACAGCCAATCAGTTTTTAGGAAATAGTAATTCAATACTTTACACTGCAAATGAAAATAATGATTTTGAAACTACCATTGGTTCAAAATGGACATTCCTTTCAAATGCAAACAATAATATCCCAACTATAACAACCTATAACGGAGGAAAAGTATTGGGTTCTATGAATAATCAAAGAATTGAGTTTAACCAAACTGGTTTAGCTACTCATGAAACAGTAAAAGTAGAATTTGATTTATACATTCATGGAAGTTGGGATGGAAACACCAGTTACTTTGGTCCAGAAACATGGAACATGGATGTAAATGGAACCAATGTTATAAACACTACATTCTCTAATAATTGGGCGCATCAATCATATCCAGGAAATATTCCTGCAGATAATGCTCAATACACAGGAGCAGTGGCTACAGGATTACCAAATACTACTACTAAATACCATATTTCTAAAACCATTAACCATACCGCAAATAACTTAACAATTGGTTTAGAAGCTTTAGGTTTAGAAGAACTAGTGAATGAAAGCTGGTCAATTGATAACTTTGTTGTACAAGTTGGTGCAACAGGACTATCTCAAAATTTAGTAAGCGCATGTGATATTGTAAATGGCTCACCAGTATTATGGAATGGTGGTGCTGCAACGGGTGCTAGCACTTGTTATGTAGATGTTGTTCCAAATACCACCACCAATTATAGTGTGTCAATTGGCGGTTGTTCAAGTGCTAACTACACTGTAAATGTAAGCCAAACACCTGCTCCAGCATTTACTTTAAACAATGGTGCTTGTAGCAAAACAGTATCATTTACCAATACCAATATAGAAGTTGGTGCTACTTATACTTGGAGTTTCGGTGATGCAAGCGCTGATTATGTTGGAAATACAGCTCCTGACCATGTTTATACAAGTGGAACTTATACAGTAACATTATCGGCTAATTTTGGTGCAGGTTGTACCAGAACAGCAACACATTCTGTTAGCATTGGCGATTTACCAACTGCAAGCTTTACAGCTGCAACTGGTGTTGGATGTGGAAGTAATGTTCAGTTTACAAGTACGTCAACCATTCCAAGTGGCAACGTTCCAGCCTACTTATGGAGTTTTGGTGAAACACCAACTCCTAGCACTTCTAATTCACAAAATCCTTTACAAGCATACGCATCAGCAGGAAGTTATAACGTTAGTTTAACAGTAACAACAGGTGCAGGATGTAGTTCAACAACTTCAACTAATGTGAATGTAATTGGATCAGTAGTTGGAAACACAGCAGCATTTACAACAACTGTTTCTGGTGCTTGTGGTAATTATGTTGAAACAACCAATACTTCGAGTGGAACAGGAAATACTTATTTATGGAACTTTGGCGATGGCAATACATCAAATGCTGTTTCACCAGTTCATTATTATACAGATGGAGGCTTAAAAACCATTACACTAACCATTACCAATACTGGTGGATGCGGAGGCGTTTTAAGTCATGATGTAACTGTTTCAGCAAACAGTGGCACCAATGCAAGGGTAGGAGCAAGTATAGCTGTAAATACTAGTTCACAAGTATTATTAGGCAATAGTTTTAATTTCAGTCCTACTTTTACTTTTGTGAATAATGATATTTACACAGGTGAAAGCCCAAGTTGGACATTTGGTGATGGAAGTACTTCTAGCAATACATTTGTTTATCAAAAACATTATGCAGCTGCTGGAAATTATACGGTACGTGTTTTACAAAAAACAGGAAGAACAGGTTGCTTCGGTGAAGCAAGTACCATAGTTACTGTATTACCTAATCCATTATTACAAGAACAAAACTTAAGCAATAATCCAAACCAACAAGTAGGTGTTGAAAAAGCAAGTGCTTCAACTGGAGTTAATAACGTTGTAAACAAATTGAATAACGAAGTGAGTCTATATCCAAATCCGAATAAAGGTACATTCAAAGTTCAAGTAAATAACATGAAAGTAACCAATGGTTCATTAACTGTAGTTGATATGTTAGGTAGAGAAGTTTATCAATCAACTTATAGTGTTCATTCAAATAATGATGTGATTGAGTTAAATGGTCTTGATCTTTCATCAGGAACATATCACTTAATTTTAAGCGATAAAGGTGAAACCAAGGTGCGAATTCCTTTTGTAATTGTTGCTGAATAAGCTTCTAAATTAAACTTAAAAAAGCCCAGTATGAAATTTTCAAATTGGGCTTTTTTTATGAAACTAATTCAACCCATAATACGCGTTAGAACTTCGTTGTGAGAGTTAAATATACAATAAATCAGTTCCTTAAATTTAAAAATCATAGCATCTCTAAGTTTTTTAAATTTAAGGAAACCCTGATTTGAAGTAGATTTGGCTCGTAATAGATTTTCTAATGCGTATTTTGGGTTCAAGAAAAAGTTGTATTTATTACTTGGTTCCTGTCTTCATAATTCAAACTTCTTTTAAGTAATCGGAAATATAATTATATTCGTGCTTTAAATAAAAATGGATAATTATTCAATCATTACACTTAGCATTTTGTTTTCTGCTTTTTTTGCTGGAACTGAAATTGCTTTTATTTCATCAAACAAGTTGCTTATAGAGTTAAAAAGCAAGCAAGGTAGCGTTACTGCTAATATTCTTTCAAATTTTGTAAATAATCCTTCCAAGTTTATAAGTACTACCCTTGTTGGAAATAATATTGGTTTGGTAATTTACGGTATTTACATGGCTAAAGTATTGGATCCATTTCTTACCAATTTGTCTCCATATTTTGAAACACATCATTTTCTATTGCTTTTTTCTCAAACTATTATTTCAACTTTAATAGTCTTGTTTACTGCTGAATTTATTCCAAAAGTGCTTTTTCGCATCAATCCTGATCTGGTTTTAAATATTTTAGCGTTGCCATTTTTGATATTTTACTACATTTTTTGGCCCATTGTACATGTTATTATATGGCTTTCAAAAGTTATACTAAATGGACTTTTAAAAATAAAATATGTGGAAGAGAATCCCGTTTTCACAAAAATAGATTTAGATGATTATATTAATCAAGTAAGCGATAACGATAGAGATGACGATGTAGAAGTTGATACTGAAATGTTTAAAAACGCGTTGGATTTTTCGAAATTGAAAGTGCGTGATTGTATGACACCTAGAACTGATTTGGAAATTATAGATATAACTGAAACTCCTGAATCGCTTTATGGAAAATTTGTTGAAACTGGTCTTTCTAAAATATTAGTTTATGGCGGAACTCCAGATAATATTATAGGTTATGTACATCAAAAAGAAGTTTTTAAAAAGGTAAATTCTATCAAAGAAATTGTTTTTCCAATAGAAATTGTTCCGGCTACTACTTCAGTAATGGATGTGTTAAACAGATTTAGTAAAACCCGTAAAAGCATAGCATTGGTGGTAAATGAATTGGGTGGAACTGCAGGTATTGTTACAATTGAAGACGTAATGGAAGAAATTTTTGGGGAAATAGATGATGAGCATGATACTGATTCTTTGACCGAAAAAACAATTGGTGAAAATGAATATTTGTTTTCTGCCAGACTTGAAATTTATTTGCTTAATTCTAAGTATAATTTAGAAATTCCAGAAGGAGAATACAATACTTTAGGCGGATTTATAACTGCAAATCATGAAGATATACCGCAAAAAGGAGAAAGAATAATAATTAATAACTTAGAGTTTATTATACAAAAATCGAGTGGTGCTAAAATTGAAGAAGTTGTTTTGAAAGTGCTACCAATTACAGAATAATTTAAGATTGATTTTTTCTGTTTGATTTACTTGATACCAAATAAGTAAAAATTCCAAATGCCAAAAACAACTTATACAAATTTGGTAATTCTAACATTTTCATTAACTCATCGGGGTTTCTTAAAATCATTGGTGTTAATACCAATAAGCCTGTAAATGCTAGCGAAATGGCAATAATTATTAAGCCTAATCTAGCATATTTATTAATAACTATACCTATTCCACTAATACAAATAATGGCTCCAACTAATAGTACAAAAGCTTTTGAGCCAATTGGCAATGGAACATAAACTGCCATGGTTTGATATGCATAAAAATGGAAAGCGCCTATTACTAAAAAGAATATTCCAAATACAATTCTAGTAATAATATTTACTGTTTTCATATGTGATGTTTTTACAAATAAATAAAATAAAACTGCTATTTATATGATTTTGCAAATTGAATAAAGGCTACGTCTGAAGTTGCTTCAAAGGCTATAGTTGCCAAAGAATCTATCATTTTTTGATGCAGGACTTTATTGCTTTCAATTTTTCCATCTATACTTCTTATTTCATCCCTTAAAATATTGTAATAAGCTATTTTTTTTCCAATACCTTGTAAATTTTTTTTAGCTAAAAAGCATTTTTCTAAATTTTGAGACATTCCTTTAGGTAAGTTAAATATTTCTTCTTGATAAAGTTCTTTTAAATACAAATCAATGAAGCGTGTATAGCCAGGACAAATGAGGGCTTTAGCATCATCAATTGCAACTATTTTTAGAAAATCAAAATAACTACTGTCTAATGGAACTTCTTCCATTCTAATGCGTTTTTTCCAAAGAAAATATGTTTTATCATTTGCCCAATTATAGTTGGTTTCGTGCTCAAAATAATATTGAAATGTAGAATCAATTTCTTCGTCTTTAAAATAGTTAGTGTAAAAGTTAAACTGCTTGTTTTTTCGTTTGCCTATAAATACAGCATAGTCAGGTGCAAGCATGTAATTACTTATTACAAAATAGTTTCTTTTAGTGGTTGGCTCACGATAAAAAGTATCGTTAAAAATTTGCAAAAATTTATTGTATTTGCCAATTTTATCATAACTAGTAAGGCTAACTGGCATTTCTTTCCCTTTAAAATTTAGGTTTAAATGATTGCCTGGTTCTAAAAAAAAGTTGCGAGCAAATACTAATTCCTTGGTTCCTAAATCAAAAAATCCTGATTTGGTCCAGTTTGAAACTTCTAATTTAAAACTTCCATCAACGTTTAAAACGCAAGAATCCGTTGCAGTTTTTTCGCAAAAAAACAGACTCAAAGAGTCTGTAAATTGATAAAAATATATTATGTTATTGTTGGTAAATAAAGGATCTATTTTTCCTTCAATAATTACCTTTTGGGAAGAGTATTTATTAAAATAATTACAAGAACTTACTATTAAAAAAAACGAAAAAAAGCATAAGTTTTTTATTGGAATAATTTTCATAAATTTCTCTTCCCTCGGCAAATATTAATTGTTTAAATTATAAAGAACGAATGTAAGTTATTACTTTCCATCTTTCACTATCACTTAATTTTTCTTTGTACGATGGCATTGGTTTTCTACCTTCAGTAGTTTTCCAAAATAATTCGCCATCAGTTTTTTTAGTAGTTTCAGCCGATGTGAAATCACCACAAGAAATGTCTATTTTTTCAGCCTTAGTTCCATCGCCTTTTCCTTTAGCACCATGACACGATTTGCAATGTTGATTGTACAAATCTTTTCCTTCTTTAACTGCATCATCACCTTTAGAAGGATTTTTTACTTTTACTGCTGCATCAGGTGCATTCCATGGTTTTCCTGCTGGCTTTTGTGCAAATGCAGTTTGACTGAATAATAAGCAAGTGGCTGTTAATGCTACACCTGCAACTAGGTTTTTTAAATTTTTCATGAGTTTTTATTGTTTAAATTGTTACTGTTTTTTTTCTTTTAATTTTAAAAATTTGAAGTACTACATATATTAAAGTTCCCCAAATACCTGTAATAATTGTTATAGATGCAATTATAAAATATATAGGTGCATTATCTCTTGAACCAGACAAAGACCGTTCCGCTTTTTCTAATTTTGATAAATCTTCTTTTACTCCAATTTTTGTTTCGCTTTTTATTTCAAAACTTCCATAATTTTCATCTTCTTCAACCTTTGCCAATACTATTAATTTACCATCAGTATTAAAAGGAATATTTGAAGGAAATTCAAAAGTAGCAATTCCCAATTCGTCTGTTGTTACTTCTTTGCCAATTGGTAACAAACCATATAATCGTTGAACATAAAGTTTTACAGTTACGTCAGCTACAGGTTTATTTTCAGATACTACTAGTACATTACATACATCGCTTGAATCTACTTTAGCAAAACTTAAAGTCATTGTTGCTACTTTATCTTGAGCCCAAACATTAAGGGTTAGAAAAATTCCGAAGCATATTGTTAAAATATATTTATTATTTTTCATGTCTTTATTATTTATAGTTTATAATTTCGTCTTTACCATCTAATTTACCTTCTGCTACTTCCCAAACCGATATAATAGGGAAGAAACGAGTAAACAAAGTTACTATTAAAAGCATTGCTGCAAATGTGGCTGCAACTATAGTCATTTCAACTAAGCTAGGACTATAATGTCTCCAAGAATTAGGAACATCTTGAATTGGTAAATATGGATGTGCTAAACCAGGAATAACAATTAAATAACGCTTAAACCAAGCTGCAATAACAACTCCAATAGTTATTATAAATAATGGTAATGGCTTTCTCATTTGAGGGAATAATGGTAAAACACCAGGAATTACCATTCCAAATAATATTACCGACCAATAAAAAACAGCTTCGTCACCAGTGAATAAACTAAGTAAATGATTGGCATGTAATCCACTCATTTTATAAGCAGGAACTAAGTATTCATTTATATTGAAATATATATAAATAAACGACATCAATACCAAAGCCATTCCTAATTTATCAAAGTGCATTTCTGTTAAATACTTTTCTAAGTTATAAGCTTTTCTAATAATAAAAACGGCAACTACCATTCCTGCAACACCAAGTAAAAATGCACCCGAAACAAAGTAAGCACCAAAGTTAGTACTATCCCATTCAGCCCGTAAAGTTGTAGCAAATAACCAAGCAGTAACAGTATGAATTGAAACTCCTAAAGGAATTACCATAACTGTTAAAATTTTCATGGTTTTTTTCAAAATTTTCCATTGTTCAGCAGTTCCTTCCCAACCAAATGATAAAATTTCGTACATTTTCATTTGCCATTTTGGTTTTCCTGTTAAATGATTTTTACAGGTTGCAAGTGACGGAATTAATGGAATAAATAATAGAATCATACTCGTAACTAAGTATGTCATGATTACAATAATATCCCAAACAATTGGAGATTGAATTCTTCCATGAAGCACCAAATAATGTAATCTATCAGGCCTTCCCATTGCCGCTACAATACTAACACCAGCTAGCATAATTGCTGCAACTGCTATTATTTCTGCAATTCTTGATAATGGTCTGTACCATTCAAAATGTGTAAGTTTTAAAACTGCCGACATCAAAACTCCAATTAAACTAAGCGCTACAAAAAACACAAAGTTTGAAATATATACACCCCACATGGTGTAATCTCTTAACGAAACTGTAACGTATTTACTTTTGGTTTCTTGAACATAATACGCATAAACGCCCAGTAAACAAACAGTAATTAAAAATCCAATCCATACTTTTCCCCAAGTTCCAATTTTTTGAACTGGTTGAAGTAAGTCACTTTTCATAACCATGTATTCTTCCTGTGTAAAGGTTTCAAATGTGGTTTTATCTAATGAAATATCATTTTTATTCATAATAATTTTTATTTACAATTTTATTCTGCTTGGTTGTGAACTTCTGTTGCTTCTTCAAAAGGGAATTGTCTGTTTACAGGTGGTAAATAATAAACCCTTGGTTTAGTTCCTAACTCTTCAAACTGACGGTAGCCAGCTCTTTTTTGTAGCAATTCACTTAGTCTAAAAGTTTCTTCACCATTGGTAACTGCATCTTCTAATTCATCGCCAAAGAATATAGTGCCATTAGGACATTCGGTTACGCAGCTTGGTAGTATTCCTTTTGCTGCACTTTCAGGACAGAAATCGCATTTTGAAACGGTACCTTCAGTTGAAGGTGAGGTACAACATTTGTCTTTATCACTTTTATGTTCTTCTGTAAATTTGATTTGCTCAGGTCTACCAAAATTAAAGGTACGAGCAGAATAAGGGCAAGCTGCCATACAAAATTTACAACCAATACATCTTTCGCTATCTACTGCTACTATTCCATCGGTGCGTTTAAAAGTAGCATCTACAGGGCATACTTTTGTACAGGGAGGATTGTCGCATTGATAACAAGTTTGAGGAAACCAATATGGCGCAGCCAATTCAGAATCTTGCATTCTTTTTACTTTTATATATTCTACGGGAGCCAAAATACCATGCATACTTTGACATCCTTCAATACATTTTCTTTCATTTGCACAACGTGCCAAATCAATTACCATTACGAACTTTTTACCTGCTATGCCTTCGCGGATAGAATGCTCTTTCAAAACTGCTTCTGATGGATGATTAATCATGCTGCTATCTACCTCTACCATCTTTCCATCAGCAGTCAGTACTTTTACCATTTCGCCTGTTTTTTTAGGCTCTTCATCGGCCAGCGCTTTTACTATACTAGCACCTGCTAATACAGCACCGCCCGACAGTAAGCCCAGTTTCAGGAAGTTTCTTCTGCTTGATTCTTCTTTTTCGTTTTTCATAATCAAAATATGTTTGTTGATTAATTGTTTTTGATTTACTAAGTGTAAATAATATTTATTTCTAAATGTTATTTTGCCTTACAAAGATGTTAGGTGAATGGTTTTTCAAAAATGATTGGAGGCACTGGCTTATGTGACAGTTTTCACATAATGCAATGACGATGGTCATTAATTGATTTTGTGGTTTGCAAATTGAGATTTTAGTTAAACCCAGAATAGGCGTTAGAACTTCGTTATGAGAGTTAAATATACAATAAATCAGTTACTTAAATTTAAAAATCATAGCAGCGCTACGTTTTTTAAATTTAATGAAACACTGATTTGAAGTAGATTTGGCTCGTAATAGATTTTCTAATTCGTATTTTGGGTTAAAAATACTAAAAATTTCATAACCAAAATCAATGCCAAAACTAAATTTTGAAATTGATAGGTTTAACTCAAATTAGCTGTAGGAAGATTTCTGTTGATTGAAAAATGGTAGTTTTTTTATTTTCCAAACAATTGCTGATCGAAATAATATTTTCGATTTCCTGAGTAACTATATTCAATTTCATAACTATTTATTTATTTAACAGAAAAAAATCTCTACCAAATAAACTCCGTTAGGAGTTAAATATTGGTAATACAATAATGAAGTGTTCCTATTATATTTGTCCCGTAGGGACTACACATAAAAGGGATTATCAGGTTTTGTTTAGTTTTTATTTGACAACTGTGTTTTTAAATTGTATTGTTAAGTTACATTTTTCAATGTATTATTACTTGTATTTTTGCAGTTGCTTTTTTATTTTTAAAAGGCTGTATATTTCTTTGGGTAAATGCAAAAAACTTCCTTTACTTCTTTCGTCATTAGACCATTTTACTGGAACTTCAGTGATTTTGAATTTTAAATTCCTTGCTATTCCTAAAACCTCAATATCGAATGTCCAACCATTAATAATACATTTTGAAAAAATATCAATTGCAGCTTGTGCTTTAAAGGCTTTAAAGCCACAATGCAAATCATAAATTCCTGGTATAAAATATTTACGAATAATGGCATTGGCAAAATTGCTCCACATTTTACGAATAAATGGTTGTACTCTATCTAACTCCGAATCTTTTAAATAACGCGAGCCAATTGAAATATCATAATCTCCATTTATAATTGGTGCAATTACTTTATCAATACATTCAATAGGAGTTGAACCATCTGCATCGGAAAAAAGCCTAATTTTCCCTTTTGATTGTAACATACCTATTCTAACTGCATGTCCTTTTCCGTAATTTTTTATGGTTGGAATAACAATAATTGCAGGTATTTTTTTTTGAAGTTTTTTTACAAAATTTACTGTTTCATCTGTCGATCCATCATCTACAATTATTAACTCATAAATGATTCCTTTTTTATTCAAATAATTACTAAATAAATGAAGTGTTTTTCCTATTCTATCTACTTCATTATAAGCAGGAAAAATGATACTTAATTCAACCATTAGTTTGCTTTATTTTGAAACCTAAAACTATCTATTTTGCTTCCATTATGAGCATAAGCATGCGCACATAATTTTGAACAAGTTTTTTCCATGTAAAAGAAATTCAAAATATCGGTTTCGTTATAATCTTCTATTCTTTTTGCTGGAGTTCCTGTATTTGGTTGACATAAATGTACCAATCCTTCGGCATCTAAATGAAAATAACGAGCACCCGATCTACATTTCCAATCAACATTTTCACCTTTTATTAGTGATAACTGAAAATTATCGTTTAACATTGCTGGCAATCTACCTTTCATTTTTCTAAGTTCCATAAATGCGTCTTGTTCGGCTTGGTTAAATGGAAGTGCGCTTCCTTTGGCATCTCTCATTAGCGAACATTGGAAATCAAATTTAAATGAAGTAACAATTTTTGCAATTTCAATTACATCTTGTGGCGGTCCAGAACCTAAAACTCCGTTTATTCTAACTTTAATTTGAGCGTATTTTTTCAGTAAGTCTAATTTTGGAAGCAATCGTTTCATGCTCTTTTTAGTAATGTCGTTATCTTCTAAACTATCACAGCTTATTTGAATTCCAAAAAGACCTGCTTTATTAAGTCCAATGATCAATTCTTCAGTTAATACTCTCGCGTTAGAATTCATCATTGGAATCATTCCTAATTTTGAAATATAAGCAACTAATTCTAAAACTTGTGGATGTAACAGTGGTTCTCCACCATTTAAAGTAACAAAAACAACTCGAAGTCTTTTCAGTTCATCAATTCTTTTTTTTAAATCAGCTAATGGAACTGGGCTTGAAAAATTATCAAATTCAAAACAATAGCCACATGACAAATTACATCTTTTTGTAATCACTATTTGAGCTAACAAAGGCCTTGAAGGATCGAAAGCAGCGTTTAAAATATCCCAATAAACTTTGAATAAAGATACTTTTTTGCTTTCAATTAAATTATTGTTTGTCATATTTTTAAGTGCTTATAAAAAAAGAGGCTGTCATAAAAGACAACCTCAATTGGTAATGTCACATTGAGCGTAGTCGAAATGTTTTAAAAACGTGAGTATTAGTTTCTCGACTTCGCTCGAAATGACGAGCTTTTTGACTCTTTTGAGACAGATTTTTTTATTGTTTTTTCTTTAGTAAACCTGAGCCATCTTTTTCAAAGTCTTCAATAAAACTTTTTATTTTATCGGCTGCTATTCGTTTGGCAATTACTTTTTTATTACTATCAATAATATATAAAACTGGCGTGCTATAAACATCGTAATATTGGCGGAAATTGGTTTCGTTCAATGGATCATATAAGTTCAATTTCCAAGGTAGTTTTTGTTCAATTAAATACTTTTTCCATTCCTCTACAGTTTCTGTCATGCTTACAGGAAACACATCAAATTTTAAAGGCAATAATGGTTTTGGTGATTTTGTTCCTTTATTTTTTGCTTTTATCAAATCGTTTTGTGTGATAATTTCTTTGTTTAACTCTTTATAAGCTTCGGCTATTTTTGGCATTTCTTCTTTACAATGTCCGCAAGTAGCACTCCAAAACAACACCAATGTATATTTAGCATCCATGTTAAATAGGCTATGATACTGACCGTTGGTATCGAGCATAGTTAAGTTTTTTACTTTAGCTCCAATTAAGTTGTTTCTTAACTTATCACATTTGTCTTTCATTCTCCAAATCAATAAACTATCAACCCAATATGCTTTTCCTTTGGCATAATAATTATCTATTAAATGAACAAAAACTGCATCCATGCCCATGTATTGCGAAGCTTCATAATAATTGGTTGTCCAAAACAAGCAAAATTTAAAGTTCTCTTTTCCTTTTTCTGCTAATTTTAAAACTTTATCAGCACTGGCATTGATGCTATCAGGAATTTGAGGAACAACTTTTAACATATAAGTTTCAAACTTTGGAAAAAAGATAGGTGTGCGGGTAATTCTATCGTCCGAAAAGTCGAAATTGTCGAAATAATGTTGCTTGTAATAATGATACTGAAAGTTAGAATCTATAATTTCTCCTTTTTCGTTTTTAGGAGCATCTGGCACATCTATTTCTTGCATCATTCTAAAAACTTTACTGATTAAAGTAGTTGGATGATTTTCTAAAATAATCTTTCTTTCTGCCGTTAAATCCTTCATCAAACTGCGGTAAGTTTCCATCAATTTGTCTTCATCTTCTTTGTTTTTACTTTCTCTAGCAGCTTTAATTTTAGTTTCCAAATCATTGGCTTTTTTACCAACATTGGCTGAAAACTTATTATATTTAAAAAACACCTCATTTTCGTTTGAGCCTTTAACTATCATGTTGTCAATTACTCCATTCGAATCGGTTTCTAAACTAAATATTTGTTCAGTTACTATAAAATCAAATAGCAATGATTTGTCGGCAGTAGCTATTAAATATACCCCACCTTCTAATTTACCTTCGCCCGAAAAGTTCATTTTTCCATTGGCATCAGTAAAAGCACTGTCTCTTAAATATTGTTTATCGCCAAAGTAATAACCAAGGTAAAACATCCTGTTTTGAAAACCTTTTATAGTTACTGTAATTGAATGACCTTTAGTCGATTTTTCGGGTGTGATTTCTAAATTTGTTTTAGTTTTACCTTTTTGTGCCAAGGCAATAAAACTTAAACTTGATAATAAAATAATAGTCGAGATTTTTAAAATACGCATATGTAATTGTTTTATTTGGCGGTAAAATTAAGAAAAAACTGCACTAGAATATAACATATAATAAGTTTAACAAATTTTTAAGTATAAAGCATTTCAATATCATTGATATAAAATAGTAAACTATGTTCATTTTAAGTTTGATAAAGCGCAAGTGTTTAATAGATTTGCGGCACTAAAATTCACTAAATATAATTCAACAAAAATGAAAAACATTACAGTAATTGGTTCAGGTACAATGGGAAATGGTATTGCTCATACTTTTGCTCAGTTTGGTTACCAAGTAAACTTAATAGATGTAAATGAAGCTGCTTTGCAAAAAGCAATTGCTACCATTGGAAAAAACTTAGACAGACAAGTTACAAAAGGTGCAATAACTGAAGCCGATAAAGCCGCAACTTTAGCTAATATTACTACATTTACTAACCTAAAAGATGCTGCTAGCAATGCAGATTTAGTAGTAGAAGCAGCAAGTGAAAACATGGCTATTAAGTTGGATATTTTTAAACAATTAGATGAAATTTGTCCTGCTCATACCATTTTAGCTTCAAACACTTCTTCAATTTCTATTACCAAAATAGCAAGCGTTACCAAGCGCCCAGAACAAGTAATTGGAATGCATTTTATGAATCCTGTTCCTGTTATGAAATTAGTAGAAGTAATCAATGGTTTTAAAACCAGCGAAGAAGTAACAGAAACTATTTTAGCGCTTTCAAAAGCTGTTGGAAAAATTCCTGCTTTGGCCAATGATTATGCAGGATTTATAGCCAACCGTATTTTGATGCCAATGATAAACGAAGCTATTTTTTGTTTACAACAAGGTGTTGGTTCAGTAGAATCGATTGATACTGTTATGAAATTAGGCATGGCTCACCCAATGGGTCCGTTACAATTAGCCGATTTTATAGGTTTAGATGTTTGTTTGGCTATTATGAATGTATTACACGAAGGTTTAGGCGACCACAGATATGCACCATCTCCTTTATTGGTAAATATGGTAACTGCAGGAAATTTAGGTGTAAAATCGGGTGAAGGATTTTATGTTCACACTGCTGGAAGCAAAGATTTAGTAGTAAGCACACGTTTTAAAAACCATAAATAGTTTTTTTAAAACTATATTTTATAATACAAAAGGCTGCTTTAAAAAAGTTAAAGTGCTCGTCATTTCGAGCGGAGTCGAGAAATTAATGTTCACGTTTTCAAAACATTTCGACTTCGCTCAATGTGACTAAACATACAAAAGGCTGCTTTAAAAAAGGCAGTTTTTTTGCGTTTTGTAACCTTTAGTTATCTCAAACTACCAGTAGAGTTAGCGCAGTGCTATACGGATTATTTATGAATGTAGTGTATTCTACACGGGCTTTAGCAAAACGTATTTGGAGACTCTTTACTCATTTTATTTCTTTTCATTTTATTTATTTAATTAGTTCCCAAATATTTCCATCTTCTAATTCTAATTTTAAAAGTCCATTACTTTTATTGAAGTATGCATAACAGCGTATTGTATTTGAAGTTTTATTAGGAAATTTTGAAATATCATAATATATTTTATTTTGAATCAATAAACTATCATATTCATAATTACCACCAAGACTTACCAACCCTACTAGAAAATAATAATTCTCAAAATCGATTTCAAGCGTTGTCCAGTTCTGAGTTTTACGGTTATTTATGTAGATTATTTTATTTGTTAAATGGTTAACAAATGCAATTCCTCGACCTTCCCATTTTTCTTCTACTGCACAATCAATTCCTGAATATGTAGTATTATAATATGTTTTTCAATTAGATTCACCAATAAAGGTTATTGTATCTCCAGTATTAACATGCAAAAAAGTTAATACTTCATTTCCTTTGTATGGTATTAAATCTTTATCTTCCTGATACAGGTATTTTGTTACTTTTGATTTTTCACAATCTTTAGAGCATGATGGATAAATAAATATTATTACAATGAATAAAATGAGTACTTTATTTGTTTTCATATAAATATAGCTTTGTGTTTTATTTAGTCATTCAAAAGTGGTTTAAGTAATTCAAATAAACAATACTCATTTTTAAGTATGCTTTCTATTTTCATTATTTAAATCAAAATATTTGAATAGCAGTGCTATTTTTTTATTGCGTTTGAATCATCTTAAAGAGTTCCAAAAGCAAAGTTCCATAGGAACGACACTATTGTAAAAACGGGTTTTAGCCCGTTAAAAAAACGAACAGAACTTCTCCACGAAAACCTCAAAATCTTTGTGAAAGCCATAGGCTTTCGCAAAGATTTTGAGGTTTTCGTTATGTTTATTTATACAATTAACCACCAGTTTCACTGGTAGCTACCTTATGGTCGTTCCTCTGGAACTTTGCTTTTGATAGTACTTAAGTTGTCGCCTATGCGAAAGCTTTCGGAACACTTTCAATGGTTTGGTTTCAGACTACTGATAGTAGTGCAGTGCTATGTTTCTATATGGTTTATTTTTTTATAAAATACAAAGAATTCAAGTCATTTTCCATTGATTTTTATTGAACCTACAAGCTATTAAAAGCTTTTGAAACAATATCCTTTTTATTTTCGGCTAATCATTTTGATAGAAATGTAAAATTACTTTTTAAATTACTTGTTAATACAATAAAATAAAATATGTTTGACGCTTACAATATAAAACAAACAAACAAAATTTATGGAAGAAACTACTACAACAGAAAAAAACTACAAGCTTGATTTCTATGGTACCGGAGGCGAATTTTTCGGAATCATTATTGTAAATTGGCTACTAACAGTTTTAACTTTAGGCTTTTATTATCCTTGGGCTAAAGCCAAACAACTCACTTTTTTATATGGTGCCACCTCATTAAACAACGACAGGTTTTCGTTTCATGGAACAGGAAAAGAAATGTTCATTGGCTTTATAAAAGCCGTTGTAATTTTTGTATTAATTTATGGATTATTCTCTTTCTTTCTTTATTTACAAATGCCAGTAATTGGTGTTTTGGTTTTGTATGCAGGCATTTTAGCCATTTTACCATTGGCCATTCATGGCTCATATCGTTATCGAATGTCAAGAACTTCATGGAGAGGAATTCGTTTTGGATACAGAGGCGATAGAAGTGAATTTATGGTTAGTTTTTACAAATGGGTTTTATACACTGTATTTACATTTGGATTTTATGGTGCTTGGTTCAGTATAAATGTTAGAAAATATGTGTTAAGTAACATAAAAATGGGAGATGTTGCTTTTAAATATGAAGCCGATGGTGGCGATTATTTTTGGTTAAATTTTAAAAGCTATTTTCTTTCTATTATTACCCTTGGAATTTATTCTTTTTGGTGGTACAGCGATTTATTGGCATTTTATGTAAACAATTTAAGTTTAGAAAAAGGGGAGGAGAGAATCACTTTTAAATCAACTGCAACAGGTGGAAACTTTTTTGTATTATTAGTGGTAAATTTACTCATTATAGTTTTTACTTTAGGACTTGGTTACGCTTGGGTTGTTACTAGAACCATGAAGTTTATAGCCGACCATATTGAAATGGAAGGTAATATTGATTTAGATGCAATCAATCAAACTGAAGATGATTATAACGATGCTACTGGCGAAGATATTGGCGACTTTTTAAACTTAGACTTTGCAATATAATGCTTAAAACCAATGCAGTTTTTTACGATGGAGCTTCATCGGTTTCACAAGAAATAGAATTAATAATTGACGAAAAAAGCAATTTATTAGTTTTTGGTTCATCTTCTATTGGCTTAACAAAATGGCCAATAGAAGATGTTACTTTTCATCATAGTAGTAATGTTGTAAATATTCATTATGGCAACTATCCCGTTCAAATTTTAAAGCTACAAGACGAACATTTTATTGAATATTTAAATGATTATTTGAAAGAAAATGATCAATTAGGTTGGTACCAAAAACTAATCAATTTAGGAACTCAATTCCATGTTGTTATTGCAGCTGCAATTCTTGCAATCATTGTGTTAGGATATTTATATGTACTTCCGTTTGTGGCTGAAAAAGCGGTGGTGCTTATTCCCGAAACTTACGACATAGAAATGGGCGAAAGTTTTTATAATCAATACATTGATTACAATGAAGTAGATTCTAGTAAAACTGTTGCACTAAATTTGTTTGCCAAGCAATTAAAATTAAACAATACCAAAACACTCAAATTTACTGTGGTTGAATCAGAAACAGTGAATGCTTTTGCGCTGCCCGATGGCAATATTATTGTATTTACTGGCTTGTTAAATTTGATGGAAAATTATGATGAACTAGCAGGTTTAATTGGCCATGAAGTTACCCATGTAAACCAACGTCATTCAATGAAAATGTTGTGCAGAAATGTATCAGGATATTTATTTGTATCGGCTATTTTAAGCGATGTAAATGGAATAATGGCAGCCATTGGTGATAATATTAACAGTTTAAATTCATTGTCGTATTCTCGTGGTTTTGAACAACAAGCCGATGAAGAAGGTTTGGATTTAATGCTTCAAAACAACATAAATCCTGCTGGAATGACAAGCTTATTTAAACGATTGCAGAGCAAAAACGATATAGATATTCCACAGTTTTTAAGCTCACATCCTGTTACAGAAAACAGGATTGATTACATACAAAACTTAATAAATCAAAAGAAATTTAAAACCATTGAAAACCCTGTTTTGAAAGGCTATTTTGTTAAACTAAAGGTTAAATAGCGTTTGCATAAAATATTTTAGTCTCTAAATTGTTAGTCATAACAATACCGGGCAAAATATTGTGTAAACTCGTTTTATACCTAATACCCATATAATTTAGTCCAATCTACTTGTTCTTTTTCATCAATACTTCTTCAAAAAATAGTTCCATAACTAATGCTATGAAACGATTTTTGTTCATTGTCTTGATAAAAAATCACTTCGCATCTTTGGAATAAATTATAAGAATGTTTGGTATTAGTCTTCAATCTTCCAATTTGATTAATTGTATTTTAGACGAGTTAGAATAAACTTTTTTTAGTGTAATTTAAGACAAAAGAATAAAAAAAAGTATCCTAATAAATGATTTTAACCCACAAATTACCCTTTCGAATAAAATTGTTTAGTGTTAAACCAAATAATTTTTACATTCGCCACCCTCAAACCAAAAATAAATTATGATAAAGAAAATAGTTGCTAGTTTACTAGTTTTATTGATGCTTGGTGTAAAAGTATCAAAAGCAGATGAAGGTATGTGGTTCTTGATGTCAATAAAACGACTAAACCAAAGAGATATGGAGAAATTAGGACTCCAATTAACAGCCGAAGAAATTTATTCAATCAATAATAGTTCTTTAAAAGATGCAATTGTACAATTTAACGGTGGTTGCACAGCAGAATTAATTTCTAAAGATGCATTGGTTTTAACCAATCATCATTGTGGTTATGATGCCATTGCAGAATTGTCGACTCCAGAAGCTAATTACCTGAAAAACGGTTATTGGGCAGCTTCAAAAGATAAAGAGCTAAAACCTAAAAGTTTATTTGTAAGGTTTTTTGTTAGAATGGACGATGTTTCAAAAAGAATTTTAGCTAAAGTAACTGCTCAAATGACTGAAGCTGAAAGAGACAAAGCAATTAGCGAAGAAATAGCTATTATAGAAAAAGAAAATAACGAAGGTGGAAAATACACTGTTTCTGTTCGTTCGTTTTTTCAAGGAAATGAGTTTTATTATTTTGTTTACCAAGATTTTAAAGATGTTCGTTTTGTAGGAACACCTCCAGAAAGTATTGGAAAATTTGGTGGCGATACTGATAATTGGGAATGGCCACGCCAAACTGGTGATTTTTCTATGTTTAGAGTTTATGCCGATGCAAATGGAAATCCTGCTGAATATTCAGTAAATAATGTGCCTTTAAAACCTAAAAAACATTTAACAATAAACATTGGTGGTGTAAAGGAAAATGATTTTGCAATGATTTTAGGCTATCCTGGAAGAACAAACAGATGGATGCCTGCAGGTGGAATTGAACAAAATGTAAAATTTGCTTATCCAGCTTGGGTTGAAGGTTCTAAAACAGGAATGGACAACATGAAAAAATACATGAAACAAAGCGATGCATTGAATTTAATTTATGCTTCAAAATATGCTGGTGTTGCTAATTACTGGAAAAATCGTCAAGGAATGATTGATGCATTAACCAAATTTGGTACTGCAAAATCGAAAGCAGAACAAGAAGCAAAGTTTAACAGTTGGGCAAATAAACCTGCAAATAAAGCTAAATATGGTAATGTAGTTGAAAAAATCAATAAATATTATGGCTTAACAAACGAAAAATCAAAACATGATAATTACTTACAACAATTAGTTAGAACTTCATCGTTTGGATTTATTTCAAGAGGTTTTGGTAAACAATTATTGAATTATGCCTCAGCTGATGCAGCTGCTAGAGAAAAAATGAAACCAGAATTGGAAAAAGATATCAAATCGTTTTTTACTGAAATGCATTTACCTGCTGAAAAAGATATTTTAAAAGCACAATTAGCTTTGTATTCTTCTAAATCAAAAGGATATGCTTTAGCACCATCTGTTGTTGGAATTTCTAATATTGAAAATTACGTAAATTCGGTGTTTACAATTAGCTTATTTACATCTGAAGAAAGATTGATGGCATTTTTAAATTTACCTTCAAAAGGTTTATTGACCAATGATCCTATTTATTCATTATCAAGCGATATATTAGCACATTTATTGGCAAAATCTGACACTATTACTAAAGCTCAAAACGAATTTCTAGCTTCATACCGTTTATTAGTTGAAGGTTTGAGAGAGTCGAAATTGGCAACTATTCAGTATCCTGATGCTAACTCTACACTTCGTTTAACTTATGGAAAAGTAAGAGCTTTGCCAGCTGACAAAAGAAATGATGCTAAAATAAATAATTACACCACCATGGAAAGTATGGTAAAAAAATACAAAGCAGGTGATGCTGAATTTGATTTACCAGCTCGTTTATTAGAATTATATAAACAAAATGATTTTGGTAAATATGCAGATGCAAAAGGTTATATGCCAGTATGTTTTTTAACGGATAACGACATTACTGGAGGAAATTCAGGTTCACCAGTTTTAAACGGAAAAGGTCAGTTAATTGGTTTAGCTTTCGATGGTAATATTGAAGCTATGGCAGGTGATGTTATTTTTGATAAAAAGTTACAAAGAACCATCAATGTTGACATTCGTTATGTGTTATGGATTATTGAAAAATTTGCCAATTCGAAACATATTGTTGACGAAATGGACGTAGTAAATAACTAAGTTTTTTAATTGCAAAACATGAAAAAATTACTTTTAATTCTTATTGTTACTGTTGTTTTTGCTGCTTGCAGCAATGACCCAAGAGCTAAGTTGCCAACTATAGGAAACTTTGGTGCAGCAGTTTTAACTGATTCGCTAAAAACGGTAAGTGATGTAATTTCATTATTGCAAACGCAAACAGAAGCAAATGTAAACGTTACTGGTATTATTGAAAAATATTGCAAAGGTGAAGGTTGCTGGCTTACATTAGAAAATAAAGGTGGTGAAGCGTTGTTTATTGAAGTTGAAAACAAAGCTTTTATGTTACCAAGAAACATTGAAGGAAAAGTAGCAACGGTTACCGGAAAAGCAATCAAAGAAATAAAAGATGGCAAATCGGAAATGAAAATTTTAGCAACAGCCATCAATATTCAATAGCAATAAAGTAATTTCAAAAAGCCTTTAGTTTATACAAACTAGAGGCTTTTTGGTTTTAAAAGCAAATATGTTTTAAATTGCTTTTATCTGACAATTTAAATAACAAAGCTTTGTTTATTTAAATAAATTTGCGGGCTTAAAAATTTAAATTGATTTCTAATTTTAAAGAAAGGAAATAACAGTTAATACCATCATGACAAAAAAACAAATTATAACTTATTCTGTAATTATTTTAGTAATTGCATTATTGGCTTGGCCCAAAATATTTAACAAAAAAGAAGAGTCGAATAATGCAGCTGCAAAGCAGCAAAAAACTGCACCACCAGTTAAAGTTAGTTATGTAATAGCTCAAAAACAAAGCGTTGCAAATACCATTCAAGCCATTGGAAATATTATAGCCGATGAAGAAGTGGAGCTTCATGCGGAAGCGCAAGGAAGGGTTGTAAAAATAAATTTTACTGAAGGTTCATTTATTTCCAAAGGCAAACAAATTTTAAAAATATATGATGGCGATTTACAAGCACAATTGACCAAAGCTTTGGTCAATAAAAAATTGAAATTAGATACTGAAAAACGCAATAAAATATTACTAGATAAAGGTGCTATAAGTCAAGAAGCTTATGAAGTTTCACTTACCGATTTGAATGCCACAAATGCAGATATTGAGTTATTTAAAGAAAACATAAAACATACAGAAATTATTGCTCCTTTTAGTGGTAAAATTGGTTTGAAGTATATCAGTGAAGGTTCGTTTATTAATTCATCTACTAAAATTGCTTCTATGCAAAAAATTGATCGAGTTAAAATTGAGTTTTCTATTCCAGAACGATATATATCACAAGTAAATGTTGGTACTACTGTAAGCTTTAAAGTAGATGGAATTCAAAAAAGTTTTAACGCAAAAATTTATGCCATTGAACCAAAAGTTGACCCAGTTAATAGAAATGTATTGATAAGAGCTTTTTGTGAAAACAACAATGGTGTGTTACTTCCAGGTTTATTTGCAAAAATAGAAGTTCCGTTAAATAATAAAGAAGGAGTGTTTTTAATTCCAACACAATCGGTTGTGCCTATTTTAAAAGGGCAAAAAGTATTTGTAATTCATGGAGATTCAGCAATTGAACAAAAAGTAGAAGTAGCTGGTAGAAATGATTTAAATGTAGAAGTTATTAGTGGTTTAAAAACTGGCGATACTGTAGTTGTAAGTGGAATTATTCAAATGAAACAAGGTACAAAAATTAAATTCTAATAAATAAATCCGAAATACGAAAATTTAAATAAAGAATATAGAATAATAAATTTTGAATTTTGAAGGAATTATTAAATAGTTTTTGGACATAACAAACCAAATTTTTCTAATCTTTCAATCTTGTAATCTTTCAATCTTTCAATAAAAAAAAATGAGTTTATCAAGTGTAAGTATCAGTAGGCCAGTATTAGCAACGGTAATGTCGATTGCCATTGTTATTTTTGGTGCGATTGGTTATAATTATTTAGGAGTTCGAGAATTTCCATCCATTGATCCTCCTGTGATTACGGTAAGAACCAGTTATACTGGTGCAAATGCCGAAATCATTGAGTCGCAAATTACAGAACCATTGGAAAAATCAATCAATGGAATTGCGGGAATTAGGTCTATTACTTCTTCAAGTAATTTAGGAACTAGCAATATTTCTGTTGAGTTTAACTTAGATGCAAATTTGGAAGAAGCGGCCAATGATGTGCGCGATAAAGTTTCGCAAGCTGTTAGGCAATTGCCTCAAGATATTGATGCACCGCCTGTGGTTAGTAAAGCCGATGCAAATTCTGATGCAATAATAGCAATTACAGTAAAAAGCGATAACAAAAACCAGTTGCAAGTAAGTGATTATGCCGAAAATGTTTTATTAGAAAAATTACAAACCATTCCAGGAGTAAGTACCATTCAAATTTGGGGACAAAAACGTTACGCCATGCGCCTTTGGCTAAATCCGGCTAAGTTGGCTGCCTTCGGCTTAACAACGCTAGATGTTAGGCAAGCTTTAGACAAAGAAAATGTAGAATTACCAGGTGGAAAAATAGAAGGAAATACAACAGAATTAACCGTTAAAACTGTTGGAAGATTTACCACAGTTGACCAATTTAACAACTTAATTATTAAAGCCGATGATACCAAAACCATAAAACTAAAAGACATTGGTTATGCAGTGTTGGGTGCTGAAAATGAAGAAACCATTTTAAAGGAATCGGGTGTACCAATGATTGGTTTGGGAATTGTGCCGCAGCCTGGTGCTAATTATATTGAAATAGCCGATGAGTTTTACAAACGTTTTGAGCAAATAAAAAAAGAAGTTCCTAAAGACTATAAGCTTAACATTTCAATTGACAACACTCGATTTATCAAAACCTCTATTCTGGAAGTAAAAGAAACTTTATTGATTGCATTTATATTAGTGGTAATAATTATTTTCTTATTTTTCCGTGATTGGTTAATTGCATTTAGGCCATTAATCGATATTCCTGTTTCATTAATTGGCGCATTTTTTGTCATGTATTTAGCTGGTTTTTCTATCAATATTTTAACACTTTTGGCCATAGTTCTGGCAACAGGTTTAGTGGTAGATGATGGCATTGTGGTAACTGAAAATATTTTCAAAAAAATAGAAGAAGGATTATCTCCACGAGAAGCTGCCATTAAAGGTTCTAATGAAATATTTTTTGCTGTAGTTTCTACTTCAATTACCTTAGCAGTGGTGTTTTTACCAATAGTTTTTTTAGATGGTTTTGTAGGTCGATTATTCCGCGAATTTGGTGTGGTTGTGGCAGGTGCGGTGCTTATTTCTGCTTTTGTTTCCTTATCGTTAACACCTATGTTGAATGTATTTTTAACAAGGAAAGACCATAAAAAAAGAACTAATTTTTACACCAAAACTGAACCATTTTTTGTTGCTTTAAATAATGCTTACAGCAGTTCCTTGGAAGTTTTCTTTAAACGCAGATGGCTAGGATTTGTAATTATTTTTGTTTCGTTTGGCTTAATATTTTTTATTGGTGGCATTATTCAAAGTGAATTAGCACCGTTAGATGATAGAAGTGTAATGCGAATAAGTTCAACAGCACCCGAAGGTGCATCTTACGAGTTTATGGATAATTACCAAGATAAAATATCGAAATTGGTAATGGATTCAGTTCCTGAAAAAAACATTGTAATCTCTGTAACTGCACCAGGATTTACCGGAAGTGGTGCTGTAAATACAGGTTTTACTCGAATAATTTTAAATAACCCAGATGAAAGAAAACGTTCGCAACAACAAATTGTGGATATGCTTACTAAAAATTTAAAGAATTATCCCGATGCTAAAACTTTTGTAATTCAAGATCAAACCATTAATGGTTCTGGTGGTTCACGAGCAGGATTGCCTGTTCAATTTATTTTACAAAATCAAGATTTTAATAAAATTCAACAGTTTTTGCCAAAGTTTATGGAAGCTGTTGCTAGCAATAAAACCTTTCAAGGATTTGATGTAAACTTAAAGTTTAATAAGCCAGAATTGGTTATCACCATTGATAGAGATAAAGCCAAAAGTTTAGGTGTTTCGGTTCAAAGTGTTGCTCAAACATTGCAGTTAGCATATAGTGGTTTGCGTTATGGATATTTTACCCAACAAGGAAAACAATACCAAGTAATTGGGCAAATGGATAGGGTAAATAGAGATGAACCTTTGGATTTAAAATCTCTGTTTGTTAGAAGCGATAATGGCCAAATGATTCAATTAGATAACGTGGTAAATGTTACTGAACAAAGTAGCCCGCCACAATTATACCATTATAACAGATACAAAGCTGCTACAGTTTCAGCAGGTTTAGCTCCAGGAAAAACCATTGGTGATGGAATCAAGGAAATGGAAAAAATTTCTAAAACTATTTTAGATGAATCATTCACCACTGATTTAGCTGGTCCTTCCCGCGATTTTTCTGAAAGCTCATCCAATACTACTTTTGCTTTTTTATTGGCTTTGGTGTTGGTTTATTTGGTGTTGGCTGCGCAATTTGAAAGCTTTGTAGATCCATTTATAATCATGCTTACTGTGCCAATGGCTTTGGCAGGAGCATTGATTTCATTGTGGTATTTTAACCAAACTATGAATATTTTTAGCCAAATTGGAATCATTGTTTTAATAGGATTGGTAACCAAAAATGGAATTCTAATTGTAGAGTTTGCTAACCATCAAAAAGAAAATGGATTGAAGAAAATTGATGCCGTTAAATTAGCAGCAGTTCAGCGTTTACGCCCAATTATGATGACTAGTTTAGCAACCATTTTAGGAGCTTTGCCAATTGCTTTAGCCATTGGTGCTGGCGCAAAAAGTAGAACAGCAATGGGTATTGTTATTATTGGTGGTTTATTGTTTTCAGGCTTTCTTACTTTATATGTAATTCCTGTTATTTATAGCTTTATTTCAAATGAGAAAAAAGCAGCTGAAACAGTTGAAAAAGTGGATGAAGTTTAAGTTCAAATTGATTTTTAAATATGGCAAAAAAGAACTTTTTAACTGTTAAGGGCATTGTAATTTCAACATTGAAGCTTGAAAATGGAGATTATATCTCATTAACTGATATTGCTCGAAATAAAAATGCGACAGAGCCAAAAGATGTTGTTAAGAATTGGTTGAGATCAAAAACAACAATTGAGTTTTTGGGAATTTGGGAGCAATTAAACAATTCAGAATTCAAAGGGGTCGAATTCGACTCCTTTCTTTATGAAGCAGGAAGTAATGCATTTACTTTATCTCCAAGTAAATGGATAGATAGCACTAATGCAAAAGGCCTAATTTCAAAACAAGGTAATAATGGAGGAACATTTGCTCATAAAGATATAGCTTTTGAGTTCGCTTCATGGGTAAGTTCTGGTTTCAAATTATATTTAATAAAAGAATTTCAACGCTTAAAAGATGAAGAAAATAATAGATTTAATTTAGAATGGAACTTACAAAGAACACTCGCAAAAGTTAATTATCAAATTCATACTGATGCAATAAAAGCTAACTTGATTCCTAAAGAAATAGAAAAACAAAAAGTAAATTATATTTATGTAAATGAAGCGGATTTACTAAATGTTGCATTATTTGGGGTAACAGCCAAAGAATGGAAACTTGCTAATTCGGATAAGGAAGGAAACATAAGAGATGAAGCAACAATTGAACAACTAGTTGTTTTGTCAAATTTGGAAAGTATAAATGCTATGCTAATTCATAGAGGAATTAGTCAAACAGAAAGATTAATTGAATTAAACAAAATGGCAATTAATCAGATGAATTCCTTATTGAATAACAAACAACTAAAAAAATTGAAGGATAGAAACTAAAAATATTCAAAATGTATTTTAAAAAAATAATCACAATTCTTGTTTTAAGTTTAAGTATTGCTGGTGCTAAAGCACAACAAATACTCACTTTAAACGAAGCTTTAAAAATTGCTTTGGCCAATAATTATTCTATTCAATTGGCTAAAAATGATGCTGAAATAGCCATAAATAGTAATTATGCTGGTGCTGCGGGAATGTTGCCAACTGTTGCTGCTACTGCCAGTCAGGATAATGTGGTAAATAATACCCAACAAAAATTCTTGAATGGAACTGAAAACAATAAAGATGGTGCAAAATCGAATCAGTTAAATGCTGGAATAGAGTTAGGTTGGACCATTTTTGATGGTTTAAAAATGTTTGCCACCAAAAACAAATTGAGTCAACTGCAAGATATAGGTGAACTAAGAATGCGTTTGCAAATTGAACAAAATTTTAGCAGGTTAGTACGAGCATATTTTGATATTATTCAAAATAAAAAACTGCTAAATGCTTACCAACAAAGTGTAAAAATTTCGACCGAAAGATTGCAACAAGCCAATGATAAATTTGCCGTTGGAAAGGTTTCGAAAACAGAAGTTTTAAAAGCGCAAGTTGATTTAAATACCGATAAATCGGCTCAAATGAAACAGCAAAATTTATTGCAGAATGCCAAGATAAATTTGAACCAAATCCTTGCTCGTGATTTAACCACAGATTTTGATGTAGAAAACGAAATTATATTGAACAAAGATTTGAAATTAACCGATTTGCAAAGTAAGGCTCAAAGCCAAAACACGAATTTGTTAATTGTAAAAAAGAATTTACAAATTTCATCATTTACTATCAATGAAATTAAGGCGGAACGAATGCCAACTGTTCAATTAAAAACTGGATATAATTACAATCGTCAAGCTTCTGAAGCTGGTTTTTTGCAATCGAGCCAAACAAACGGATATCATTATGGAGCTGCTTTAAGTTTGAATGTATTTAATGGTTTTAGTGTAGATAAACGTTTGCAAAATGCCAAATTAAGTTTAAAATCAACCGATTTTGTGCTAAAAGACAGCATGAGTAAATTAGATTTAGCTATTCAACAAAACTATAATTCGTATGCTTTGTCGTTACAATTGGTTCAGTTTGAAACCGAAAATGTAACTGTTGCTCAAACTAATTTTGAATTGGCCAATGAACAATACAAAGTTGGAGTGATTACCGCACTTGAATTACGCGATGCACAACAAAATTTATTGTTAAGTCAAACAAGATTAACTGCTGCACAATTTGACACCAAAACTGCTGAAACCGAATTGCTCCGCTTAAGTTCAGATATTTTTAAGTTGTTGACTAATTAGGGTTGAATAAAAGGAGTAATTATTCCGAAAAATTATTTTATTTTTGAAACATGATTGGTTTTGATAGAATTACATTCGACAAAAATATGATGCAAGGCAAAGCTTGTATTCGTAATATGCGTATTCCTGTTTCTCTCATTTTAAATTTATTAGCTAATGGAATGAATGAGGAACATATTATTCAAGAATATCCTTCATTGGTACATGAAGATATTTTAGAATGTTTGAAATATGCAGCTTGGTTAGCTACAGAAGAAGTATATGCTAGCTAACAAAAATGAAGTTCCTATGTGATATGGGTGTTTCTCTAACGGTTGCAAAATGGTTAAAAAGCAACAATTTTGATGCTATACATCTATTGGATGAAAATTTACAAAGATTATCAGATGATTTAATATTTGAAAAAGCTAAACAAGAAGATAGAATTATTTTAACTTTTGATTTGGATTTTGGAGAAGTATTATCCCGACTTAGAGCAGAACATTCTTCAGTAATAATTTTTAGATTAGAAAATCAAACACCAATAAATGTTGTAAAACACTTGGAAGTAATTTTGACAAATTATTCAACCCAATTATTAGAAGGTGTTGTCTTACTAATCACTGAGAAAAAATATAGAATCAGACGTTTACCAATTCAATAATTATTCTTTTCAAAAACAACAATATAAAAGTCTAATGCCTTTCCAAGGCATACCTTACATTTTTAAATTGTTGACGAATTAGGGTTTTTCCATGGGGCTTCACCCTATTTTAAGATACCTAGCCCTTTCATGTCTAACTCAAAAACTTCGACATTTCTTATTCGATATTCATTATTCGATATTTCTTTTATTTCTGTTCATAGGGCTTCACCCTATGCTATTATATTTTGCCCTTTCAGGGCTAACTCAAAAACTTCGACATTTCTTATTTTGCCGTTGTTGAAGTTTTAGCATATTGACACCAACAACATGTTTTTTACTTTTGTTGGTTTATACACGACACAATTGTGCTATAACGTTGCATGGTTTCCAAATGCGCTAGTGAAGGTTATCACCAACCTTTTATTTTACACTCTTGGTCTTTTATTTGGGTTACGCTTGTTGTGAAAACAAGAAAGTACTCGTATAGTGTTTTTGTCTTTGTTGATGGTAAAATACAGAGAATGTGGAAAATTATTGAGTTTCAACGCGCAAACATTTTTATAACGAACTCTGAAATATGGATTTGTTTCTAATGTGGTGTAAGCCTCTTTAAGAACAGTAATAAAATTTTTAGGAGCATCCACGCTGTATAATGCGTAATAATCAATTGCGTTTTCAATTTCTTTTTGAGCTCGTGGCGAAACGATAATTTTATAAGCCATACTTTTTATTGAGTTGGCTGATAGACTCTTCGGCAGTTAAATAAGCGCTTTCATCTTCCTGTAATCGCTCATCCAAAACAGTTTTCATATCTGTAGAAAGTTCAAAATCGCTATCGTCTTCTTCTACAATAATAGTAATAGGCTTCGATTTAAAGGTAGCTTTTATAGCGTCCAAAATATCGGTGCTTAATTCCTCTGCAGATGATAAATGATATGTTGTGTACATAATATCTTATTTTGAAATTTGTAAATTGCTTTTGTTGGTAATATCACCAACTTTTTTTACACTTCAAATAACGTAGTTTTTAATTAAAAAAACTGTTTTAGTTTTTTTAAAGCGGTTTGGATTTTTTCTGGAGTTACAGTCCGATAGGAATCAGACTCTTTTTCTTAAGCCAAGCATACAAGACTAAGGATATTTGGTATTTAACCCATTCAGGGCTGATGCAAAACTTCGATGTTTCTTATTCAATATTCATTATTCGAAATTTCTTATTCAATATTCTTTATTCGACATTCTTTTAACCGTCTGACGCCTTTCCAACGCAAACCTTAACTCAATCGTCTGACAGTAATTTATTCGTTCCGATGCATTAGGATTATTTTTCGAATTTCGTGCTTCTTTTTTCGAATTTTTTACTTTGAATAACCGTTTGACGCCTTTCCAACGCAAACCTTAACGCAATCGTCTGACGGTGCGTAATTCTATTTTCATTTTTCGAATTTCATTTCATAACTAAAATTTGTCTTGTAAAGTAATTTCTAAAACATACTTTTATGCCCTCCATTTATGTTACAAAAGTTAAGTATAAAAAATTACGCAATCATCAGTCAAGTTGAAATAGAATTTCACAAGGGCTTAAATATAATTACAGGCGAAACAGGCGCAGGAAAATCAATATTGATGGGTGCTTTGGGCTTAGTGCTTGGCGAGCGAGCCGATGCAAAAGCCATTACAAATGGTGAAGAAAAATGTGTAATTGAATCGCATTTTGATATAAAAAACTATCAATTAAATTCGTTTTTTTCGGAAAGCGAATTAGATTACGATGATCATTGTATCATTAGACGTGAGATTACTTCTAACGGAAAATCTAGGGCATTTATAAACGATACACCTGTAAATTTAAATCAACTAAAAGATTTAGGTGCCATGCTCATTGATGTGGTGAGCCAGCATGAAACTTTGGCTTTAAACGAAGCCGTTTTTCAATTATCAATTGTTGATGCAATTGCCGATAATGTTGAGCTTTTGGGCAATTACAAGCAATTGTTTTCAAGTTATAAAAAACAAGAAAAGCATTTAAAAGACCTGATTGAGCAGGAAGCAAAATCGAAACAAGATGAAGATTATTACCAATTTATTTTAAATGAATTGGTAGAAGCCAACTTACAAGAAAACGAACAAATAGAGCTAGAAGATAATTTGAATTTACTAAGCAATGCCGAGGAAATAAAATCAGTTACTTACAATGCTTATGCAGTTTTAGACTTAACAGAACCAAGTTTAATTGACCAATTAAGAAGCATAAAAAGTAGCTTATCACCAATAGTAAAACACAATAAATTCATTGATGAATTAAGCACTAGAATAGAACAAAGTATTGTTGAGTTGAAAGATATTTCAGCAGAATTAGAAACCATTTCCGAAAAAACTTCTGCTAATCCAACCGAATTAGCAAGTGTAGAAGAACGCTTGCAATTGTTGTATAATTTGCAAAAAAAACACCGTGTTGCTAATAATTTAGAACTATTGCAATTGCAACAAAAACTAGAAAACGATTTACAAACTTCATTTTCACTTCAATTGGAAATAGAAAAAACAACGAAAGAATTGTTGGAACAAAAAGAAAATTTGGTTCAACAAGCTGAAGTTTTAAGAAAAAAAAGAAATGAAATAATTCCTAGTATTGAGCAAAAAGTAAAACAATTATTGTTTGATGTTTCAATGCCCGATGCTGTTTTAAAAATCAGCAATGAAGTTTTAGATGCTCAACTTATAAACGCGAATGGAATTGATAAAATAGAGTTTTTATTTGCTGCCAATAAAGGATCGAATTTCCAACCAATTAATAAAGTGGCAAGTGGTGGAGAGTTAAGCAGGCTGATGCTTTGCGTTAAATCGTTAATAAGTGAAAAAGTAAATTTACCAAGCATAGTTTTTGATGAAATAGACACTGGAATAAGTGGAGAAGCAGCGTTAAAAGTTTCGGAAGTTTTAAAAAAACATGCTCAAAAACACCAAGTTTTAGCCATTACACATTTACCTCAAATAGCTGCCAAAGCCGATGCACATTTTAACGTTTTTAAACAAAACGATAACGAAAAAACCTATTCAAATATCAGATTGCTTGATAAAGCCGAACAAATCAATGAAATTGCAGTGATGTTAAGTGGAAATAACCCTACAGAACAAGTTATTTTGGCCGCCAAAGAATTAATAAACAACTAGCAATTAATGAGAGAAAATTTTTTTAAATATAATCAACAAATATTGCTGTTTTTTTTATGGCTTTCGGTTATTGGAATATTTACTACAGATTATTTCAGAGCATTGTTAAGCATTGCTATGATTGGGTTTACATTGGTTGGTTTACTTTCAGCAAAACCAAAAGATTGGATAAAAAACCTAGTTAATAATAAAGCACTTTTAGCATTAGTTATTAGTTTTTTGGTGGTGATTCCTTCTGTTTTATACTCAAATAATTTAAAATATTTTGGACTAAGAGTTCAAATTCTAATACCATTTTTAGTCATGCCATTTGCCTATGCACAAATGGATAAAATTACAGATAAAAACAAGAAATTAATTATAAATACCTTTATTTTAGGTGTTGTTATTACTGCCATTCAAGCACTTGTTTTTTACTTTAATAACCAAGAAGAAGTGAACCAAGCTTATTTAGAAAGTAGAGTAATGCCAACCATGGTTGGGCATCATCCTACATTTAGTCTAATGTGTGCATTTTCTATTTATTTGTTGTACTATTTATTTAAAAACGAAAACAAAAATATTACGAAATCGATCATCATTATTTTAGCAGTTTTTCTAATTGTTTTTCTTCATATTTTCTCTGTTAGAGCAGGTTTGTTTTCATTTTACGGCTTAGTTTTATTAGTAATTTACGAGCAAATTATTTTAAAAAAGCAATACATTTTGTCGTTATCAATTTTGGCTTTATGTGCTGTAATTGCGGTGTTTACCTTTAAATATTCACCAACTGTTAGAAACAAACTAACCAATACACAAAACGATATAAATAATTACAAAAATGGCGGAAGTGCAAACGATCAATCACTTGGAAGTAGAATGATTTCGTATAAAAATGCCATTGAAATTACTCAAAATTCTTCATGGTTTTTAGGTTGCGGATTAGGTGATATTGAGGATTTAAATAATCAAATATTTGAAGAAAAATACCCTGATGTAACTAAGAAAATAATTCCACATAATCAGTTTTTATATTACATGGCTTCCGTAGGAATTTTAGGTTTGTTGGTTTTTGTAGCATCTTTTTATTTTCCTGCACTTACTGATTTTAAAAACTTAAATTTATTAGCCCATTATTTGGTTATTTCAATGGCTTTTCTCATAGAAGCCTTTTTAACTACACAGTTAGGAGTTGCTTATACCATTATTTTTATATTATTGTTTGTAAACAAACCAAAAACGTGCATTCACAGTGATTTAGCATAAATTGTGGACAATGATTGAGAAACATCAATTGGCAAAAACTTAAAAAAGTTTACTTTTGCCAAAACCCAAACCACTTTGACAAAGTTAATAAACA
>JBMOGB010000002.1:0-86707 GCA_049318585.1 Bacteroidia bacterium | reverse complement strand
TTTACAATATTAGGTTAATGTTTTCTGCTATTCAACTCCTTCAGAGTTGTTTTTTTTAACTTCAATTCTTCACCGAGTTGAACTCGGTGCTATTCAAATTCAACTCCTTCGGAGTTGCAAGTTAAACTCATTTATTAATTACAAATAATATAAAGTCTCATTCAAAAGATAATAAAGTTTAGACTTTGCTCAATGTCCAAGGTTGTTGAACAAAGCCGAAACGAATATCAATTAGAATAAATAATTTTGGGTAAAATAAATTGAATTAAACATCAAAATACTATTTACAATTCTCTAAAAGCAACAACTCCGAAGGAGTTAAATTTGAATAGCCCTGCATGAAATGCAGGGTAAATTAAACATTATGAAAACAACTCTGAAGGAGTTGAATAATTACATTATATTTATTTCAACCAACTCACTAAACCCGTTCAACGCCCTTCATCGCATAAAACCACATAATAACTTTAGCTAATGTTGATTTGATTTTTAGCTTTACATATTGAATCATCGAATTGCGTTGCAACGCTTTAAATGCATTTACTTCGTTTACAATCATGCGAACTGCAAAGTCGTAATATTTGCGGTGATAAGTGCGTTTAAAATCAATCTCACGGTCGGTGCTGGTTTCCCAAGGTAAGTCTTCAATAAAATTATTTTCAACTTCGGTATAAAGCGGAGTTCCCTTAATTGGATAAGCCACAGTTATGGTAAAAATATCAGGATTGGAAGTTTTTAAATGATGCACTGTTTCATAAATATCTTCTTGTGTTTCGCCCGGATATCCAACCATGATAAAGGTTCCGGCTTGTATTCCATTTTTTTGTGCCAATTGAATCATGTTTCTAACTTGTCCAACTTCCACACGCCTATCCATTAAATCAATTACTTTTTGAGAGCCACTTTCTGCACCAATCCAAACCCTGAAACAGCCACTTTTTTTCAGATTTAAAATTACAGCTTCACTCATTCTATCGGCTCGGGTAATGCACTCAAAAGGCATGGTAATATTTCTTGCCGTTATTTCATCGCTAAATTCTTCCAACCATTTATGACTAACCGTAAAAACATCATCTACAAACCAAACTGAATCTACTTGGTAATTTTCTTGAATCCAAGCTATTTCATTGGCCACAGATTTGGCACTTCTTCGTCTGTAACTTTGTCCGTAAACCGCGCGGCTGCACCATTTACAACTGTATGGACAACCACGCATGGTATTAATTGAAATGGCACTGGTTCCATGTTTTTGTTTCCATGCATCAAAGTATAATTGCAAGTTCACTTTGGTTCTGTTTGGCATGGGTAAATCGTCCAAATCTTTTATTTTTTCACGCGCAATATTCTTACAAACTTGTTCATTTTTCAAATAAGCAATCCCTTGAACATTTTCAATGGTTGTTTCTTTTTTATCAATGAATTCAACCAACTCCAACATCGTTTGTTCTCCTTCACCAATCACAATATAATTGGCACCATATTTTAAAAAATTATCAATATGGTTACTCACTTCTGGTCCGCCTAAAATAACTTGACAATGACTAATTTCTTCGTTTGATTTAATGAATTCAATGATGCGCAACACATTCAATTTAGTCATTAAGTTGGTGTATATTCCAATGGCATCTGGCTTAAAACTTAAGAGGTGATTTTTTAAGTTTTCAAATGAAGAAAAAGTGGAATCAAAAATATCGTTTGGGTAATTATTTTTTTCTAAATAAGCAGAAATGTATAAAATACCCAAAGGAATATACGGACGCATAATTTCTAATTCTTTTGCATCTTCATTGATAAAATATCCATGTGTAAGTAGTATTTTCATTTCGTTTTTTCTAGTTGTAAAATTATATGATCTCCATAGTTTGCAAGCCAACTTATTTTACTAAAAATAGTGTCAAAATAGTTCATTATTTTTAAAATAGATTTTGCTTTTTTTGCCTTATTTTCTAAGTAAGATGGAGGGATTAACAATCCAATTGGCTTTTTATTTTCTAGTTTAAAATAACTAAAAATACTTTCAATTTCATTGTAATTATAATACCAAGTATCCTGATAATTCTGATTACTTAAATAGGCTGATGCTTTGTTTTTTCGCCTGTTTACATTTTTAAAGTCAAGTTTTAAAAGGAAATAAAACCGTTCCAAGAAGCATTTTTTTCCAAGTAAAACCATTATCAATTTACCATTTGGTTTCAGTAGTTTTTCAAAATCATTATTCAATTCAATCAATGCATTTTTATCAATACAATTTAAGCCTGCAAAATTAGAAAATATTAAATCAAATTGTTGGTTTTGAAACTTGTTATTTAATTGATCAAAAGCGCAAACTTCAAATGAAATATTAGCTCCATTTTTACAGTTTTTCTTCTTTTTATTTGCCACCTCAATCATTTCATCCGACAAGTCAGTTGCAATTATTTGATGTCCATTATTCGCAAACCATAAAGCATCTTCTCCAGTTCCACAATTTATTTCAAGAATATTTAGCGACTTGTTTTCAGGTAAATTTTCAGCTAAAAATTGCCAAACTTTATTGCGTTGCAAAATACCAATAATACTGTTAGTAAAATCTGTATCGTAGTTAGCGGCAAGTGCATTAAATGCTGGATTAGTTAACATATTTTGAAATGCTCATTTTTGAAAAATAGGCTTGAGGGATTCTATAAAAAAGTCTAGTTATTTTATTGAAATCCTTTCCATTTTTTAAAGCAATAATTGCTTGCTTTAACCTGAATTGGTGATGAACAAATCGCTGTAATTTTTTGTAAAAATCGGCTGGATAAGTTGAATTAAACATAATGGCCATTTCATCAGAATCGGTCCAATTAGTTTTATTGCTCATTTGTCCTTTTACCATTTCGTAAAACTTGGTTCCAGGCAAAGGATAAGAAACAGAAATTCCAATATTTTCAGGCATTAAATCAAACAGCATTTTAAGAGTGAGTTTAATGTCATCTTTGGTTTCACCAATATAGCCGAACTGAAGAAAAAAACATGGTTTTACTCCATGCTGTTTCATGAGTTGAGTAGCTTTTACTATTTGTTCAATTTTGGTGCCTTTATCCATGGCATCTAATATTTTTTGTGAACCACTTTCAGCACCTACCCAAACTTCCTCACAGCCTGCTCTTGCAAGGGCTTCCACTTGTGTTTCTTTTTTATTTAAAGCACTTTCTTCCAGTAATAAATCAACACGCGATTGAATTTTGAATTTTAGTTTTAAATGATTTGATGCTATCAAATTAGCAAACTCACTTACCCAATCAGGTTTTAAACCAAAAATGTCATCACAAAACCAAACATGATCAAATTGAAAATGTTGCTTTAAATACAATAATTCATTCACAACATTTTGAGGTGAACGCACGTTATATCTGTTGCCATAAATGGGCTTGGCGCACCAATTACATTTGTATGGACAACCTCTAGTGGTAGTTAAGTTTATAGAGAAAAAACCAGAACTTTTTAGCCAAGCTTTTTTATAAGGATTGATGTTTAATAATTGCCAAGCTGGCATTGCAAAAGCATCCAGATCCTTTTGATTTTCACGTTTAGTGGTAGAAATAACTTTGTTATTCAATTGATATTTTAAACCATTTATGTTTGAAAAATCAGTAACATTTCCATTCAAATTGTCAATCAATTCCACCAATGTGTTTTCACCTTCACCAACTATTACATAATCAAAATTGTTATTTAAATAATCTTCGCTGTGGTCAGTAGAATCGGAGCTTGACACGATAACAATACATCCATTTTGTTTGGCAATTTTTGCCATTTCAAAAGCAGCATTGCGCATATTGGTCAAACACATTTTGGTTAAATAATTAAAACCATCATCGTAAATTACAAAATATTTTGGTTGATTTTTTCTAATAATTTCAGCTATTTCATTGGCACTTTCAGCAAACATCATGTCGTGGAATGACACTGAAAAATCTTGTTTCAATAAAGTGGCTGCTGCATATAAAGTAGCCAACGGTGGATATGGCTGTTGAGCCTTCCATTGTTTAGGATCAAACCGCAAAAAATATGAATGAGTAATTAATATATCAGTCATTATTGGTTAGTTTAACTTGATGTCTATTTTCAAATTCATTCACTTTTTCCGTAATTTTATTCAACACTTTTTCTTGAAAACTCTGTGGGTGATGTTTTGATACATATTTCCTAGAACGCATTGCCAACTCAAATTGTTCTTTTCTCATGTAATTAAATTTCTGTTTCCATTTTTTTATGGTTAATTTCATAAACAAACCATCTAGTTTTTCACCTAATTTACTATCCAACAATTTTTCGGAAATGGTTTTTATGAATGTGTTCTTATGAACTATTTGAATGTTTTTATCAATTATTCTGTTGGGTAAAAAATCAAAAGCCCAATTGTTTTTAGTTATAAATTGATGATAAAAAGTAGATTGATAAGTAGGAATTAAAGTGAGTATTTCAGTAGCAGTAAAAATGTTTTTATCTGGAATTTCTAAATTATTTTCATCAATAAAATAGTTTACACAAAAGTATTTACGGCTGTTCAATAAAAATATTTTCTTATATAAAATCAATAAAGTTCTGGCTATCCAAAGTCGTTCTGATTTGGTAATAATAAAAAAGTCAACATCTCCACTTTCGTCCATATAACCTTTAGAAAGTGATCCGGAAATACAAACTTCTCTAACATATGGAAACGAACCAATTAATCGAGCATTTCTCAAAGCTTTTTTAGTAACTTTTTCAGCATATTTATTGCCAATAATTCTTTTGTTTACTAGCTCTTGATTATTATGAATTGAATAAAAATTTCCTATTTTGTAAATGATATTATTCTCACACAAACCATTCAATGATTGGTCGATAATTGAATCTTCAATTTGACAATCTTGAAAAAAATGATGAATTTGTTCCAAGGTTAGCGGATAGCTGAACACATCAAAATAAATAAGCGTCTTTATGATGCTAATTTGAGTTTTAGATAAAGAATTTTGGGGTTTAGTAATATTCATTCAATAGTCAAAAATAATATTATTTATCAGTCTGAATAATTTTGTAAATAAAATTACACTCCCACCATATTTTCTTTGATTTGTACAACTCCAATTCAAAATTATTTTTTTGAGCAATCATCTTTATTTTATCAATTTCACAATCTTCAGAAAATGAAATGAGCACTTCACTTTGTTGATTATAAAAGTTATTTAATTGTAAAAATAGTTTTTCAAAATACTCAAAGTTTTCGCCACAATACCAAGCTTTTTCAGCGTCATTCTTAGGATTTTTAGGGTAATATGGCGGATTGATAATAATGAAATCAAATGCTTGATTTGGAATTTTATCGAACAAATCACTTTCAATAATGGTTACATTGGCGTGTAATTTTTTATTGTTTTCAATCAAACCATTTATTGCAATTGTACTAATATCTGTTGCAGTAACTTTAGCACCTTTTTTATAGCAATAAAATGAAATAATACCACTGCCTGCGCCTAATTCCAGCACTTTTTTGTTAGTTAATTCAAATGTATCAATGGTGCTAATAAGAAACTTGCTACTAAAGAAAAAGCCAGGATGAAAAACTCCTTTTTTTATAAGTAATTTTATCCCTTTGTATGTGTAAAATCTATCTTTTTTTAAATATAATAGGATAAAATAACCAACAGTAAATTGAATGAATTTATTAGTAAATTTCTTCATTAAAAGCCTTCTATTTCTGGTTGTCGGTATTTCCAAATTTTATGTAATGCCTTTATTTCATAAGGATATTTGAACAAATTATTTTGATACCTAATTTTTGAAATTTGTTTAACAATTCCTCTTTTAATTATGCCCATTCTCACATCAGAAACGGTTGGATAATATCCATTCAAAACGGTTTCAAAGTTTTTGATTTTGTCAATCATTGCTGGCGTTAACCAAGGAGTTAATGGGTTTTTGCGTAAATCAAAATTCTCCCATTTATCATCCAACCAATCTTCCAGTTTTTGTGGAAATCTAAAACCACTTGCCAAAACTTTTTCATACATTTCGGAACCTTCAGTTGGAACCGGACTATACACATAAATAATAATTTCAGTATCTGGGTTTACTGTTTTTATTTTTTTAATAAAGTCAATGTCAAAATCAATTTGTTTCGTCACTTCTTCTTCAGTATCTGCTGGTGTTCCTAATACAAAAGAGTACTCAGGAATAATATCGAACTTTTTCATTCGCGCAGCAAATTCTATTATTTGCTTTCCTGTTTGAGTTCCTCCTTTATCCATTTTTTTTAGCACTTCATCATTGCCTGTTTCGGCACCAAAAAATATCATTTTGCAACCTGCTTTTCGCATTAAAGCAAGTGTCTCATCTTTGTATTTATGAATGGTATCTATTCGTCCTTCACCCCACCAAATCATGTTTTCATTCATCATTAAATTTGAAAACTCAATGACTCTTTTTTCTGAAACAAAAAAATTGTTGTCGTGAAATTCAATGGAATCAATATTCCATTTTTGTTTCACAAACTGAATATCTTTATATATTCCTGAAGCAGACATTCCTTTCCATTTGGCATTATAAATAGGAACAACAGCACAAAATGAACATGTAAAAGGGCAACCAAAACTGCTGTGGTAACCAAAAGTTCTTTTGCCTAAATATGTTTTTACCAAATATTTTTCAATGCTGTACATGGTATCAAATTTCATGTAAGGCATTGGTTTCAAGTCATCGTAATTAACCAATTCTGCTTTTTTGGTTTTTATAATTTTTTCTTCTCGAATAAAAATTAAATTTTCAATTTCATCAAAAGGTAAATGATTATCTAAAGCTTTTAAAAGAGCAGGAAAAGCATAATCACCGGGACCATTTATTACAAAATCTACAAAGCCAGATTCTAACACAGCTTTATACTGATTAGAAGCAAAATAACCACCCCAAACAATGGTAATATTTGGATATTTTTGTTTAATAATTTTTGAAAAAGGAATAGCTTGCTTCAGCTGTGGGCCAGGCATTACCGAAAGTCCAAAGTATTTTGTATGCGATGTAATACTCGCTAAAATTTTTTCTAAAGGATCTTTTTCTCTATTTCCATCTATAATCAGCCAATCATAATCCCCATCAATGGAACCTGCAACTTGTATAACAGAGTTTGGAATTCTGTATTTTACATTAGCACTTTTGGGGTTAAAAATGATTACTTCGTTTTTTGTATTGTTAGTCAAATTCTTCTATTTTATAAATAATAATCAAATAAGATATTATGCCATTTTTTGTGTTGGCATTAGCCATTCCTTTAATTTTCGTTCTACTGGAAATGCGTACATTTTTTTCTCTATTCGCCATTTAGCAATATTTTTTAGCAAAGGAATTTCTCTTCTGTTAAAAGCCAATTGTTGGTAAAATTTATAATTTTCTATTTCGCTTACTTTTTCCTCACGAATCCATTCACTTTTTTGGGTTCCAACAAAATCAAAATCACTCCATTCTTCCAAAGATGTAGCAAAATTGAATCCTTTTGCCAGTAGTTCATCAGCAATTTTATTTCCTGGATAAGGTTTGTAATAAAATATTCCCATGTTAAACTTACTGCTCATTTTCCGTAATTCTGTAACCATGGAAAGTGTAGAATTAATGCTTTCCTCCGACTCGCCAGGAAAACCTATAATGATGCTGAAATTGATGCCAATATCGTACTTGATACACTTAGCTGCCGAATCAAAAACTTGTTCTAGTTTGATGTCTTTTTGAATATAATCTAGCATTTCTTGCGAACCTGCTTCCATGCCTATCATTACTTTCTCTAGTCCCGACTGTTTGCAAATTTCCCAAACTTCATCTTCTAACCTCACTCCTTGGTCGGCCCTCATGGTTCCAAACCACGAAATAGGAAGTTTCCTTTTTATAAATTCTTCCGCAATGGCTTTTACTCTTTTGCTATTGGTAAAAAAAGTTTCGTCTTGAAAGTGTACATGTTCAAATTTATATTTTTTCCAAAGTGCTTCTATTTCATTTCCCATTCTTTCGGCACTGAAACCATACCAACCGCGTTTATACATAAATGGATCAGCACAAAATGAACACCTGAACCTACATCCTTGCGATGAAATATAATCTAACTGCTTTCGTCCACTTAGTTTCATGTAATCAGGAATATGAATCAAATCGTAGTTAAAGGCTGGAAAATCATTGATATCAACCATGGTTCTTTCTTGGTTACTTATCACTTTATTTTCAGCGTTTTTATAACAAATTCCTTGTAATCCTTCCAATGAAGTATTGGTTTCAAAACGTTCTAATAATTCCTTAAATGTAATTTCGCCTTGACCTTTTACAATGATATCAATTGATGGTTCGTTCAATGTTTGTTCAGGAAATAAAGAAGGATGCCAACCACCCCAAACCACCGGAATTTTTGGAAATAATGCTTTTACTTTTCTCGAAATATCTTGTGCATCTTTAATGGGTGCGCCTGTTAAAACAGTGGTAGCAAAGCAAACTCCATTGTTTGATAAAGCTGTTTTTATTTTTTCTAAAGGGTTTTTCTCAATCCTTGCATCTATAATTATTACATTGTATTTATCCGCATCTAAATAAGAACCTATTGCAATCAATGCTAAAGGCATGGTATAAAATACTGCGTAAGGATTGTATAAAACAATAGTTTTCTTCATTTAATTACCCGTTTCTTAAAATAATATTTCTCTTTTTAGAGTTGAATGGCAATTATAGACTTATTGAGCTGTTTTTCCCAAAAATGATACCCAAAAATGACACAATTTTAAACTTTCAATTGTTTTTACTGTAAAAAATATTCTTATAATCTTCAACCGTTTTTTCTATATCGAATGGATTAGGAAATTGTTGGTTATATGTTTTGGTCAACATTGTTTGGCATGCCTTTATCAAGTTATTTTTATTATTAGCTAACATTACATTTGGCGATTCAAAAATACTGCCAACTGGGGTTGAAACAACCATTACTTCTTGCTGTAATGCTTCTGCAAAAACCATCCCAAAACCTTCATGATTACTGGTATGTAGCAATATTTTTGACTGAGATAAATAACTTAAAACTTGTTCATTTTTAAGTAAACCCAGTAGTTTAACTATATTTTGTAAGTTTAAATCTTTGATTTTTTGAGCCAATAAATCAAATTCTACACCTTCACCTATTATTACTGCTGAAACTGGATTGGTTTTATTTAATTCATAAATTACTTCCACAAACAAGCTATAGTTTTTTATAGGAATTAGGGAGCCAACCCCAATAAAATCTATCGTTTTGGTTTCATTTTTTAGTACATCATTTTTATTGGTTCCAAAAAAAATTATAGGCTTTTTTATATGATAATTTTTTAAAAATACTTGTTGATGAAAATGAGAAAGCGTAACTAAATTCATACTTTTTATTGGTAGAATTTTGCAGAATTTATTTCCTACCAATACATCTTGTCCCATTAAAGTGTTTACGTGTTTTACAGTTATAATTTTTGACGCCCAATGTCCAGCCAAAGCACACTCTCCCAACCAAAAACTGTGCAAAGCACTAATTGGTTCTTTTTTATTTATTGAAATAATTTCTCTAATTGCTTTAAGCCAAAGCAAAGGTTTTTGCCATTTGGCATATTTAGCAAAAGAATAAACATTACAATTATTCCATTTATAAACAGTATTATAAGATGGGTAATGCATAGTAATGATACTGATTTTATATCCTTGATTGAGCAAAGCTTTAAAATACACCTGCAAATAAGGCATACAAGTAGTGTCAGATTCATTTTTAGCAAAACCTGGTGTAATAAAAACTATATGAGACGTTTTTTTTGTCATCAATAAAATATACTTATATTGTTTTTTTTGCTTATTTTTTAAAATGTGATATGTTGGCAAGTGTAAATGTCGTTGAATAATTTATCCCCCAAAACTTCTTTAGGTGATTTTGTGCTTTCACGAATCGTTCTATTAATCCAACCTAATTTAACCAAATGATTATATACTAAATCGGCTGCTAGTTGATGTCCAAGCGGATTCCAATGTGGATCACAACACCAACCAAATATAGGTTCTTGAAGTTTATATTCATCTCTGTATTTTATAAAATCAGGCTTTAAGTCAAGCATTTCAATTTTGTTTTTATTGATAATATTTTGTATACATTTATTTGCATAATCTATATCAAAATTGGGAGGAAGATAATTGTCTTGGATTTGTTTACTTATCTCGGTTTTCCAATTGTACGACCATTGAACAGGACCTGGTACATTCACCACCAATAATTTACTGCCCGATTCATCACATTCTTTTTTTAAAGCTGCTAATGACCATTCTGTAATTTTCCATCCATCGTCCCATAATTTATTGAATCCAGGCCTGTAAATATTGTATGCAAAACTTGTTTGTTTAAAAAAATCTTCCCCTGTAAACTTAAGTTTATCAGTTTTCCATAAATTTCTTAAGGCTCTATACGTAAAACTGTTTTTTTTAAACCAACCACCAATACTTTCCGTGCTGTTTGTTCTAATTTCAAAATTATCTATTTGTTGAATACTATCGTTTTTTACTTCGCAGCATGGACTATAAGTTTGTCCTTCACTTTTAGCAAGCGCGCATTGATTATCTCTTATGTCGTTTTCAAGGAATAAAAATAAAATGGTTAAATGTGGTTTTTGAGGTTTCATTAACTTTCGCCATAATAAAAGTTCTTGATAAGTTCCATATCCACAAACACCACCATTTAAAACATTATTATTACTATAAAGCGAAAGTTTCGTAGCCATATGCAAGCTGTCGGAAACTGTTAAGCCATGTAAAAAGGAATCGCCTAACAATCCAATTTTTAAAGCACTATCTGCCAATGTTGGAGTAATACGCATTCCAATTTCATTGGTTTTTATTTGTGTATTTTCTACACAACTTTGGTAATAACTTTCATTTTGATTTGGCATTGGAACGTAACCAATTTCTTTGTCGCTCAGGTAATTTATTCTTGCAGGAAATTCCGTGAATTTTGCTGGAATAAAACGCAATGTTATTTCAAGTAGGGTAATTAAAACAAGGATATTAATGCTTGCTACTAATAAATATTTTTTCAACATCTTTCCTGTAATTTTTTTGTTAATGGTTAATTTTTTTGAACATATAATTTGGCTTACTAGCAATGGTTACAAATCGAGTATCCTTTTTTATATTTTTTACTATTTGAGCACTACCAAATCTTAAGTGCGATGAAGAATCGTCCAAAAGTATAAAGCCATTTATTACCATATTATCCGCCACACTTATAAAGTCATTTAAAACTACATCATACGAGTGACCTCCATCAATGTATGCAAAGCTAATTTCCCCACCTAGTTTTATTTCATTACCAAATAAATCTGTTTCTGTTTCTTGCTTGTTCCATTTACTAAAAAACACATCTGATTTCAAATGAAAAGAATGAGGTAGGTTTTTTAAACTGAGTAATTTTGTAGCATTTATAAAAGCGTTTTTCATATAAACAGAATAGTCTTCTCTTAAAACATCTTCCCTTCCATCAATATGTAAAATGTTTTTATTTATTTGGTCATCAAAGCCTTCATAAATCCAAGCATCACAATTAAACATGGGGTTATTTCTTTTATGTTTTTGCATCAAATAAATTATCACATTGGTTGATAAGCCTCCATAAGAACCTATTTCAAGAACACTACCTTGTGCAGGCATGTTTTGAATTGCAAATTCCATTAATGGAATATTTCCATCATGAAGCATTCCTTCACCTATCACCAATGACCGAATTCGTTTAATAAAATTGTCTGAATTTGTTTGCTTTTTAAGCTTGATAATACTTAATAATTTGTTTAGCATTATACCATTATTTTTTGTTTTTATCATTTATTGAACTTGATATAAGTACCATCCATCACCATACGATTTTACAACTTTTAAGTTTCCGAGTAACTTTAGTTTATTCCAATTGATGAGTGGGTTTTTGCCTATCCATTGTTTTTCTAACTGTGCGCCATTTACCAAAACCAATGCGTTTTTATTAAAACTTGCGTATTCTTTATACCAAATATTTTGATAATCTAGTTGCACATCTCTTCCTTTTAAAGCTAAGTCTATTTCAAAAATATAAATTGTTTTTCCCGAATACTTTGTAAGATCGGTTGCTATTATTTGTTCTAATTTATTTCTTTCATAAAAGTTTTTACCAAAAAATACAATGAAACTAAATTGAGAAACTAAAACACCAATTATTAAGTGTTTACTAAATTTATCAATAGTCAATATTTGTTTCAGAACTGGGTAACAAAATAAAATAACTAAAGGAAATGAGAGCACTAAAAACCGTTTATTTTGAAATGAAATTCCACCCAAAAAAAGCGCATAAATTATAATAGTTCCAAGCATCATATTTTGAAACTTATTTCCAGTAAATATTTTGAATTTATTCTTAATTGCAATCAAAATAACAATCAATCCAAATGCTAAAAATTGAGGGTGAAAAAAGGAGTAAAAAACATACACTAAATTGATGAATTTATTGTGTGATTCTCCTTCAACGGTACTAAATGAACTTCTGAAAATATTCATAAAGTTCCAACTGGTAAGAAATTGATGTTTTGTAAAACCAAGCACAGTTGTTGACCTTAATAAAATATGTGGCGTTGAAATAATGACAACTATTACAGCTGAATAAAGCAACAATTTATAGTTTTTACTTTTTATTATTTTTATAAAAGTAATGGCGATAAATAGTAATAAAACTACAATAGAGGCATACCTAGTTTGAATAGCCAACATGCTTAAAAAAAATCCTAAGATATAGTTGCTGGTTTTTGAAAATTTATAAAAATGTAACAAATAATAAATTGCCATTATTGTTAAGCAAGTAGCTAACATATCGCTCATTACCACAAAACCATGAATGATAACAATGGGTGAAAGCATGAAAAATAAAAAACTTACTAAATAATTGGGATTTTCATCATAAATAAGTTCAATAATTTTATCAATATAAATCCAAGTAACTAATGCTGCAACTATGGAAACCAACTGTAGTGCCATCGTTGTATTTTGAATGAGAAAGTTGAATAAACAACCAAAAAATGGGTAGCCTAATCCCCAAAAATAATCACCTAACAAAGTTCCTTTTACAAAAAACGAATACATTTCATTGGTGTATCGTAAATATTCGTAAGCATCTTGACCATAAAGTCCATCGAATTTTAAAACAAAACGAACGATTATAAATAACACGATAAAAAAGCCGACCCTTATAAAATTTAACTTATTCATGCTCAATGATAGTTTTTTGCTAAATTATTTTTTAAATAATAATTGTAAACTAAATAAATTGACAATTGAGTCATCACATTTGCTAAAATAGCGCCTTGCAAACTCCAAATATGTATAAAAATAAAACAAAGTATGAAGTTCAATAAAATGGTGGCTGCGTTTATAATCATTACTTGTTGCTGCTTTTGATTTTTAAACATAATGTATATTTTCAGCATGTAGAAGTAAGTAAAAAAACCATATAAAAAACCAAGGAAATACATGGTGAAAGGAAAATCGAAATGATAAATAATTTTGATAGCAAAGTAAATTGCTATTGTACCAACTAGCGAAATTATTAGGCCAATTACTGTAAAAAATCGTTGAAGTTTTGAGTAGGAAGAAGGCGAAAGTCGGTATAAATTTTTGATATATGGACCAATAATTAAACCAGGAATTGACTGCATAAAAAGTAAAAAACTACTGAAAACTTGGTATTGCGCTACTTCTATTTTTGACGATAACCAAGCAATACTAATCATATCGGATTTTTGTTGCATAACACCCAAAAAACCAATCATCATAAATGGAAGAAATGGTAATAATTTTTTAAAGTTTGGTTTGACTGAAAAGTTGAAACTGAAATATGTTCTAAAATGAATAATTAGTATCACAGTTTTTATAAAATAACCCATGGTTATAATAAGTAATACGTCATGAAATGTTACAATATTTTTAAATAAAACAAGTGAGGAAATTGTAACTATTAAACCCGTAATTTCAGCTAAAATACTTACTATAAAATTCCTTGAAAATAAAATAATCGCCTCAAATGATTGCATAAAATATCGCAAAATTATCCAACCTGACAAATAAAGAATGGAAATAAAATCTGGAGAAATAAAATAAGTTCCTGCCAATACTGGCAATAGTAAAAACAAACGATGACTAAATGATTCCATCCATAAAAACATGCTTTTGGATGGGTTTTCACTAAACGATTTCACCAATGAATCTCTGTTTCCCCAAGCACAAATTTGTGTGCCTAAATACATGTAAAGTTGTAAAATAGTTATTTGTCCCCACCATTCTGGAACAAGTAATCTGATGATAATAGCAGAAGTAAGTATATTGGTTACATTGGGCAAAAACATACTTGAACTATGTGCAAATATGTTGTAGAAACGTAAAAATAACTTTGATTTTGAAAAACTCAAATTGTCTTTATTTTATGGGTTTGGTTTGCACAAATAATAATAAATTTAAACTATTATCCAACTTATAAGAAACTAAATTGCAAGGAAGGTTCTTTGGTAGCTTATAAAGTTTTTAGCGTAATAAATTATTTTGTAATTATTTTTAGTTATAAATCTTGCGAAAATTTATATTTCGGCTTTCAATTCTTAAATGTTCAACACAAATAAACAAGCAAAAAAGTTCAATCAGTTTGCCATAAATATGGCGATCATGGTAATTACTTTCATCGTTTGTTTGCTTTTGGTTGAAGTGGTTTATCGATACCAACTATTTGATTTTTATAAAGCTGAAATCACTTATTTAAATAATTCAATAAAAGACAAAAAAAGTAAAAAGAAGGTGTTGGTTTTTGGTGATTCATTTACTGCAAACATGAATAATTATGTAACAATTCTAAATGATAGTTTCCCTGATATTCAATTTATCAATTCGGCAATGCCAGGAATTGGTGCACAAGAAATAAATGTGATTGCAAAAAACAGAATTGCTGAGTTTAATCCTGATATGGTAATTGTTCAGTTTTATGTTGGAAACGATTTACTTGATATCAAAAAACCTATCAATTGGTCTAATATTTCTTTTGCTAGAAATTGTTTTTGGTTTATGTCTAATCACCTTTATTCATGGAGGTTTATTAACTATAGATTGGGGCAATTTAAAAGCACCATTGGGCAATCGGTTGAAACTTCAAAACTGAAAAATAATGATTCATTTTCTATTGATAAATTCAGTAAACGCGAAAAATTACTTTTGGCTGCCGATCCATTTTATTACGATAAATCAATTCATATATCTGGAGATTTTAAAGAAAGATATGAGGTTTTTACAGCAAATGTTAATGATATTTCTGAACAATGCAAAGCAAGAAACATTGACTTAAAAATAGTTGTGATACCTGCTAGTTGCCAAGTGAATGAACACTATCAAATGAATCTTCAAAAGATGGGAGCGCAATTTAAAAATGCTTCTATCAACGATACTTTGTATCCATTTATAGACCAGTTAAACTCAAAAATGAATATTAATTCTACTCAAGTTTTAAATCCATTAGCTTCCTTCCAAAAAGCAGAATCAATTGGTAAAAAGTTATATTTCGAAAATGACATTCATTTAAACAAAAATGGAGATAGTGTTTTGGCTCAATTTATAAGTAATAACTTAATAAAATAAGGTCACCACATTTTTTCAAAATCTTGTTTTGGAAACGTTTTTTTTACATTCAAAAACAGGGAGTCTTGTGTATTTTTTAGTTGTAGAAAGTTTTTCTTTCTTCCTAATTTTGATAATAAAGCCAAAGGAGTTAACACAAAAAAATATAAAATGGTCAGCATTATTTTAGGAAAAATAAGTCCAAACATTTCGGCTAACTTCATCCAATAAAATGCTATTTTATTGTTTAAATAACTAGAAATAATTCCTGCTAATCCAATCACCATAGCAACATACAAAAACAACGCTATATGGTTGTACCAATAAATGATAAGTAGCGCTGATACTATAGTTAGCGTAGTTTTATATGGATTTATTTTCTCGTTCATTTTTTAAAATAAAGTATAAATAAATGGGGCAATGGCACTACCACCACCAAATACAATTAATAAGCCCATTACCAATAACACAATAATGATGGGTGCTAACCAAAACTTTTTTCGTTCCAACATAAATTGCGTTATATCTTTTATAAAATCTATCATTTTTGTTATTTTTTCATTTCTGTACAATAATAAAATTCCTTAATCAAGTTTATACGCTTGCTTCCATTTTTCTTGATTTTTCCAATTGGGTTGTTCCACTTTATTGTAAACAAAATTGCCAATCACTAAGTAATCCATTTCGGTATTCATAAAGCATTTGTAAGCATCAACTGGAGTGCAAACAATTGGTTCCCCGCGAACGTTGAAGCTTGTGTTTATAAGCATTGCAACTCCCGTTTGTTTGTAAAATTCATTAATTAATTCCCAGTAACGTTCATTGGTTTCTTTATGTACTGTTTGAACACGAGCACTAAAATCAACATGAGTAATGGGCTGGAAATTGCTTCTCTTTAAATATAATTTTTCTGAAATGGATAATTGTTGGTAGTTATCAGACAAATTATTTCGCCATTCATTTTTTATAGGTGCAACAAATAACATGTATGGCGATGGTTGATTCAGTTCAAAATACAAGGAAGTCTTTTCGGCTAAAACCGAAGGAGCAAAGGGCCTAAATCCTTCTCTGTATTTTATTTTTAAGTTCAATTTTTTTTGCATTTCAATATTTCTTGCATCGGCCAAAATGCTTCTGTTTCCTAGTGATCTTGGTCCAAATTCCATTCTGCCTTGGAACCAACCAATCACTTTTCCATTAGCCAATTTTGAAGCAATTATTTCATTCAATTCACCGAATTTTTTATAATAAGTGAATGATGCTTTCACTTTTTTGTTCATTTGCTCAATTTCTTTGTCACTGTATTCAGGACCCAAATAAGCACCTTGCATTTCATCGGTTTGCCCATTAACAATTCTTTCTTTACCAAAATATAAATAGTAAACAGCCAATGCCGCACCAAGCGCTCCACCTGCATCTCCAGCAGCAGGTTGAATATAAATTTCTTTAAATATATTTTCTTTTAGTAATTTGCCGTTGGCAACGCAATTTAAAGCAACACCTCCAGCCAAACATATGTTATCAGCACCCGTTATTCGTTTAGCTTCTGTAGCCATTTTTATAACAATTTCTTCCGTAACAGTTTGTATAGCCAAGGCAAGGTTACAATGTTGTTGTGTTAATTCCGATTCTGGTGCTCTGCGAGCAAAACCAAAAAGTGTTTTCCATTTGGTTTCATTGACCATTTTTAAACCTATAGCATAGTTAAAATAATTTTGGTCTAACCATATTGAACCATTCTCTTTTATACTTACCAAATGCTTTTTTATAAGTTCAATAAATGTTTTGGTTTCTTCCAAATCAGGATTTCCATAAGGAGCCAAGCCCATTAATTTATACTCACCAGAATTTACTGTAAAACCTAAAAAATAAGTAAATGCACTGTACAATAAACCCACTGAGTGAGGAAACTCCATTTCTTTTAACAATGTAATTTGGTTGCCTTCTCCCAATCCAATGGAGGCTGTGCACCATTCACCAACACCATCAATGGTTAAAATGGCAGAAGTGTTAAAAGGCGAAGTGTAAAACGCACTTGCAGCATGGGCTAAATGGTGTTCGGTGAACAACAATTTTATTTTTTTCTTATCATAATTTCCAACATTTTTTAGCTCATCAAAAATTCGTTTTTTTAAAAAAAGTTTTTCGTTCAACCAAATGGGAATTGCAGTTAAAAAGCTAACCAAACCTTTAGGAGCAAAAGCGTAATAGGTTTCCAACAAACGTTCGAACTTAAGAAATGGTTTGTCGTAAAAAACGATGGCATCTAATTCATCTAAATCAAATCCAGCTTCATTTAAGCAATAAATTATTGCATTAGTTGGAAATTTCTCAGTGTGTTTTTCTCGAGTAAAACGTTCTTCTTGGGCCGCAGCTATCACTTTACCATCTACAACAATTGCTGCTGCAGAATCATGATAAAATGCTGATATGCCAAGTATTTTTTTCACTTAATTTGTTTGTTTTTTAGCTTTTAAAACTATGTTTTTATCAGTTCTTTATTCTTTAAATCAATGGCTACTAAGCCCGCCATTGCGCAAAGAACCAGCATCATTGTTTTGTCAATATCAATAAAACTATTGAAAAAACCATGGATAAAAAAGGTAGTTAAGCTTAACAATAAAACCATGGACAAATTTTTATATTGATTCTCTTTATTGTATATATTTTTCAAACCTAATTTCATAGCTGAGTAAACCAAACTTATATAAATGAGAAATCCTATCAATCCTGTTTCACATAAATAACCTAAATAGTCGGAGTGTGCATTTCCTTTATCACCTTTATAAGTACTTATTCTGGTTACTAATTCTTTTATTTGATAAGGTCCATAATTAAACTGATAAGTTCCTGGTCCAAAACCAAAAACTGGTTTATCCAAAAACATTTGCCAAGCACAATACCACCTATTTAATCTTTCCGTATTGGAGGCATCTGAGTTTACATTTCCCATCGATTCTAAATGCTGACCAATATCTTTGTTGCTAACAGATTTATTACTTTTGAATTCAACTTTGATGGTATTATAACTCAAATATCCTACTAAAGATAAGCATACAAAGACTAAAGCAATAAACTTCATTTTTATTTTAAAATAGGTGGCTAAATACAACAAAAAGATTAACACTAAACTTAACCAACTTGCCCTAGAATAAGATAAAAAAGTAGCAACTATAAATACTATAATTATCAATATCCAAAAGGATTTAGCAAATTTTTTATTTTCAAGAATAAAAAGTAAAATAAATGGAAGTAAAAAGGCTAAACAAGCTCCATAAATAGTGTGGTCGTTATAAAACGGAAGTGTCATTTTATAAGCAGCACCAATGGTAAAATTGTATTTATTATGAAAAACAAATGAACTTATGATCGGATAAATTAAACCTAAAATATATAAAACAAATACCTTAGAAATATTTTCAATTTTTTTGAAAACACTAATTGAATAAAAATAATAAATACTAATATACAATAATTTTATAAGTGTTCTTTTAAATGAAACCAAAGGCATTGAACTTACAATGCTTGTAATAATCATCCATAAAAAATCAAGTAAAATTAGTATTGTAATAGGGTGTTTCCAGATTGCAATTTGGACCTTTCCATTTACAATAAAATTGAAGGCTAGGTATAATAATAATATTACAGCCAATAATTCGGAGGGAAAGGAAATGGAAGGTCCAGCACTTTCTTCTAAAATAAAAGATAAAGGAATAAAGAAAATTGTAATGTAAAAAAATATTTCCTTATTAATAATTAACGATAATATAAGTGCTACTCCTAAAATACCGTAAAAAGTAATTGCAATGTACAATGAGTTATTAGATAGCAAGGCTAAATTAATAACAACAATGAAAAATAAAATTATTGAGAATACAAGGTGTTTTTTTAAATAAGTAATCACTTTATTCATTCCATCAATCGTTCTTTAAATAAGCATCTAAATCCTTTAGTTTAAGCTTTAAAACTAATACCAAAGATACTATGATGATAGTTAAAATAGTGATAATTGAAATATTTATGAGGAAAGAAGGTGAAATTTTTTTGTTTGATTTTACACCTTGGTTTATCACATAAATACCAGGTAGTGGCCTATCTAATTGCGTTTTTACACGTTCGTATTTTACTTTTATATCGTTATAAATTACTTTTTGTAATAAGTATTTATCAATTTTTTCTTCCAATAAAGTATTGTTGCCCGTTTTTTTATTATCAAAATTGAATTCTTGATTGGCGAGTAAACTAATTGCAGGATTTCCATATTCATCGCGCATTGTTTTAATTAAATTCACCAATGAATCAAGATTATTTTTTTGAATATGATATTCTTTGCTAATAGAATTATGGGCTACTATTATGTTCTGTTTTAAAATTCTATTTCTTATAGGGTCAATTAAACCAATAATGGCGTTAACAATATTAGCCGAAAGCTGTGGGTCTTTGGTTCTTGCTGATATTTCAATTGACATGAACGGAGTTTTTGAATAATTGATATTAGCAAAAAATTCTCTTCTTAATTCATCTCTCCATCTTTCGTCTAATGTATCTAATTCATAATACGAAACTAAATCGAATTTAGCATTAATACTATCTTGTATTTCTTGAGATTGAAGTAGTTGCAAAATCCTATCTGCTTCTACATCATAACCAAACATAGGGTTGTTATAAGTTTCTTCTAATGAATTAGAATATGTTGGAAATATGATTCCAGTAGATCTGAATTTTTTAGGTAATAAAAATGTAACAATTACAGCTAAAACCAATGCAAATAGAACAGATTTTATATAAATTTTATGGTTAACAAAAATAAATTTTATAATTTTTAAAAGGTCATTTTTCCCTTGTGATTTTTTCATTATTTCTTTACTTATTTTATTTGTTCAATTTGAAACTATTAGAATTATTCTGAACAATAGTTTATTTTTTTTAATTATAAAATCAATTTTTTTATATGCATCTTCAAAAATAATTCTCTAATAAACAATAAATATGTAATCAGATAGTTACACATTTAAATAGTCACCAAAAAAACCAAACTTTTACAAATCAATATTCAAAAAACTTATTTTTTTAGTGCTTTAGTTCTTACTTTTTTACAGCCTTGTATAAAAATAAATCAATGTAGTTTTCGTTTGATTGTAAATTTACGTAACCTAATTTTTCTATTTCCATTTTGGAATTTAACACCAAAATATTAATTCCGTCTAAGTTAATATTCAGTTCTTTTCCGTTCAACTTAGTAGATGCTAAACCTGTAAATGATGAAACCTCCAATTTATCTTTATCCATTATAAATTCTTGCTTCACTTCATTGGTTTCATGGCTCAATTCAAACATAATTTTACCTTTATTTATTACAGCCAAATAGTTTGAAAAATTGTTTAAATCGGCTAGTTTTAAACCTAAAGTAAACAGTTTGTTTTTAAGTTTTTCCGAAATATTTCCTTTCCAATTTCCTCTTGAAGTAAGTATAATTAAATTAGCACTGTTTTCACTTAAAAACTCGGCCATTTCTATGTTTGAATTAAACAGCACTTCAATATTGCTAAATGTTCTTACATAATCGTGGCTTGGCCTGAAAAAGTAAAACGTATCATTGTTTATTGAGTCATTTATTGAATTAAAAAAATTCCTATTTCCATACATTTTTTGTTGATTCCAATTATTTAAAATGTTTCTATAATTGGCATCAGGTACACCCATTAAGATATTAGCATTTTCGGATGTTTTTAAAATAAATTTCGAATAAAAACTATGCATTTCAAAATCTATTTTTTTGTTTTCGTTATTTCTTTTATTGGCCAAAAATTGAGGGTATTGCCAGTTCCATTTGTAAAATTGATAGTTTTTATCAATTGCTGGGGAATCGTTCCAATTATAAGTTTCTATATTATAAATTCCTTGAACGGTATTAATAATAAAACCTACAAATGCTGTTATAATAAAAATGGGTAATATTATCTTGTTGTTCCATTTTACTTCATCCATATTTTTTATTCCTAATAATAAAAGTAAAAACAAACAAGGAATTATATCGGTGCAAAGCCTTGCTCCAAAACTCCAGCCACCCCACCAATTGCTTAAGTTGCCAAGACTTAGAATATAAATCAAAAACCAACCTATTAATAGTTTAAACAATATGGTTTTTCTTGCTTTTGTAAACACAGCTAAAAGTGAAATAATTAAAAATGGACTGTAAACAAATAAGCCTCTATTAGGGCTAAATAGAATCAAAGAAAAGCCTTCCCAAATGCTTACCGTTTTGGTCATACTTTGCCACATCAGCGGATTGTAATAAAAAGGAATAAATGTTCCATACCAACTATAAGACAATAGCATAAAAAATCCAATGAAAATTACAAAACTGATCAAAGTTTTTAGTATCAAATTTCTTTGTTTTAAAAGCATCCAAACAAAAAAGAAGGCTATAAAAACCATGGCACTAGGCCTGCATAACCAAGCCAAAAAAAGGTACAAACCCAATAATCCAAAATTAGGAATATATGATTTGTTTATTTCTGTTTTAGCTATTTCAATGAGTAATAAAACAATAAAAATAAGTTCTGAATTGAAACTCCATAAAGCGGTTCCGCAAGTGCTAATGTATGATGTAGAAAAAGTAAAAGTTAAAGCTATAAATAAAGCAGAATAATCGCTTACAAATAACCTGGCTAGTTTAAAATTTAACAATAACAATGTCATTGCCAGCAAGCTTGCAATGAGCAATTGTAAACTAGCATCGTGCTCTGGAATTAGCATATTCATTCCCAATTTATTTGCAATAAAAACAAATGGAATTGCTATGATTGAATTACCAATTGGGTAAATGTATTCTATTTGATTCTTGACATTATTAAACCTGAATTTCCAAGTACCATTTGAAAACTGATCCTGCGGGATTTGAGCATAATATTTTGACAAATTTACATTCCCATTTTCAATAATAGCTTGTGACGTTAATAAAGTTAATTGACTGTCGCCACTGGTTTGCTTTACATTGGAAGTTTGAATAACTGTAAATAGTGCAATACAAGAGATAAATAGAATAAAATTAGTTAGGTTAAACTGTTTCATAAGTGAAAAAAAAATCAAATATATACTTATTTGTAAAAATAGGAGTTACTTATTGTATTTCGTTTTTATTGCTCAAATCAATTAAAAACCAATTTAGATAAACCTTTAGAAACCGAAATAAGCACCAAGATAAATAAGGCTACAATTACTGCAATTTTAGGCTATGCCGATACAGAAAAAAACACAAACGTAAGCCAAGAAACAGCAAAAAATGTTAAAAAAACTACTACTACCAATTATATAGCCGAGTTCAATAATTTGTACGAAGAAGTAATTGGAGTAGCCCAAATAGCTGCTAAGTTTTGTAAAGACAATCCTACTTTAAAAGAACAATTTATTTTTAGCAAAATTTCAAAAGCAATAAGTGCCGAAAAAGTTACATCAGTTAAACCACCTAAAACAGAAACACCTAAAAAGTAATAAAACAAAAAAGCCAACGTCAGTTGGCTTTTTTGTTTTATTACTTGCCTGAAATTGGTGTCCGTACTAGCTACCCAAATTCGAATTATGTGCTTGAGAAAAACTAAAATGTGCTTGCAAATTAGTTGAAATTAAACAGAGAAGTCAAAAAAGTAAACACCTTCCTCCATTAACGAAACTGATATTGTGTCGCGTCCGTAATTCACTAAATCCTCTCTTAAAACTCTTTGTCCTAAAGGAATACCTAACCTTTCTCTTATGTATATTCCTAATTCGTCTTTGTGGGGAAATGAAGCTATCTGCTTAGGGAATTTTAAGTCATTATTTGGAAGCGGTTGAGAACCTTCTAACCTTCCTTGCATAACCAACCCATCATCCCAAACAAATTCAATAACTTCTTTTAAAGTTCCTTTTCTTGTTTCGGGGTCAGGTTGAAGAGGCGGGAAAAGTTTTGGGTATTTTCTTATGTGTTCAGTTCTAATTGGAATACAAGCATCATTAGGTCTAACATTTGCGTCTGCAAAACCCCAATTTAAACCATGACCATTTTGAGTCTGTCCAGTTTGAGGGTCGTACAAAATCATATCACAAATTTCTTTGTTGTATGCTAATGATAATTCAGGTGCTTCAACAACTTCAACCGTGTTACATTCTTTTGCTGAGTTTAAAATTATTTCAATGTAACCTTTCAATACATAGAGTTGGTTTTGGTCAACCTCCAACAAAGTTTCTCTGTAATCGTTTTGAAGTCCATTAGAAGAAAAATTTGCAGAACCAATCAAGCCTTTAATTGGCGTTTGTCCTTGTAACCACAAGTAACATTTTGAATGACAAGCGATGTCAGGATAATAAATTTTTCGATTTTCATTATGTAATCCAACCAATTGTTGATGAAGCAAAAGTTTTTGATTTTCTTTTTGAAGTCCATAAATGATTTTACTTTCAAACGGAAGGTCTCCCAAGTTTTTTATTGGCTCTAAACCAACAAAACCGCTTAATGCAATGAAATTTGTCGCCTTATTAGGAAACGATTCAAAAAATAACTTGTGTAGATTTTTGTAGTGTAACATTTAGAAATATTTTTTTAAAAAGTCATTTAAAGCTAATGCAATTGCTTTAGCAAATTTAGGTGGTACTGCATTTCCAACCATTTTATATTGGTCGGTTAAACTGCCGGTAAAAACAAAATCATCATCAAAAGATTGAAGTCTTGCAGCTTCTCTTACTGTAATAGTTCTTGATTGCTTTGGGTCAGGGTGAATATGTCGTAAGCCGTCTTTATATAAGTGAGCAGGAATTGTGTTACTTGGTTTGTTCCACTTTAGAACGTGATATTTATGAATATTTGAATTTTTACCAGTAATTTCAAAATACAAATCTTTTAAAGATTCAACAGTTGCAAATTTGTTTTGTCCGCTTTCAATATCTGTTGTTAGCAATTCAAAAGTTTCAATATCTCTTTTGCTGTGCATTCTTGGTTCGTGATTTGCAATTTTGCAAGCACTGTATGAATGAGAGAATTTTCTGTTGCTGACTTTTATTGGTTCTTTTAATGGATGCCATTTAGGTAAATCATCAATTGCATCTTTCACTGTGGATACGTTTTTTGTTTGGTATTTTGGAAAGATGAACTTATAGAAATCGTGTAAAGCAACAGCAGGGGCTTCTTTTATCAAATTTTTATTAACTCCTAAAATCACCATTCTTTTACGGGCTTGCGGAACTCCAAATTTCGTGCAATCAATTAAGGCATTTCCCCTTAAATCATTTGTTATTTCATATCCTTTCTCTGCAAAAGCTTCTGTAATTCTTTCAACAATTGATATACCTCCTGGCTTTGCACTCAAAAGCCCAGGAACATTTTCAAAGATGAATGCTTTAGGTTGAAAGTGATTTACTACTTTCAAATAACTTTCAAAAAGAAAGTTTCTATAATCGTCATTCATTCCATTTTCGTCACGAATTCTGCCTGCTATGGAATATGCTTGGCAAGGCGGACCACCAATTAATACATCAATTCCTTTGTGCTTTTGTACAATGGAATTGATGCCTTCACTTGCTCCGTAGGTTGGGTCATTACTCCAACCATTTATTAGTTCTTCCGTTCGTTGAATGTCAAAGTGAAATACAGTTTCGTAAGTGTTTTTATAATTCCATTTGTCTTTCAAACGCTTTGCTAATGTTTTACAAGGTTCTTTTTCCCATTCTACGCAAGCAAGAGTATCATACATATGCGTTTGCTCAAATCCGTCAGAAAGGCCACCACAACCTGCAAACAAATCAATCAGTTTTATTTTTTCAGTCATAGCTTTTTAGTTAAGTAGGTTGAAAGTTTTTTAGCAACGTGAAATCCTAATAATGGTGGCACAGCGTTTCCAACTTGTTTATTTTGTTGAGTTCTGTTTCCAAAAAACACAAAGCTATCAGGAAATGATTGAAGTCTTGCATTTTCTCTAACAGTTGGCACACGATTTAATTTGTAATGAAAATGATTGCGATGTCCAGTATCAATTGTCTTTGATGGCTTATTACTGTTGTATCTTGTCCAAGCTTCATTAAATGTTCTACTATCCCCAACCCCTTTAGGTAAGTCTTTGTGGTTGCCACCATCAGGAACTTGTGAAATAACATTTATTACGTGGTCGGTGTGTTTTGTAGCCACATGGTTAAACAAAACTTTTGAGCCATTTCGCATTTTCTTTTGATAAGCTGTTTGTGGCGGCTTATCGTATTCATCTTTTTCTTGCCCAAAACCGTTAACCAATGTTGGCAAGTCAGAAATTGCTATTGATGTTGTATTGTAATTATCTACTGTTAGAACTTCTTTTGGAAATTCAAACTTTCCAAGTTTAGATTTTAGTCCTACAAAAAATATTCGTTTACGAATTTGTGGAACTTCATAGTCGGGTGCGTATAAAACTTTAAAGTTACTTGTGAAGCCTAATTTTTCAAATTCTTCTAGTATTGCTGCTTTTGCTTGCCCGTTATATAATGTTGCAAGTCCTGGCACATTTTCAATAATTATAGCGCTTGGTTTTACTCTTTCTGCAAGTCTGAAAACGGAATAAAATAATTTGTTTCTTTCATCATTGTGTTGTCTTGCACCTGTCAATGAAAAACCTTGACAAGGAGGTCCAGCAATTATTACATCTATTTTATGTCCGTTCACTTCGTTTACTATGTCGTCAATTGCTTTGTCTTGATGCAAGTCAGCTAAAAGGATTTTTGAATTATTGTGATTTGCTTTGAAGGTTTCTAAAGCTGCTTTATCATTATCTACTCCTAACACAACATGGAAACCAGCAGATTCAAACCCGAAGGAGAATCCACCGCAACCAGAAAATAGGTCAATAACTTTTAGCTGTTTGTTTGCCATATTTATTTTTTACTTTTACTTTTTTCGTATTTAACACGTTCCTCTGCAACTTTTAAAACTTCGGTTGCACAATCTTCTTCTGAAAGCTCAAAGTAAATTTTTTCACTTAAATATGGAATCATTAAAGCATCTTTCTCTACTTCAAAAATTTCCTCTAATTTATGAATTTGTTCTTTGGTCGCTTTGCGTTCGCTACGTTCTATCTTGCTAAAAAAAGATGTATCAATGTCAAGTAGTGCAGCAATTTTTCTCAGCGGCAATTCCTTCTCTTCACGTAATTTACGTATGAGTTCACCAGTCGTTTGAGCTATTTTGATTTTCATTTTTCGTTTGTAATAGAAGAGGGTAAAGGAATGAATTTCTCCAAATTTGTTTCTTTTAAAAAAACTTCATTCATAAAATCATAAATATCTACATTGTTTTTTTCACAGACTTCAAAACATTGATTCATTAACTCGTTTCTATCGTCTGCTTCCAGTTTAATATAACAAGGATTATTTGTTTTTAAAACAACGTAATCATTGAAATCATCATCTGGGTGAAAACTTACACCTTCGTTAATAATTTGCTTGGCAAATGCTTCTACATCATTTAAATTATTTATCTGTTTCATCATAAGAATTTTTATTTAAACTCAAAAGTAATGGATTGTATTTTTTGGAATAATTTTGTCCAAAAATAATTGTCCAATTCCTAATAATCAAGTTTTATTGATTGTTTTTTTATTAACAAGTTTATTCACAAAGTTTAAAGCCTTTTATAGTTGATTTATAACCGTTGGAATATAGAAATACATTAGCATCCTATCGAAGTTAATTTGCAGCCTATGGAAGTATATTTGTAACCAATCAAAATACTTACGAATCCTATGGAAGCTTATTTTTAATCTATGGAAATATATTCGAATCCTATGGAAACTAATTTGTAACCTATTGAAATATATTTTTGAGTCTTGGCAAACTATTATTTAAGCTGTCCTAGTTGGCAAATATGTTTAATTTAACATATTTAACAAGTCAAAAAATTATACCATTTATTGTATTTCGTTTTTACGGCTCAAATCTATTAAAAAAAGGTGTTGACCCTTTTGAAGTAGAATATCTTTTATTGGGTATAGTTTTAAAAAATTACCAAACTCATTTAACGGTAGTTCATACGCTACAAATGCAATGTACTTACAATTTTCCTTTACTAAATTTGTTGCTATTTTTTCATTTAAATCATTAACTGGTATCGACCAACCATTTCGTTTTGCTCTATGCAAAATTATAGGACAATGAACCGATAATCCACCGCAAGAAACAATGATCAAATCATCTTCTTGCGTATTGTCTTCAATACATTTTGCAATATTTTCATAAATTACTTCGTGTTTAAAAAAATTGCTTTCGGAGTAAATGACTGAACTAATAATTATTGCAATTAGTAAAAATAGTTTTATTGAAATATAGGAACTTTTAAATTTGAAAAAGTTATCCAAAAATTCAATTCCAATAGCCATAAAAATGGCAAATAATGGAACAAAAGGAATTTGATAATAGTTATGGATTACATTGAGATTGAAAAACACAAGCAAGTATAAAATGACACCTAAAAACCACACCCAAAGTATTATATATTTTTGTTTGAAAGCAGCAAAAATTCCTACAATAAATAAACCAGCACCAATAAATCCGGAAGTCATATCGGTCATTAGTCTATCAAAAAGCGTTTGCCAACTTCTCCATATAAACCGATGTTCAAACAATCCAAAATACCATCTGTTATTGTCATCAAATTTGCGGTAACCGGGAATAAATTGCCAATCGGGTGCCATTGCATTTATGTGCTTTGATTTAATAATCCACCAAGCAAATATTACTACTGGAAATATAAATAATACTGCCCATTTTAGGCAAAAAAACCATTTTTTTTCTTTGGTTATTATAAATACAATTGGCAAGCAAAATGATACAGCATAAGGTGCTTTTACCAAAAAAGCCACTGTTGCAAACAAACTTCCTATTACTATTTTTTTTGTGCTTTGCAATTGTATACCAACGGTATAAAAATAAAACATACCAAAAGCAAATGAAAGTGCAAAAAAATCGATGTGTAATGCCCGAGAATAATAATAAGATAAGGGTAAAAAAGTATAAATTATTGTTGAAAATAGGGTTGTTTTCTTAGGAAGAAATAATAAACAACTTTTATAAAAATAATAAACTCCTAAACTGTAAAAAAACAAAAAAAACAAACGTGCAATGGAGATACTTGGACCAAAAATTTGGTAAAGCCAAGCCACAATAGCTTCGGTTAATGGAAACTCTAAAATAAGCGTTTTATATCCTCCCATCCAACAAACAGCTGGATGTAAAAAATCAACACCATTTTTATAATAATCCCAAATATAATTGGCAGTATCGCATTGTCGCCAACCATGCGGATCATCAATTATTTCTCCAAAATGCAAAAACCGTAACGCAATAGAAAACACAATAATTAGCAGAAAAATAGATTGATTGAAATTTTCTGTTCCAACTTTAAAGTATTTACCAAAATTGATTTTTATAGTCTCCCACATATTTATTTCGAACTTATTAACGACCCTTCTGAATGCATTTTCAGGAATAAAGAAACATTTTTTTCGTTCAGTGGTACATTCAATTTAAAACGCATTTTGTTTAAATAAAATCTATCCGATTTTTCGTTTCCGTACCCATAAGTTTCATCATTATTATATTGATTTAGCAATGCTTTTATTCTATTTAGTTTTTCCTGTCCATGGCAGTTTTTACCTGCAATTTTACCGGAATATAATCCATTTATTGTTTCAAACTCGGTTCCAATCAATATCAAATTATTTGTTTTGCACCAATCTTTTAACCAAATATTGGAAGAGGCTGTTAAAATATATACATCATGATTTTGGGCTTTATGCCACTGAATTAGCCTCATTGCACTTGGAAAACAAATTTTTGAAAGCTGGTTTTTGCTAAACAAAACTCCTTTTGCTATAATTTCCGTTTCTAAACTATTTTTGAAGAAAAACGAAAAAAAACGTTCCTTTAATTGGTGATTTGAATACAATTTCAAATAAAAAAAAACTATGAATGGAGCGTTCCAAAATATACATAAAACCAATTTAAAGCTGCCATTTGAATACTTAACGAACTCCATAAAAGAATCTTTGAAAGTGATGGTTCCATCAAAATCAAAAAATGCTACTCCTTTTTTTAGCTCTTTATTTTGTTCCATTTATATTCCTAATCTTTCTGATTGTAGTGAACTAAATTTAGCTAGATGAACCAAACTTTCATGGTAGCTTTTAGCAAATGTATTTGCTGTCATTCGTGCATCTTTGGTAAGGTACAAACGACCACCATATTTAAGCACTATTTCATCCAATTGATCTAACAATTGAAATACTTTTTTATTCACTTTAAAATCAACAGCCAAAGTGTAACCTTCCATTGGAAATGAAAGTGGCGATGAATGAACATCTTTTGGACCAAAAGTTTTTAAAACTGCCAAAAAAGCACTGCAACCCGAATCAGAAATTTGAGTTAAAATCTCAATCAAAACTACTTTGCCATTTTCAAAAGGTATTACAAATTGATATTGAGTAAAACCATTTTTACCATACATTTTATTCCAATTATTGAGCGCATCTAACGGATAAAAAAACGAATTGTAATCAATAATTTTAGTTGCTTTTTGGCGCAATTGCTTATGATAAAACAAAAAATTAAACAGCTTTATAAATGTGCTATTCAAAACAAAGGTTGGGAAATAGAAAGGAATATTTATTGGTGTTTTATGGTGTGTTTTTAACGGATTTTCTGATTGTTTTTTATTCAATTCATCAATTTTTGCATGTTCGCCCAAATACAAAATAGATTGACCTAAATGATTTCCTTTTGCCAAACAATTTATCCATGCCACAGTGTATGTTGTATTTTTATAGTTTTCAAAATAAGTGATTATTTCTTTTATGTTTTTGGCTTTTATTGTTGACTGATTGATATAACTGGTTTCAATTTTTTTTAAGCGAATTTGAACAGATAGAATAATACCTGTTAGCCCCATTCCTCCTATAGTGTTTGCAAACAATACTGTATTATTTTTTTCGGAACAATGCACTATTTCACCAGTTTCAATCATTAATTCAAACGACTGAATATAGGCTGCAATTGCACCTTCTTTGTGGTGGTTTTTTCCATGTATGTTTGAAGCAACAGCTCCACCAATTGTAATAAATTTAGTTCCTGGAGTAACAGGTAGAAAAAATCCTTTAGGGACAATCAAATTCAATATTTCACTTAACAAAACTCCAGCTTCACAGTTTAAAATTCCAAGTTTTTCATCAAATGCTATTATTTTATTTAAGGAAAGTGTAGAAAATATTTTTTTTTGCAATGAACTATCGCCATAACAACGTCCGTTTCCTCTTGCTATAATTACATCTTTTGTTTTGACAAAATCTGCTATTTTACCATAATTGCCAGACGAAAATTGATTGGCTTCAATTTGCGGATACATGCCCCAATTAAATACCTTTTCCATAAATAATAAACAGAAAAGTGAATGCCCAAAGTAATAAGGTAATTTGTAAAAATTTATCTTTCCAAAGTACTTCTATTGGCGACCCAGAATTTTTGTCAACCACCGTAATTTGTATGTACCTGATAATTCCTAAAAAAACAAAAAGTGAAGTAATGTATAATTTATCAGAGCCAATTCTGGCAATTACTTCTGCTGAAATAGAATATAAAATATAGGAAATAAGTGTAATTGAAAACGAAATGCTTTTTGCAATATCTAAAAATGGAATGGTATATCCATCTAATGATTTGATGGAAGATTCCTTTTCTAGCACCAAAACTAAATCGTCTCTTCGTTTTGCAAAACCAATAGAAACTGTAAGCAAAAAAGTCATTATAATCATCCAATGCGACACATAAACATTGCTTTCGGCACCACCCGCCAATTCTCTTAAAACAAAGCCCGCACTTATGCTCGATACATCAACAATAGACAAATGTTTTAGGTAAAAAGAGTATAAAATATTTAATACAAAATAACTTAAAACATATAAACCAGCATGTGCTAAAAGTAATAACGATAAAAAGAAAAGTATAGCAGTTACTGTAAATAAAACAATCGATTGGTTGATACTGAAAAACCCACTTGCAATTGGCCTGAACTTTTTGGTAGGATGTAATTTATCAGCATTTACATCAACCATGTCGTTTAAAATATAAATGGCCGAGGATGCCAAACAAAAGGAAATAAATAATAACAACAAATTTGAAGTAAAAATCAACTCAATTTTCCCAGCAAAAAAAACAGGTAAAAACACAAAACCATTTTTTACCCAATGATTCATTCTTACCAATGATATTATGTTTTTAACTAGCTCAAACATTTTTTTGCTTTTCATTATTATCATTTAACATTTTTACAATCAAAAATGCATTCTATTAGTTTTCAATATTATTAGAAAAATAAGTAATAATCACTTCTTTTTTTGAAAAAATTGTTGAAGTAAAATGTATAAAACAAACCACTAATTAACTACCATTTTTTATTTCCCCAATATCCTACGCCAACTCCAATTTGATAAAGCATTCCACTTAAATCATTACCAGCATTTGATTGATGATTCAAGTAAGAAATATTTGTATTTAAAGTAAAAAAAATGATTGGATTTAATCGATAACTGATAGTATGACCTAGTTTAAAATAGGGAATTTCATTAGAAACTTCCACTTTAGAAACATTTTTTTCAAGTGTTTCAGTGTATTGATTTAAGTGAGTTTTCCCAATTGCCCCATTCACAAAATAACTCCATTTTTTATTATAAAAATATCTGTAATCAATTTGTAAACTATATAATGTAGCCGAAGATATATTTGCTTTTACAAGGTTATCTTTAAATTTTACATGGTAATTAGCATTGTTACCACCTATAACTCCAGCGGCTAATTTAAAAGTTAATTTTTTGTAACAAAACCCAATGCCCAAATTGAAATTAATTGAATGGTCATATCCCACATTTTTTAAGTTTCCAGAAGTGATATTATAACTTGGCATATCAATAAAAAGCAAAAAATTAACAGTTTTATTTAAATAGTATGAATCATACTTTTGAGTAAATGAATCATTCATATACCAATTATTGTATATTGGATGAAAACTTAAACTTGACCGCCAAAAAGGTGCAATATTTTCAAGTCTATTGATGCATTTCATTTCTCTATTGATGAACAATTTAAATTTATTGAGAGTTTGAATTGTTTCGGAATCGTTAATGCAAAAATTTGAATCATTCAAAATATTTTTGATGGAATCAATTTGAATGTTTTTGTATGTAAAATATTTTTTATAAGTACTTAAAAATTGAGTGTTACTTAAAATATTTAGGTTTTTGTTAGGAAATAACGATGGTTGAGTGAGTGCAATATTTTCATAATGATAGAATTCTTCAGTTGTTAATAATATAAATTTTAAAACAGAAGCTTTTGTTTGTTTTTCATTTAAAATCATTGAATCAATTGCATTTATTTTCAGACGATAATATTCTTCATACTTATTCGGAAATTCTGAATTATTACCTGGAGTAAAAACAAATGGAATTGAAAAATAAACAGGAACTACTTTACCTGCTTGCCTTCCAGGACTCCACCTAGGCATAGCTTTCATTAATCTAATACATTCTTCACTGATTAATTCATGTGGTGATTGAATCATATAAGCAGTATCAACATATCCTGAACTAGCTACTCGAAACTTTACAACTGCTCTTCCACCAATATTGTTTTTATCACAAAAAACAGGATAAACTAAGTTTTCCTCTAAATACTTATTCATGGCAAATTCACCACCCGGATATTCAGGATTTATTTCTGCTTCTATTAATATTTCTGCTTTTTGGGCAATAAGATTAGTGTAAAAAAACAGAGAAAACAGTAGCAAGTAAAATGTTTTAATAGTATTGCGAGAAACTTCCATTTGAAATAATCTTAAATCTATTTCCTTTTTTTAGGTGTGGAAGTTTCTAATTGAAAACTTATTGGAAGTGTAAAAAATACATTTACTGGTTTTCCATTTTGTTTTCCAGGTGTCCAAATAGGCATTAATTTTATCATCCTTATACACTCATCGCTCATGGTTTGGTGAGGTGAAGCAAGAATATTTACTGAATCAATCTCACCTTTACTAGTAACTATAAATCGTACAATTACTCTACCCATAATATTATTTTCTTTGCAAAATGCAGGGTAGTTAATATTGGAACTTATAAATTGATACATTTTTTCTTCACCACTTGCAAATACAGGCATTTGTTCTACTATTGTATACGCTTCATTAGATTGTGCTTTTACAGAACTGGAATTGAATCCGATACCTTCAAAAAACAGGAACAAAAATAATGCTGATTTGCTAATTTTAACTTTCATGGATAGTATTTATTTGTTTCAAATAAAAGGTAATTTGTTTAATTTTTATTCATAAAAAAAGACCTCCTAAGAGATCTTTTCTTATGAAATAGTAAAAGACTTTACTTGTTTTTATCGTTTAGTAACATTTTTTTATAAATCTGTATTCTTTTTCCTAACCAGCTTGAAATACTGTTTGGTAAAAAAGTAACAACAAGCTATTTTTGTTTTATTGAAAAATTTAAAGAAACAATAAATTGGTTCTTTCCTCCAGAAAAAGAAAATCGTTGCAAAAATATTTTTTTACCAAGCCTTCGATTCTGAAGTCCAAAATTCAATGCGAACACCTGCGCTTACTACATTTTCCAAAATATCATCACGCATGTTTTGTTCCAAACTATAGGTATAAATTCCAGTTTGTTTAAACTTCATTCGTGGTTTAAATTGTAATTGGTAAGCATGAATATCGCCAAAGCCTTTGCCTTGCCATTTACCTCTGTCATCGGCTAGTGTAAACTCTATTCTTTCTTTTGTAACCGTTTTATCGGGTAATATTTCATGAACCCACATAAACATATTACTGTATTTATAATCGCCATTAATTCTCAAATTGATAAATACATTACAATATTTATTGGTATCAGCAATGTTTATATCAAAACTAATTGGTGTTTTATAGTCCCATTTATATGCTAGTATTTCTTTGTTTTCATCAAAAATTGGCGCATTTCCGCATGCTCCAAAACAAAATGAAACCAGCACAAATACAATTATTGAAATAATATGTTTACTCCTTTTTATCATCGGGTTTGGGTGAATTTGGTTTGTTTCTATTGTTCCTATTTTTGTTAAACTTTGGTTTATTATTGGGGTTTGCATTAATTGGCTTATCCTCCAAAGGCTTGTTTTCATTAGCGTTTACATTGGCTTGTGGTGGTCTTTGATTTGGATTTGCAGGTCTTGGTTGTTGATTAGGATTTACTGGCCTAGCGTTTGGATTAGTATTTATCGGTTTTGCGTTTGGATTATTGTTAATTGGCTTAGCATTCGGATTCGTGTTTGCCGGCCTTGGTTGTTGTGGTTTGTTCTGATTTGTGTTATTTCCTTGAACCGCATTTGGATTGGGTTTATTGTTTTTATTGCGGTTGTTTTTATTGTTATTGTTGCGTTTTTTGTTATCGTCTAACCTTGTTAAACTATCCATTCCCATGTCGTTTTTAAAGTCAAGTTCTATTACTTTCTTCAATTCTACTTTGGGTTTAATTACCAATTCTGGTTTTACTCCATCTCTGTTTTGGCTAATATATTCTTTGGCTTTTTCTACACTTAACTCTAACCAATCGCCATTTGCTTCGCCCATTGGAGCAAAGAATAAAATACGTTTTAAAATATCAATTTTTACTTGCTTGTAACGCAAATCGCCAGCAAATTCAATGATGTTATTGTCTTTTTCCGGAAAATCTTTTAACGATTCTTGATACACATCTAACTCAAAGTTTAAACAACATTTTAGCTTACCACATTGCCCCGAAAGTTTTAACTGATTGATTGATAAATTTTGATAACGCGCAGCATTTATGTGTACCAATTTAAAATCGGTAAGCCATGTACTACAACAAAGTTCACGTCCGCAACTACCAATTGCACCAAGCCTTCCAGCCTCTTGCCTATAACCAATTTGTTTCATTTCTATACGAACTTTAAACTCATCGGCTAGCTTTTTTATCAGCTCTCTAAAATCTACCCTGTCTTCGGCTGTGTAATAAAATATGGCTTTTCGTTTATCACCCTGATATTCTACATCACTTAGTTTCATGTTTAAACCTAACTCCAAAGCGTGAGTTCTGGCTTTAAACATAGTTGGAATTTCTAGTTCTTTATTTTCTTTATGCTTTGCAATATCAGTGTCGTTTGCTCTGCGAATAATTTTACGAATATGAGTACTTTCGGGAGTTAAGCCTACTTTCTTTAATTGAAGTTTTACTAGTTCTCCTTTTAAATTTACTTTACCAAAATCGTATCCATTTTCTAATTCAACAATTACAAAATCGCCATTGGTTATATCCAAATTATTGTTTCTAAAGTACTCTTTTCTGGTTCCTTTAAAACTTACTTCTACTACATCAAAAGGTTTGGTATGAGGTGGCATTACCAAATCACTTAACCAATCGTATGTATTTAATTTATTGCAGCCTCCCGTGCTGCACCCACCGCTAGAACAGCCACCAGTGCTGCATCCTCCACTTGAACATCCCATTTATTATTTATATATTTTAAATAATTGAACTTTAAAAAATTTAGTTTTTGGTTTCTATTTTTCTGAAAAAATAAAACCTGAATTATATTACAAAAATTGCCATTAAATAGGTTATTTTTTAATAGTTGCCTTTTGTAATTGTTTGCCAATATACATAGAAAGATTTAAATACATAATTTTCACACTTGCATTACGCTCTACATGAAAAATTGCTTCGTCAATTGCGGTGGTTATCAAGGCTAAATTATTTGGTGTAAAAACCACGCTGAATTGATTTAAAAAAGCCAACTCCTCAGGTGAGTTTTTCCTTAATGATTCATGACCAAATTTGTAAATAAATGCCGATCGAATCATTTGACTGCTATATGTTAAAAAGCTTTTTACCTGCTCGCGACCAACCGTTGAAAGTTTTTCAATTAACAAAGTTAATTCATCGGGCTGCCCAGCTTGCGAAGGTTTATTATAGGTAAATGATTTACGCATCCACTCAATAAATAAGTTCAAATAATCGCCATGCTCAATGTCAATTAAACTCAAAGCTAAATTGTAATTTCCACTTACCAACCTTGCTATTGCTTGCGCTTTGTTGCTTTCTATTTGATGATTTTCGACTAAATTATTTACAATATCTTCATCTAAAACCTGCGGTACTTTTATTAATTGTGCCCTCGATAAAATGGTAGCTATTACTTTTTCACTATCGTTGGCCACCAAAATAATCAATGTATTTTCTGGCGGTTCTTCCAATAATTTTAAAATAATATTGCCCTCAGTTTTCATGTATTCGGGCATCCAAATAATTAGGGTTTTAAACTTTGCTTCGTAAGCTTTTAAGCTTAGTTTTCTAATTATATCTCTGCATTCTTCAGCAGTAATATTTCCTTGTTTATTTCCTGCATTATCTAACTGACAAATCCAATCAAAATCGTTCATGTAAGGATTTTCGAGTAATGCTTCTCTAAAATCCGACAATACATCAATACATAATTTGGTAGGCGAAATAGTAGGAAAAGTAAAATGTAAATCGGGGTGAATATATTTTTGGTATTTTACACAGCTAGAACAATTCCCACAACTATCAGTTTCTTGTTGATTTAAACAATTTACATATTGTGCATACGCAATTGCCAAAGCTAAATTCCCACTTCCTTCGGCTCCTAAAAACAGCTGCGCATGGCTAATGCGCCCATCTTTGGTGGTTTGTATTAGTTTGTTTATTAAGGCTTTTTGGCCTACAATATTTTTAAATTGCATAATGGCAAATAACTAAAAAATAATTAGAAGAGCAAAGCACTATTTTGGAAGAATTTTTTGTGAATTAAGATGTTTGTATTTATTCACATAAATGAAAAAAATTCGCACTTAGTGCTTAACAAAACTATGCATGGCAAAACTTCCACCCCTGGAGCGAAAGGAAATTTGATTTGGAATTTTTTGATTTTTTGGGTTTTAAAAGCAATTACTGTGTTTTTACAGAAAAAACACATAACTATTGTCAAATGTTTTTATATTTGATAATTAAAAACAAAAAAAATATGAAACAAAAATTCTACAAACTTTTATCTACAGGTGTTAGTGTATTTCTTTTAAATTCATTTGCTATTGCTCAGTGTACACCCGATCCTTCAATAAAAACTACTGGTGTTTTCCCAACCTCATTGCCCGCAGGCAGAGTAGGCCAAGCTTACGATCAAGTTTTACAATATTATATTGTTAAAGACACTGTAGTTAATGTACCCGGTTTAGGAAACATTGCAGCTACTATTGATTCATTTACAATTACTAATATTACTGGTTATCCTACTGGTTTAAATTACCAATGCAACACTTCAAATTGTAACATTGCTGGAGGTGGAAATGGCTGTGTAAAAGTTAGCGGTACACCTACACAAAAAGGCGTTTTCCCATTGCAAATATTTATTAAAATTAAAGCTTCTGCTTTTGGAGTTAGCCAAAATCAATACGATACTATTACTAATTATGTAATGACTGTAAACAGCGGTGTTTCTGTTAAAAACACTAATAAAATAGATAATTTTGAGTATGAAATTTTCCCTAATCCAATTGTAAACAATCAATTTAATTTATCGGTTTGGAATAAAAATTCGACACAATGTACTGTTAAAATTTTCAATATTCAAGGTGCTTTGGTTGCATTGCAATTAGTTAACTTAAATGCAGGTTTCAACCAACAAAATATTCAATTAGATGGCATTTCAAAAGGCATTTATTTGTTACAAATTGAAAACGAAACCAACCAATTTCATCAAAAAATAGTAGTGGAATAAATAAATAAAACCTGACAGGTTTTAAAAAATCTGTCAGGTTTTATTTATCATTGTTTTCAATATGAATTTTTTTTAGTTGATAAAAGACAAAATTAAGTTTCAAAACTTTTTATTTTTTCATATAATTAATCTTCAAACTCCCATTACTATTTCTTCACTTCAAAAAGCTCTTCTTTAGTAACTTTTTTAAGCTTGTCGCCATGTTTTAAAGTTTTAGAAACTGTTGCATAAGGCCCACTAATTACAATATCGCCTTTGGCTAAACCACTAGTTATTACAATTAACTTATCGTCTTGAATTCCAGTAACTATTTTCCTGATAGCAGCAGTATTATTATTGCTTACAAACACCACTTCTACTTCATCTTTTGAATCAGTATTTGACACCATTTCTTTTTTATCAGCAACAGAAGTATCTAAATCATTTGGTTGTCTAACAGTTACTGCTTCTATAGGAATAGCCAATACTTTATTTGCAATTTCAGTTTGAATTTCTACACTGGCACTCATTCCTGGACGAAACACAGCTTTGCGTTTTCCAAATTTGGCAGTTAAATCGGCATAACTACTCCTCAATATTTTTATTTTAACAATAAAATTTGTTACTTGGTCGCTAGTACTAGCACCATTGGCACTTGCACTGTTTGCAATTTCTGAAACCAAACCTTTAAATTTTCGGGTTCCATAAGCATCTACTTCTATTAAAACAGTATCGCCTAAACCTACTTTTATTATGTCATTTTCGTTTACATCTACGCTTACTTCCATGGCATTTAAATTTGCTATTCGCATCATTTCGGTTCCTGCCATTTGCGATGTTCCAACTACACGTTCGCCTTTTTCTACTTTTAAACTTGATACTATTCCACTAACAGGAGCAAAAATTTCTGTTCTTGTCAAATTCTTTTTGCTTTCTTTTAAACTTGCTTCAAAACTTTTTACAGTAAAATCAGCACCTATTACATTTTGTTTAATAGCATCTACTTCAGCTTTTGCATTTTTATAACTTGATGTAGCAGTTTCAATTTCTGCTTCACTAATTAGTTTTTGTTCAGCCATTTTTTTCGATCGATTGAACTGCTTTTCTATTTCTGCAAATCGTGCTTCAGCCTGTGTTAATCGTGCTTTACTTGTAGCAGAATTAGCTTTTGCATTGCTTAACGAAGCACTACTTCTATCTAATGCCGATGCATATAATTCTGGATCTATTCGAGCTAATAACTGACCAACAGTTACTGAATCGCCTTCTTTTACATATAATTCTCTAATCTCTCCACTTACATCTGAACTTATTTTTACTTCGGTTTCTGGTTGAATTTTTCCATTAGCATTTACCGTTTCAATTACTGTTTTTATTTCGGTAACAGCCATGCTTACTCTTATTTCATCTTTGCCTCCAAACCAACCTTTTTTCTTACCAACCACAGCTATAATTATTAAAATTACTATAGCTATTCCTAACCAAATTAATAGTTTATTTTTCGATTTTTTCATGAATTATTTATTTTAAAACCTCATTGTTTTTTCAATCAATGAAGTGCGAAAATTACATTTATTTTATAATAATGCTTATTACCCAAAAACTATTTTTATAAACGGTACAAATTGTTTGAATTCAAACTGATTTATTAAGTTGAGATTTTAAATGCAAAAAAGCATCAACAAAAACAAAAGTAAAACTGTTATAATTATAACACGAAAAAAAATCTAAACCTAGTTTTTAATTATGCAATGGTAAAATCAGACATAAAACCACTATATTTTTAAAATGAAATAGCGCTAAAACATATTTTTTTTACACATTGCAAAATAATTAAAAAATAATGTTTTTATTTGCTGCATGGATTTGAAAGGAAAAGTAATTTTATCGATACCAGTTGTTACCGGTGAAGGAAAAAATGGCCAATGGCGTAAGCAAGAATTTTTAATTGAAACTGGCGACCAATACCCTAAAAAGGTAATGTTTAGTTTAATGGGAGCTAAAATTGATCAAAATCAAGTGATAGAAGGCCAAGAAGTAGTAGTTAGTTTTGATGCAGAAAGCAGAGAATATAACGGCAAATATTACACTAATTTAAATGCTTGGAAAGTTACTCCTGCTGGTGCTGCACCTGTTGCTCAACCACCAGCTCAAACCAATTTTCAGCCAAGTGCACCTCAAAATAATAATGTAAATGAAGCACCAGCTAACATGTCGTTTAGTAACGATGAAAGCGCTTCAGACGACTTACCATTTTAAACTATAATTTAAAGTATAAAAAAGCCATTGAACAAAAGTGTTCAATGGCTTTTTAGTTTTTATAGTTTTTGCCGATGCCTTCGCTTTAAACGAAGGCATCGGTTTTATAGTTTAAAGTTAGTTTTTCAACTTATACTTTTTACAGCTAAATCAAAATTGCTTTTATTTAATACCAAAAAAATGCTAGTTTTTTTTAAATTGCAACCCACTAAATGAAACCAACCGACATAGTTATAATTGGAGCAGGACCGGCAGGTTGCAGTACTTCACTTTTTTTAGCAAAAAACAAAATTCCTCATACCATCATTGATAAGGCTTTTTTTCCACGCGATAAAGTTTGTGGCGATGCCTTAAGTGGTAAAGTTGTTTATGTAATGAAACAACTGAACCCAGAAATGATTTATGATTACAACAATAAAAGTAATCAGTTTATGCCAAGTTGGGGAGTAAAATTTGTAGCGCCAAATGGCAAATCAATTGATATTCCTTTTAAAAGCGATGTGAGTAAAGAAACGCATGCACCAGGTTTTATTAGCAAGCGCATAGATTTTGATGCCAGTTTGTTTAATAAATTAGATAGAAATTACGCCACTGTTTTAGATGGAACAGAATTATTAGATATTATAAAAACGGATGATGGAATAACAGTTCAACTGAAAAATAATACAGAAACATTTGAAATAAAAAACATAAAAATGCTGATAGGAGCGGAAGGTGACCGTTCATTAGTGGCTAAAAAATTATCGGATATAAAGAAAGAAAACGACCATTACTGCGCTGGAATTAGGGCTTATTACGAAGGTGTAACTGAACTACATGATCAAAATTTTATAGAACTTCATTTTTTGGAAGAATTACTTCCGGGATATTTTTGGATTTTTCCGTTGCCAAACGGACAAGCCAATGTGGGTGCAGGAATGTTAAGTTCATCGGTAAGTGCTAAAAAAGTAAATTTAAAAGAAGATATGTTGCGTGCAATTGCCAATAATCCTAAAATAAAACACCGTTTTGCCAATGCCAAATTGGTGAACAATATTCAAGGTTGGGGATTGCCATTAGGCAGCAAAAAGCGTGTAATTAGTGGCAACAATTTTTTGTTAACTGGCGATGCAGCAAGTTTAATAGATCCATTTACGGGCGAGGGAATTGGCAATGCCATGTATAGTGGAATGTTGGCCGCAACTCATATTCAAAATTGTATTTCACAAAATAACTACACTGCAGCATTTAATCAAACTTACGACAATGCTTTTTACGATAGACAATGGGATGAATTAAAGTTAAGCCATACCATGCAAAAACTTTGTAAATACCCGTGGCTATTCAATTTTGTGGTAAACAAAGCCAATAAAAACAAAGCACTACGCGAAACAATTAGTTGCATGTTTGAAGATTTAGATTTAAGAGCAAAATTGCGAAATCCTTTGTTTTATGTAAAATTGCTCATTAACGACTAACGGTTTTAGAAACAGATGTTCAATCAATTAAAGAATTATTTCGGTAAATTTATTTTACAAAATCAAATAAAAGCTAAAAAAGCCAAACATGCTTTTATGCCTTTTGATAAAGCCAATGAAATTGGAATAATTTATAATGCTGAAAATATGCAAAACGAACATAAAGTTCAACAATTTGCAGGCGAATTAAGGAGTGAAGGGAAAAAAGTGTATTTACTTGGATTTATAAACCAAAAAGAATTGCCTAATAAAAGAGTGCCGCAAATAAGTAGCGATTTGTTTTTAAACAGTAATCTTACTTTTTTTAACTTACCAAATCCTGATAAAATTGGACGATTTATTGACATAAAATTCGATATTTTATTCAATATTTACAACGAAGAAACACTGGCATTACAAGGTATTTCGGTATTAAGTAAAGCAAAATACCAATTAGGTGCTCAAATGAACCTTGCTACCAAATTATTTGACATGACTATAGACACTGGAAGTAATAAAGATTTGTATTTTTTGGCTAAACAAATGGAACATTACTTGAAGGTAATTTAACGCACGTTTTCATAAAAAAATTATATGGTAAAAATAACCAAAGCTACACTTTTTATACTTTTTGTTTTTGTAAATTCAATGGCATTTGCACAAAAAAAAGGAGATGATTTTAGCAATAAAATTTTCAATTTTCAGTTTATTTATAATGGCCAATTTCCTAGCGGTGATTGGGAGAAAATGTATGGTGTTAGCCACGGTTTGGGTTTTGGTGTTAACTATAAAACTCAAACAAATTGGTTATTCAGTGCCGAAAGTAGTTTTATGCTTTCCAATAATTTAAAAAATACAGCCGATTTGGTAAATTTAACCAATAGCAATAATTATACTTTTAACACAAATAATGGAACACCAGCTACTGTTGATTTATCGATGAGAGGGTTTACGGCTTTTGGAAGAATTGGTAAAATAATTCCTGTTAATAGGCTAAATAAAAATCATGGGTTTTTAGTTCAAATTGGTGCAGGTTACTTAATGCACTATTTAAATTTCAATATTCCTCAAAACACAGTTGCTCAGCTTAATGAAGTAAACCAAAGAGGTTATGATAGACTTCATGGTGGCCTTGCCATCAGTCAGTTTGTAGGTTATTATTTTCATTCAGAAAGTAGGCTTTTAAACTTTTATGCTGGAGTTGATTTTGCACAAGCATTTACCAAAAACTTACGAGAATATAATTACGATACTCATCAATACGATTTGGGTTCAAAACAAGACAATTATACTGCATTTCGTTTTGGTTGGATGATTCCAATTTATTTAAGTTCAAAAAGTGAAGAGTTTAACTTTAAAGCCAACTAATTATTTCATGACAAATTATTTAGGCTATTTTCTTTACATAATAAGCACCAAATCTTTTTTTTTATTACTAAAAATAATATCTCCATTTAACAAAAGAGCAAAGCAATTTGTAATTGGAAGAAAAGACATCTTTAAACATATCTCTCAATCAATTCAAGGCGATAAAAGGAAATCAATTTGGTTTCATGTATCTTCGTTAGGCGAATTTGAACAAGCCAGACCTGTAATTGAAAAACTAAAAATTATTTACCCAAACCATAAATATATTGTTACAGTATTCTCCCCTTCGGGATACGAAATTAGGAAAAATGATGCAGTAGCTGATTTCATTTTTTATTTGCCAAACGATTCAAGAAAAAATGCTAAAAATTTAATTGGTTTATTTAAACCCGAGTTGGTTTTTTGGGTAAAATACGATTTTTGGTTTTTTTATTTAAATGAACTAAAAAAACTAAAAATTTCTACTTTTTTAATAGATGCAAGCTTTAACAACAAGCAAGTTTATTTTAAAAAATATGCTGTTTTTTATAAAAAAATATTGTCAAACTTTACTTATATATTTACTCAAAACGAACTGAGTAAAACTTTGCTCGAAAGCATCAATATTTTAAATGTAAAAATTACTGGAGACACTCGTTTTGACAGGGTTTATAATGCACTTCAACTAACCGAAAACCTTGATTTAATTAGTAAGTTTAAAGGCGAATATTTACTAATTGTTTTGGGAAGTAGTTACGAACTAGAAGAGCAAATGTTGGTAAATTATTTAGCTAAAAATAAAACCCAAAAAATAAAAATAATAATAGCTCCACATTTTATAAACGAGGATAAATTAGAAGATGTTGAAACTTTTTTTCCTGAAAACATTATAAGATACAGTAAAGCCAATGCAACTTTTATAGCCAATTACGATTCACTGCTAATTGACAATATAGGCATGTTGAGTAAAATATATAAATATGCCGATATTTCGTTTATTGGCGGTGGTTTTAAGTCTAGAGGATTACATAATATATTAGAAGCTGCCACTTTTGGCAATGCTATAATTTATGGTGATGAGTTAGATTACTTCCCAGAAGCAATAGATTTTTTAAAAAATGAAGCTGCCATTTGTGTAAAAAATCAATCAGATTTTGATGAAAGCATGAATAAATTGATAAATAATTACGAAATTAGACAAAAATTCGGGAACAATGCGCAGCAACAAATTTTAAAAAATGTAGGCGCAACTGAAAAAATAATTGATTTTATAACAAAAGCTTATTTACATTTGAACTAAACATAAAAAACCATGAAAAAGATTTATTTACTAATTGTGCTATCAATAGCAACCATTACCACTTACTCACAATGTATTCCTGATCCAGCTTGGAACACCAATGGAATTAGCCCAAGCCGCGCTCCCGATGGTGTAGTAGGAACAAATTATTCAACTGTTATTTCATTTAAAACACCCAAAGACACAGTTATTTTTTATGCTGGCCAAAACTACAATGCCACCATTGATTCGGCAAGAGTTGATCAGATTAGAAATATTCCTTTAGGATTTTCATGGGCTTGTAATAAATCTAATTGTACCTGGAAAGGTGGTGATAAAGGTTGTGCATTATTAGAAGGGAAACCAGATTCTAACCATTTTAAGCATTATGAAATAAAAGTATTTGTGCGTTCTTGGATTTCAATAGTTGGACTTTCATTTCCGGTAGAAAGACTAGATTCTAGTATCATTGATTTTTATGTTACTGGTGGAAAAAATAGTGTTTCCCAATTCAATAACAACCCAACTTTCAATGTTTTTCCAAACCCTGTAAAAAATATTTTAACAGTTGAAAGCATTCGTACAAACAGCAAAAACACAGAAGTAGTAATTACAGATATAACTGGTAAAATACTATTAAATAAACACTTAACATCAAATGTAAATACAATTGATGTTTCTGAATTACCTAAAGGATTGCATTTTATTACAATTAAAAACGAAGAAGTTTTTTATTCAAAAAAATTGTTAATTGACTAAAAAGGTGTCTAAATTCACATAATAAATTTGCTATGTTCTATTTTCTGTTGCGTTGAGTTTTTTTGTTGAAAGTTGCACTGTTTGCAACTTCAAAATGCACCTTAATTGACAAAAAATATAATTATAGCAATTCTAAATTATCAAATTTAGACAGCTTCTAATAAAAAGCATTGTTAAAAGACATTTTATTCAACTATTTTGCGCTTTTATAAATGAACAATAAATAATTGCAAACAAAATCTAACTAATTTCGTTTGATTAGGAGTTATGGAAATAAAAGCCGGACAATATTTAGAACCTATAAAGTTTCCAGCCGATTTACGAAAAGTAAATGAAGCTGATTTGGTAAATGTTTGCGCAGACTTGCGTCAATATATTATTGATACTGTATCAGTTTATGGTGGGCATTTTGGTGCAAGCTTGGGAGTTGTTGAACTTTCGGTAGCTTTGCATTATGCATTTAACACGCCTTACGACCAATTAGTTTGGGATGTTGGACACCAAGCATATGGACATAAAATTTTAACAGGTAGAAGAGATAATTTTTACACCAATAGAGTTTATAAAGGTCTTTCTGGTTTTCCTAAAAGAGCAGAAAGCGAATACGATACTTTTGGAGTTGGACATTCATCTACTTCCATTTCGGCAGCATTAGGAATGGCAGTTGCTTCTCGTTTAAAAGGTGAATTTGATAAGCAACATATTGCTATTATTGGCGATGGTGCTATGACTGCTGGGTTGGCTTTTGAAGGCTTAAATCATGCAGGAGTTGAGAACAGCAATATCATTGTTATTTTAAACGATAACTGCATGAGCATTGACCCAAATGTGGGTGCGCTAAAAGAATATTTAACCGATATAACTACATCGCCAACCTATAATAAATTTAAAGATGATGTTTGGAAAGCTTTAAATAAATTAGATAAAGTTGGCAAGTTTTCAGGTGATGTAATTTCAAAAGTTCACGATACTTTAAAATCTGGATTATTGCGCCAAAGCAATATGTTTGAATCACTAAGATTCAGGTATTTTGGTCCAGTAGATGGACATGATGTAAACCATTTAGTAAAAGTTTTAAATGATTTAAAGAAAATTCCAGGACCTAAATTATTACATTGTGTAACAGTAAAAGGCAAAGGCTATGCCTTGGCCGAAAAAGACCAAACTAAATGGCATGCACCCGGTTTATTTGATAAAGTAACAGGTGAAATTTTTAAAACGATTTCTGAAATTCCACAACCGCCAAAATACCAAGATGTATTTGGAAATACTTTAGTAGAATTAGCCGAAGCCAATAAAAAAATTGTGGGAATAACTCCAGCTATGCCTTCAGGTTCTTCATTAAATATTATGATGAAAGCCATGCCTGATAGAGCTTTTGATGTAGGTATTGCAGAGCAACATGCAGTTACTTTTTCGGCTGGTTTGGCTACGCAAGGTTTAGTTCCTTTTTGTAATATATATTCATCGTTTATGCAGCGTGCTTTCGACCAAGTGGTACACGATGTAGCTTTACAAAAATTACATGTTGTTTTTTGTATGGACAGAGCCGGTCTAGCTGGTGCTGACGGACAAACTCATCATGGAATGATAGATATTCCGTTCATGCGTTGCATTCCAAACATGGTGGTTTCGGCACCTATGAATGAAGAAGAATTACGTAACCTAATGTACACAGCTTCATTAGATAAAAATGCTGGTCCTTTTTCTATTCGTTATCCTAGAGGAAACGGTACAAATGCTAATTGGAAAACTCCTTTAAATGAAATAGAAATTGGTAAAGGCAGAAAACTAAAAGATGGTGATGATGTAGCAATCATTTCATTTGGAACTGCAGGTAATTTAGCTGCTTCAGCTATTAATAGTTTAACGGAAGAAGGAATAAATGTTGCACATTTTGACCTAAGATTTGTTAAACCAATTGACAGAGAAATGCTGCACGATGTTTTTGCAAAATTCAATAAAATTATAACTGTTGAAGACGGAACTGTAGTAGGTGGTGCAGGTAGTGCCATTTTAGAATTTATGGCTGCAAATAATTACACTGCACATTTTAAAATGCTTGGAATGCCTGATAAAATTACTGAACATGGCGAACCTTCAGAACTATATGCAGAGTGTGGTTTTGATGCTAAAGCAATAAAAATACAAGTAAAAAAATTATTGTTAGAAACGTTGGTTTCGGCTTAAAACATAAAAGGGTTAATCAATAAAAATGAGGCTGTCTCTAAAGAAGGCAGCCTCTTTTTGTTTTGTAGCATCAAACTTCTACCGATAAATCGGCAGAAATGTTTTGAAAACGTTAAGTTTAACCCATATTACGTATTAGGACATCGTTATGAGTAAATATACAATAAATCAGTTATTTGAATTTTAAAAGCATAGCACCGCTCTGTTTTTGAAATTTAAGTAACCACTGATTTGAAGTAGATTTAGCACGTAATAGATTTTCTAATGAGTAATATGGGTTTAAGTTCTTGTCCAATAGCTAAAGGACTAGCACAAACCCATTGAGCAGCATATTTTATTTTATATTGACAATAAAAAAATTGAAAGCTTTTGCCAAGTTGGCAATTTCACTAAAAATTTTCAAGCCTACTTTCATGTCTCCATGGTCCAGTAAATTTGATACTTCTAAATGGATTCTTTGGTTTTTATCTTTAAGTAAAGAATTTAGTAAAATAGACTCTGAGGAAGGAATTACATTATCCTCTTTCCCGTGAATAATGGTAAGTGGACAAGTAATTTTATTAGCATGTTTCGACAAATCAAGTCGGTGCTTCCAAATGGCAAAATCGGGAATTTTTGTCCAAGCCCGCATCATTAAATCTCTTCTGAATTCAGTATTATATCTAATCTTCTTATACAAATCAACAGTTGCTAAATCTGTTTGTGCAAGTAGGCTTGGCAGTAATGGAACTTGTCTTCTCAAACCATTGTCTTCTAATGCGGTTTGAACCAAATTTTCTAATTTAGGGTTATTACCAACTTCATATTTCATAAAATTTTTCATAAGAATATGCATCCCATAATCGTCTACATTTTTTTCGTTGGTCAAAGCAAATTGAATGGTTGTTTCAAAATCACAAAAACTTCCTATCAAGCATAACGAAGATACACTGTTAACAGGCATTTCAGCAATTGCCAAAGCAGCAATACCAGCAGTGAAAGAAGGAGCAAAAACAGCAGGACAAAATTTATGTGGATTCAATAATGGATCAGCCGCAATTTTATTAATGACCTCCTTCACTTCATCAATACCTGAAGGATGAATCAATAAAGCATCTATGGAATTAATCTTCGGTGTTATTACCCGGTAACCTAATTTTGCAAAGGCATTGTTCACTACTGCAATACGATTATCTTCATATCCGCTCATAGAAAAACCAGTAAGGGAAATGATGAATCCTTTTTCTTTCCCAGAAGGAGTATATAAAAGTAAAGGCGTTTTACCTGTTGAGAGTAACAATTCATGTTCCTCTCCTTTACTCTTATTTTTTAGCAATGAAGTATTTACTATAAACTTAAGACCTGCTAGAAACGATATCATAGTTGATTTGCTAATAAAATTGAAATAAAAAAAAGACTAAATTGCTTACCAATACCATATGAATTCATTTGCTTTTTATGTGTGAGCTAGAATCACAATGATATGAAATTATTTCTGTTTACAAATTTTTACGTTGAATTTCACCAATCAATCCTGCAAATCTTATTATCATTCTATTCCTGATTCAGACTAATGCGAAATGCTTAACAGATATACAAAATATAACTGTTAAGCATGCTATAAAATCAGTACATTAGTAAATCCAATTTACTTATACAACGTATTTAAATTAAACATCATATCGTCAGTCATTTTTTGTAAGTCAAACTCATTTTTCCAAAACCAATCTTGGCGAGCTTCAGTATCATCAATACTTTTGGGCCAACTATCGGCAATGGCTTGTCTAAAGTCAGGTGCAAAATCAATGGTAAAATTTGGAATATGTTTTTGAATAGATGCTGCAATTTCTAGTGGATTAAAACTCATACCTGCTACGTTATAACTACTTCGTATTTTTACATTTTCTGCTGGTGCTTCCATTATACTTATTGTAGCACGCAAAGCATCGGGCATATACATCATTGGAAGTGTTGTTTTTTCATTTAAAAAGCAAGTGTATTTTCCATTTTTTATTGCTTCGTGGTAAATGTGAACCGCATAATCAGTAGTTCCACCACCAGGTGCCGACTTATGTCCTATTAAACCAGGATATCGAATGCTGCGTACATCTACATTGTATTTTTGAAAATAATATTCGCAAAAACGTTCCCCAGCTTGCTTACTAATTCCATAAATAGTGTTAGGTTCCATAACAGTATATTGAGGTGTTAAAATACTGGGAGTAGTTGGTCCAAATACAGCAATAGAACTTGGCCAATATACTTTTTTTATTAACCCTTCTTTGGCTGCATCTAATATATTAAATAGTCCTTGCATGTTTAAATCCCAAGCAAATTTTGGATTTTTTTCGGCTGTAGCACTCAGCATTGCTGCCAATAAATATACTTGAGTGATTTTGTGTTTTTTTATAATGGCATAAACACCTGTTCTGTCCAAAATATCAATTATTTCAAACGGTCCAGTTTCAAGAGTAGGTAATTTTAAATCGCTACAAACTACATTATTTGTTCCGTAAATTTCTCTTAGCGCTTCGGCTAATTCTGTTCCTATTTGCCCATTTGAGCCTATAATAAGTACCGTATCTGTTTTCATATTATTTTATTTTTATCTTCTAGTTCTATTGGAATGTTGTTATTTTATTTAATAAATTTTACCATTAATCAAAACACTTTCTACACTATCATTTCCAAAATCATAAGGAATATATGCTAATGAAGATATAGGTTTTGTAATAATTAAATTGGCTTTTTTACCAATAGTAATACTTCCATGAGTATTACTCAATTCTATTGCATAAGCACCATTAATAGTTGTAGCATTAATAGCTTCTTGGGGTGTTAACTTCATTTGTGTACAAGCCAAACTTACTACAAAACCCATTCGTCCATTTGGTGAACTTCCAGGGTTGTAATCCGAGGCCAAACATACTGGCAAACCAGCATCAATCATGGCACGAGCAGGCATGTAAGGAATACCTAAAAAGAAGGAACAATTAGGCAAACCAACGGGCATGGTATTGCTATTTAGCAAACAATCAATCTCGTCTTTTCCGGTATATTCCAAATGGTCTACGCTCAATGCCTGGTGCTTTACTCCTACTTGCACTCCTCCAGTATAACCTAATTCATTGGCATGAATTTTTGGTTTTAAATTATATTTTGCAGCGGCTGTTAAAAGCACATCTGTTTCTTCCACGGTATAAAAACCTTGGTCGCAGAACACATCAAAATAATCGGCTAAATTTTCTTTTGCTATGTTTGGCAACATTTCATTGATGATTAAATCAATATACCCTTTCCTGTTTTGTTTATACTCAGTTGGAAAAGCATGTGCTCCCAAAAAAGTAGCTTTAATTGGAATAGGCGAAACCTTTTTAAGTTGAGCTATTACACGCAACATTTTTAATTCATCAAGAACCGTTAAACCATATCCACTTTTTATTTCAATAGCTCCAGTTCCTTGTTTTATAACTTGATTTAATCGTTCCAATGCTTTTATAAAAAGTTCATCTTCACTCATGCTTTGTAATTTTTTGGCCGAGTTTAAAATACCACCGCCAGCAGCTGCTATTTCTTCATAACTTTTCCCTTTTATACGCATTTCAAACTCTTCTTCGCGCCAATTAGCAAATACTAAATGCGTGTGACTATCAACAAAAGCTGGCAGCAACATTCCATTATTAGCATTTACTTCGTGAGATATTTTTATATTTTGAATGCTTTCATTCAAATCTTCCATTTTACCAAAACCAAAAATACAATCATTTTCAATGATTAAATAAGCGTTTTCAATGGAATTTAAAACGCCCATTTCAGCACCTTTTTTAAGTAAAATATTTTTATCTAAAATACCTGCAAGTAATTTTATGTTTGAAATTAAAGTATATGATTTCATTGTACAAAACTATGTAATTTAACTGTTAAAATGTATTTATAAATTAGAATTGAATTCGCTTGTTTATAATACCAACTCAATATTTGGATCCCAATAATGTTTGCTAAAATTTTGAATTTTATCTTCAATAATTATAATTCCTTCGGCTTCTAAACTTTGTTGCATTACATCACCACCAAAATAATGTTTGCCTGTTAACATTCCGTTTCTATTTACCACTCTGTGTGCTGCAATTTTTGGAATTAATTGGTGGCTTGCATTCATGGCATAGCCAACAGTTCTGCTGCTTTTGGCGCTTCCCAAATATTTTGCTATGGCGCCATAGCTAGTTACTTTTCCATAAGGAATTTGCCTCACTACATCAAACACATTTTCAAAAAATTTATACTTATTTTCCATTTATTTAAGCCAATTTTTGAAAGGCTTTTATCCATCTATCAGGAATTTCATCGGTCAATGCTATTTCATAATCGCTGTAATTGCAAGGCACCATAAACGAACCTTCTTGCGCATTTCTGTTTTTAGGATATGGCACTTCCATCCACCAACGGTCGCTCAATTTATTTTTGTAAAATGTAATATCATAAGTGCTTTGAATACTGGTATAATAAACCATAAAATCATTGCTGTCTTTATTCGGATATTCGCTTTTTCTGTTGTTAAATCCATCAATAAAATACCACAACATTTGCGCTGAAAGTTGACTGGTTAAGTTGTTTAAATCGTGAGTTGGATTAACATTATAAATTCCAAAACTTTTTAAGTCATTGCTCATGCCAGCATAACGAGCTAATTGACAAGCTTCTTCGCCTGTAAACCCATTGGCCGATGGTGAATTTTGACCATGTGCATCGGCAGCTTTTATAGCCGACATGTTAAAAGCCATCATATCGGCATTTCTACAAAATGGTTCAATATCTTGAATTTTATTTCTGAAAATCCCTAATCTCAACATATCGAAATTCATGTTTTCAAAAGCATCATAACTTTCTGGTTCTACAAAATAACTTTGGTGCCCAATATGGGCAATATTGAACAAATAATTTTTTGGATGAGCAATAATTCTACTCAAATAACCACTTTGTAATTCGTTGTCATCATCAAATTTTAAAGCCACTCGCGCATCGGCTATAAATACATTCATGTTAAAATGAACATCTTCGTAAGCCGCATATTGTTGGTAAATAAAATCTTCGCTTGCACCAATAATTAAGCATAAAACCTTTTGTTTTAAAAGCGTTGCAATGGTTTGTTTCAATGCATAATAAGTATCGGTAATGGTATTTCCAGCTTCAATATTACCCAAATCTATTATTTGTAAATCGTTTCGGTGTTTTATTAATTGGTAAAATTCCAATCTTATGGCATTGGCAGCTTTTGATGAACCTGCAAAATTTGAATGTAATCTATCATCACAAACTCCAACAATGGCAAGTTGAAAACCGCTTAAATCCTCAATATTTTCGGTCATAAAAGTAGTAGAATAATAAATACTTCTTTGACTACAATTGCTTTTTAATTGCTCAGTTATATGGTTTGGTATTGGTTTTAAAAACTCCATGATTTTTATAAAATTATTTTATTTGAAAATAGTTCGAACTATTTGCTTCAAAAATCATTAATTTGTTGGCATATAAAATAAACATATCCACAAACAGTGATTTTAGTAAGCGGTTCAACAGGATTTTTAGGTGCTCATATAGCTTGTTATTTGCTATTGCATAGCAAAAAAGTAAAGCTAATAAAGCGAAGTACAGCTAGTTTAGCAGAATTTGAAAAAATATTTAATTATTATTTCAAGCATTTTGATCCGCAAGCAAAACATGCTTTATTTCAAACAATTGTTTGGGCCGAAGCCGATATTTTAAATATTCCGCAGTTAGAAGAAGCATTTTTAAATGTTACTGAAGTTTATCATTGTGCTGCAATGGTAAGTTTTGCGCAAGCTGATAAACCTTTAATGGATAAAACCAATATTGAAGGAACGGCAAATATGGTAAACATTGCTTTGCAAAATAAGGTTGAAAAATTCTGTTTTATTAGTTCAATTGCTGCTATTGGAAGAAGCATAAATGGAGCAACTATAGACGAAAATTGTAAATGGGAAAACAGTAAATTAAATAGCAATTACGCCATTAGTAAATACCGAGCCGAAATGGAAGTTTGGCGAGGGAAAGAAGAAGGTTTAAATATTTGTATTGTAAATCCTGGCGTTATTTTGGGTTATGGCGATTTTACCAAAGGTTCAATTGTTTTGTTTAACTCAGTGTATAAAGGAATGCCTTTTTATACCAATGGAATTAATGGTTACGTAGATGTGCAAGATATTAGCAAGGTTTGTTTTCAATTAATGGAACAAAATATATTTGGCCAAAGGTATATTTTAAGCAGCGAAAGCATTAGTATAAAAGCACTATTTTACAGCATTGCAAAGCACTTAGGTGTAAAACCACCCAAAACTTTAATTACTCCATTCATGGGCGAAATTGCTTGGCGTTTATTTGCCATTGTTAGGCTGTTAAAACTTTCAAAATTTAGTTTAACCAAAGAAACTGCTCGTGCTTCGCAAAAGCAATATTTTTATAATAACAGTAAAATATGTTTGGCTTTAAACTTTCAATTCAAGCCAATAGAACAAACTATTAAAGAAGTATGCCACCAATTTGCATTGGATTTAGAAGACAAATAAATACATTTTTTAAAGAAACTTACACCATGATTATTCAATTTAAGCATAACGAAAAAAATTACGAAGCCGATTTATCAAAGCCTTTAGACTTGTCAATTCCTTTGTTTAGTGGTGCTCAAAATCCAAATGCTTTTCACATCAATAATCCATTATTTGAACCTGTAAAAGTTGGAACTTTTATAGGTTCAGTGATAGATGGTGGCGCTTGTAATTGTGAAAATTTAAAACTGAATGCACACGGAAACGGAACTCATACCGAATGTGTTGGGCATATTAGTAAAGAGCGAATTACCATCAATCAAACTTTAAAAAATTTCTATGCCATTGCTCAAGTTATTTCGGTGCTGCCGCAACAATTAGAAAATAGCGATAATTTAGTAACTAAACAAAGCATTGCAGCGCATTATAATCCTAATGCAAATGCAGTAATTATTCGTACTTTACCCAATAATGAATCAAAGAAAATGAATCAATATTCAGGTAATAATCCTACTTATTTGGAACCAGCTTTAGGCGAATTTTTAGCTAATCAAAATGTAAAACATTTGTTGGTCGATTTGCCTTCGGTAGATAGAGAAGAAGACGGTGGCGCTTTGGCAACTCATCACGCCTTTTGGCAATACCCGCAAAACACCAGGTTTGATTCCACTATTTCGGAACTAATTTTTGTAAATAATGAAATTGCTGATGGCTTTTATTTACTTAATTTACAAATTGCTTCCTTTGAAAGTGATGCAAGTCCGAGTAAACCTGTATTGTATAAAATAAATGAATTGTAAGCAAAATAGCTACTTATCAGCTTAGTAAGCTATAAAGTTTTTATAAAGAATAAAAAATGCGGTGAAGTAAAATATTTTTTTATATTTGCACCCCTAATCGCATAAAGGTATCGTGGCCGAGCGGCTAGGCAAAGCTCTGCAAAAGCTTGTACATCAGTTCGAATCTGATCGATACCTCTTTTAAAAAAAATTCCAATATGGAGTTGCCCCCAAAAAGTTTGAAGCTATTTGGGGGCATTTTTTATGGAATAAAAAATACAATTAATAATTCAAGCTTTTATTTATAAGAGTAGCCTTAAAAAAACAGTTAAACTAAGCTCAGGGTATAATTGGCTACAATATTAGTTGCTAATTCAAAAAAACACAGGAAAGGAAATTTACACCAAATTTATAGTGTGTAACAGATTTTATAGCCAATAATATATCTGTAAAAACTAAAATAATTAAACCAAGTATAATAGGAAGCTTATTATTATCAAAATTAATTATAAATTTGTCTAAACTTTTAGATACACAATATTTAAGAGCTTTTTATATTCCATAAACAAACAATTCGATTAAATAAATGTATTATAAAAATATTCTTACGCTGAAATTTACAGGAATTGTTGCCTTTTTATTACTCGTTTTTTCATTAATTTTATTTTTGTTTTCAGAAGTGTATTTTCAGAACGACTTTGAAAAAAATCTAAAAAAAACAAGTATAAACTTAGTAGATGTTTTAGTAGATTCCAATGAAATTAATAATGAATTGGTTCAAACAATTTTTAAGCACCAAATAAATATAATAAGTAGTCAAACACTTACAATAATTGACAATAAAAATGAAATTCAAATTGGTGAAAACAAAATAAGCAATTATGATAAAGTAAATTTGTTGAATGATATAATGAACAAGGAAACAAGTTGTTTATTTAAAGGAGATACAATTATTTTTGCCTTTAATTATAAAGGCTATAAAGTAATTACTTCAGTAGTTGATATGGATGGTATTTCAAAAATGAACTTCATAAAAAACAGTTTATTTTTATTTTTTATAATGAGTATTATTTTATCACTAATTATAGGAAACTTTATTGCAAAGCAGACCCTTATTCCAATAAATAATATAATAAAACAAGTTGAAAAATTTACTGAAATAAATTTAAACGAGCGTTTAAAAACCGGAAATGGGAAAGATGAAATTGCATTATTGGCTATTACATTCAATCAGTTATTAGATAGATTAGAGAATTCATTTAGGCTCCAAAAAACCTTTGTTTCAAATGCATCGCATGAGTTTAGAACACCACTAACTGTAATGAAAGGACAGATTGAGGTTTTGTTGATACATGAAAGAAGTAATGAAGTTTATTTAAAAACTTTTACTTCATTATTGGAAGATATAAATAATCAAATAGACCTAATCAATGGCTTAGGTGCATTAGCAAATGCAAATGCTATGTTTCCAAATAATGTTTCATCGAGATTATCAATTATTGAACTATTAGATGAATGTGTAAGTGAGTTATATAAAAACAAAAAATACCAAGTTTTTTTAAATATTGAAGAACTACAAGAGGATGAGAACACCATGTATTTAAATGGAAATCATGCCTTAATAAGGTCGGCTTTAATGAATATAATGGACAATGCTTGTAAGTTTAACAAAACACCATCGTGTCAAGTAAACTTAGTTTGTAATCCAGAATTTATGGTAGTTACTGTAATGGATCAAGGTTTAGGAATAAGTAAAGAAGATTTAGCAAATATTTTCGAATCGTTTTTCCGATCTAACAACACCCGACATATTCAAGGACATGGTATTGGTTTAAGTTTAGTAAAAAAAATAGTAGAATATTATAATGGAAAAATTACTGTAATTTCTGAACTAGGAAAAGGAACTAATATGAGTGTGTTTTTTCCAAATGTAAATACTAGAAGTGATTTTAAAGTTTAATTATCATATTTTTCTAAATGCTTAACAAATACTGAAAAATCTTTATGGTATTCGGCAGTAATTAAATAAGGTTTGTTAAAAGCTGTAAAGCTTAATTGGTAAGCATGAAGCACTACACGTTTAATAATTGGCTCTTCATTTTCCCATTTTCCTTCTTTAAATTTGGGCTTAAACTGAGAAAGAAAAACTTTTTTACCTCCATAACTTTCATCGGAAACTATAGGAAAATTTTGTGCTGCTAAATGAATTCTGATTTGATGTAACCTACCTGTAACTGGCTTACAAGCTAATAAAGTAAAATGCTTATATAGTTTTAAAGTAGAAATTATGGTCTTTGAAGGTTTTCCTTCTTTTTTATCAACAAATGCAAGTCCTTTTTTGGTTTGACTTAAAGGTAAAATTATTTCTTGGTCTTTAACCATTAATTGACCAGCAACAATGGCATGATATGTTTTTTCAACTTCACGTTTTTCAAATTTTATAGCCATTTCACGGTATGCCTCATCCGATTTAGCAATTAATAAAATTCCACTAGTTTCCTTATCTAATCGATGGCAAAGTCTTAATTCTTCGTTGTATTTTTTTGCTAACTTTATAATGCTCAAATTATCATCGTGTCTATCGTCAAGACTTGAGTAAAAGGCAGGTTTGTTTATAAAAACAAAATGCTCATCTTCATGTATAATAATTTCTTTTAAACTGTGTAGGTGTTTCATAAATAAGGTTGCAATATTAAGCAATTGTAAGTGTTTAGTAGCATTTACTTTAAACCAATGTTTTTAAAATAGTTATGGCAAATATTTAAACATTATCAACAGATTCTATCATTTAAAATATTCACTTTGCCACCAATTAAAACTAGTGTCTACAAAATATTCCATTATACCTAGATGGCAATCAGAAGGCCCTTTCTATTTCCGTTAGTAAAATAAAAATTTAAAAAAACCAATTAATTATATTGAATCCCGATTGGTATTACTCCTCTACGTAATCCAAATCTTTATGGAAACTTTCGGCCACATAAGCAGTAGAAATAATGGCTAAGGTTAAACAAATTAAGCCAACTACCAAAGCCGATGAAGTAATATTGAAACTGAAATTGCTTTGCAAAGCAGCAAAACCTAAAGTTATGGGAACAACTGCACCTCGCACAAAATTAGGAACTGTATTGGTAACTGTTGAACGAATATTGGTGCCAAATTGTTCGCAAGCTACGGTTACAAAAAGCGCCCAATAACCAGTGGCTGTTCCTAACAAAAAGCACATCAATTTAAAATAAGAAATGGAAACTTGGTTGTTAAATAAATAGACAAAATATAAGATAAAACTAAAGCCTAAATAACCAAAAATTACCTTCTTTCTGCTTTTAAATAATTGGCTGAACAAGCCACTTAATAAATCGCCAAACGATAAGCCTAAATAGGCAAACATCACACTATCGGCTACTTTTATTTCAATGCCTAAATTCCTTGCAAACAAATGTGATTTATTAACCAAAACGCCAATGGTAAACCAAATGGGCAAACCAATGGCTATGCATGCCAAGTATTTTATCAAATTGTTTTTATTTTTAAGCAAACTTATCAAATTTCCTTTTTGAATTTTTGTATTGGTTTCAACCATTTTATACATGCCACTTTCATAAGTACCTGCTCTGAGTAACAATAACATTAATCCTAAAATGCCTCCAACCAAATAAGTTACTTGCCAATTTTTTAAAGAAATAGAAAAAGCAGTATCTAAAAACGAAACTAAATAATGCCCATTTTTTCCAATAACAGCGGCAGCAATGGCTCCTAAAGCTCCTACTGAAACAATAATCATGGTTCCAATTCCTCGCTTCGATTTTTCCATGTTTTCACTCACCAAAGTAATGCCAGCGCCCAACTCGCCTGCTAATCCAATTCCAGCCATGAATCTTGCTAAAGCATAACTAGGAATGTCGGTTACAAAAGCATTGGCAATATTGGCAACTGAATACAAAATTATAGAGCCAAAAAGTACTGAAACTCTTCCTTTTTTATCGCCTAAAATTCCCCAAATTAATCCGCCCAAAAGCATACCAGTCATTTGACAATTAAACAAAAAAGTATCCGTTTTATCCATCAAATCAGGTGTAATAAAATCAAGCAAACTTTCCTGTTTTACAACGTTAAATACAATCAAATCATAAATATCTACAAAGTAGCCAAGAGCTGCTACAATAATTAAAAAGTTTAGTTTTTTATTCATATTTAAAACGTTGAATTGATTTGCATGATAAGAAATTTTGTTTGATTTTGAATAAATTCAATAAATTTCATTGAATGTCTTTTTTTAGTATTTAAAATTCGTTTCGTCAGATAACTATCGGACATGCTCAACGACCACGGACATTGAGCTTTCCCGATGATTATGCTATATGCTTCAAGTTAATGTATGATTTTTTCTTGTAAACATTTATAAACATTAAAGTTCCGAAGGAACGGAACATTTTGTAACAACGGGTTTTAACCCGTTGAAAAAACGAACAGAACCTTCTGCTCGAAAACCTCAAAAACATTGCGAAAGCCTTTGGCTTTCGCGATGTTTTTGAGGTTTTCGATATGTTTATTTTATTCATTAAACCACCAGTTTCACTGGTGGCTATTGATATTAAACTCCTTCAGAGTTTTCCTTTGCTTAACTGACATGCGATAATTATCGAGAGAAATGTTATTTCTTTAGCTCAATAAACATGGTATTTTTCTCTGATAAAAAATAGCCTAACACCAATCAATTTGTAATATATTCGCACACTTATTTTTTTAAAATAAAGAATGGATAAATACAAGGTAATAGGCTTAATGAGTGGCACTTCAATGGATGGAGTTGACATTGCTTATTGCGAGTTTGAATTTAAAAACGATGCTTGGAATTTTGAAATCAAACACGCCAAAACCATACCTTACGATGAAAACTGGTTGGTTCGATTAAGTCAATTGCACCAGCAACCAATCCATCTTTATCCCAAAACCGATGCATTTTACGGAAGGTATTTAGGTAAAATTACCAAACAATTTATTGAAGAAAATAACCTTGCTGTCGATTTTATTTCATCGCACGGACATACTATTTTTCATCAACCAGATAAAGGATTTACAGCTCAAATTGGTTGTGGAGCCGGAATAAATGCAGAAAGTAATTTACCCGTAGTAAATAATTTTAGAAATACAGATGTAATGCTTGGTGGACAGGGTGCGCCACTGGTTCCTATTGGTGATTTTTTATTATTTGAAAAATTTGATGCTTGTTTAAATTTAGGTGGTTTTGCCAATATCAGTTTAAAAAATTCTCAGAAAGCTTTCGATATTTCGCCATGTAATATTGTAATGAATATTATTGCCAATGAATTTGATGCGCCTTATGACGATGATGGCGAAATTGCTTCAAGCGGAACAGTAAATATTGAATTGCTTTTAGCTTTAAATAACCTAGATTTTTACAAAAAAGTTGGTGCAAAATCGTTAGGAATTGAATGGGTAAAAACTGAGTTTTGGCCTATCATTGCTAGCTTTTCATCTATAAGCGATGCTGATAAAATGGCTACATTGAGCGAACATATTGCTATGCAAATTGCAACTGTTTTAAATACAAATAATATTGAAAATGTGCTGGTAACTGGTGGTGGAACTTTCAATCATTTTTTGATGAATAATATAAAAAACAAAACAAAAACTAAAATAGTAATTCCTGATTCAAACATTATAAACTATAAAGAAGCAATGGTTTTTGCATTTTTGGGAGTACTAAGAATTAGGAATGAAATTAATATTTTAAAAACAGTTACGGGTGCTGTGAGCAATAGCATTGGCGGAGCTTTACACGGAAATTTTAGTAAAGTTTGTTTCTCGACTTCGCTCGAAATGACATAAAATTTATAATTACAAAAGTTAAAGATTACAATCCCAATGCATCGGGAAAAAAATTAAAAGATTACAATTGTGCTAGAGGCCAGTAGCTGAAAGCCAGAAGCAAAATAAAAATTATGCAATTAGATAAATTAATACAAAAGTACGAATCGAAACAACCAGAGATTGTTTTTGAATGGAAAGACAGCGAAACTGAAGCTGAAGGTTGGGTAGTTATTAACTCGTTAAGAGGTGGAGCTGCTGGTGGTGGAACGCGTATGCGCAAAGGTTTGAACAAACATGAAGTTACTTCATTGGCAAAAACCATGGAAATAAAATTTGCCATAGCTGGTCCAGCAATAGGTGGTGCAAAATCAGGAATCAATTTCGACCCAGCAGATCCTCGTAAAAAAGGCGTGTTGGAACGTTGGTATAAAGCTGTGATGCCATTATTGAAAACTTATTATGGTACTGGTGGCGATTTAAACGTAGATGAAATTCATGAAGTAATTCCTATTACTGAAAAGTTGGGTTTATTTCATCCGCAAGAAGGTGTAGTGAATGGACATTTTAAAGTAGATGCTACTTCAACAAAAAAGCGTTTGGCCAATTTAACTGGTGGTGTTTCAAAAAAATTAACCGATTTACGTTTTATTCCTGCCGATGACAAAAACTTGGTAACTGCCGATATGATTACAGGTTATGGCGTTGCTGAAGCTGTTCGTCATTACTACGGAATTTGGGGTGGAAATGTAAATATGAAACGTGCCATTATTCAAGGTTGGGGAAATGTAGGCGCTGCGGCTGCTTATTACCTAAGTTTGTATGGTGTGATGATAGTTGGAATTATTGACCGTAACGGTGGATTGATAAAAAATACTGGCTTTACAAAAGATGAAATAAAGGACCTGTTTTTAAACAAACAAGGAAACACTTTGGTTCATCTTGACATGCTTTCGTATGAAGAAGTGAATGCAAAAATTTGGGACATTGGTGCTGAAATATTTATACCTGCTGCTGCTTCTCGTTTGTTAACCAAAGAGCAAGTAGATAGAATGGTGGAAGGCGAATTAGAAGTAATTAGTTGCGGAGCAAATGTTCCTTTTGCCGATGAAGAAATATTTATGGGTGAAGTGGCAAATTATACCGATGACAAAGTAGCTGTAATCCCTGATTTTATTGCTAATTGCGGTATGGCACGTGTATTTGCTTATTGCCAAAGTAACGATGAAGTTGATTTAACCGATGAAGCAATTTTCAAAGATTCTTCAAAAGTAATTTGGCAAGCCATGATGCGTTTGCACCAATTCAATCCAAAACACACTGGTCTTTTGAAAAAAGGATTGGAAATGACTTTGGTAAATTTAGTGAAGTAGTTGATAGGTTGATAAGGGTAAAAAAAGTTGATATGTTAATTGGTTAATGGAGTTGATTAGATGCAAAAAATGCATTTATCCAGGTTGCTAAATTAACCTCACGATGTTTTGGGAACTCATTTACTTTGAAACTAATATCTCAATCAACCCTATTAACCCATCAACCAATAACTCAATTAACCTATCAACCCTATTAACTTATCAACCAATGAGAGAAGCACTCGAAATCAAATACCTAGAAAACCCATTACGTGAATACCTTATTTGCGTGTGTATTTTGTTATTTGGTTTTTTACTCAAACGTTTGTTTGCTAATTTAATTAGTAAACAAACGTTTAGAATATTTAAAGGCATAGCCCAAAACCAATATTACGACCAGTTTTTATTGCTTTTAAGAACTCCATTTGAGCAATTAATTTCATTGGTTATTTTGTATGCTGCTTTCAGCAGGTTGAATTTTCCTGAAACTTGGCATATAGATGGAATCGAAAAATTTGGGTTGCGTTGGGTAATAGAAGCAATTTATGAAATTGCATTAATTACAGTAATTACCAAATTGGTTTTAAAATCGGCAGATTACATAGCTTATGTTTTAAGTGAAAGCGATGTGGAACATTTGAACCTTGATTTGATTCGTTTTTTGAAGGAACTATCAAAAATTGTCATCATTATTTTTGCTTTTTTTGTTGTGCTTCGATTGGCTTTTGAAGTAAATATTACTGCCTTAATTGCAAGTTTAGGAATTGGTGGTTTGGCCATTGCTTTAGCGGCTCAAGATACCATTGCCAATTTATTTGGCTCATTTATTATTTACCTCGATAAACCTTTTAAAGTTGGTGATCAAATTGAAGTTTCGGATGTAAAAGGAATTGTAGAACGTGTTGGTTTTAGAACCACTAGAGTGAGAACCTTAGACAGAAGTTTGGTAACTGTTCCAAACAAAAAAATAGTAGACTCAACGCTTAATAATATTAGTTTAAGTGAAGAACGTAGGGTGAAATTTATGCTTCAATTAACTTATGAAAGCAAGTCGGTTGATATTTTAAATATCATAGATGAAATAAAAAATGCAATCATAAAAAATGAAGATACCAGTGATGAACTGAATGTGAACTTCACCGATTTTGATTCAAGTTCTTTGAGCATTTTGGTAATTTATTTTGTTACCTCCAACCTTTACGACAAAAAGATTGAAGTGAAACAAGCCATCAATATTCAAATTATGGAAATTGTGGAACGTAATAATTGTAAATTTGCCTACCCAACCCAGCGTTTGTTTTTGGAAAAGGAATAAAGAATTATTTGTTTGTGAATATGTAAACAACTTTAAGCTAAACAAAATGCAATTAAGTTAGAGCTTTTCTATTTCTTCTTTTGTTAATCCAGTATATTTTATTATTTTGTCAATTGGTTCGTTTTCAGACTTCATAAACCTTGCCATTTCAATGCTTCGTTCTGTTTTTCCTTCGTCAAAAGCTGTATCAACCGCATAATCATATACTGCCTTATTATCTCTAAATATTTTTAAACTATATTCATAATTAGCCAATTCTGTTTGTCCAAATTTTGCAAGTTCAGCTTTCTCAAATGCTTGATTAAAAACCTCGTCAGCAATAATTGAAGGAATTGTTTGAAAGTCTTCTAAATTTTTAATAAAATAAAGCCATTTATCCAAACGAGTAACTAATTGAGTTTCTATTTGTTTAAAATTAGGCATTTCCAAATAAATGAAAGTTAGTTTATTGTAGAAAGTTTTACCATTTTGGTTCTTCAATTTTATGGTATGTACTACTTCATTTTTCTCTGGTTCAGTTTCATAGTCGTCAAAAGTAAAATCTAAAATTCCAATACAGTAAACAGATTTCAAATTATAGTTCCATTCGCCTTTTTCAGCTTGTTCTCTTATTGGAAATGTGGAATAATAAATGGTTCTTTCTTTGAAATAATTTTGCTTGGCTTTTTGTAATTCTACTATAAATTTTTCTCCCTTTTCGTTCTCACAATAAATGTCATAAATCGCTTTTCTGTCAAGGTCGGTTAATCCAAGTTGTTCGTTGTTCTTGAAAGTCAAATCAACAATTTTGTCAGCATTAGGCAACAAGGCATTTAAGAAATCAATTAAAAGAGGCTTGCTTGCCTCTTCGCCAAAGATTTTTTTAAATCCGAAGTCTGTAAATGGGTTCAAATATTTTGCTTTCATTTTATTGTTTGTTTTCTATTTATTTTGAGTTTATTATCAGTCAATTTCATTTGCTTTGAAAAATTGTTGTTGTTTTAAGTTTTCAACGCACATATTTGGTAAAAGAGGGTAAAAACACAAACAGTAAACAAAGAAGTATCTAAATATATTTTCATAGTTCTTCACGTCTTTCGTTAACGACTGTTTCCGTAAATGACCCTTTAAAATTTTGAAGATTTTTTTTGCTTTTAAAGAATGAGAAGTCAGTCAAAGCAAGTACGTTTTCAGATTTATTTTGTATCTCTTCTAAAAAAGTTACAATTACTTTTATAGGATTTTTTGTTGAGTAATCCTTATCAAGTTTCAAATTACCATTGTCATATATTCCTACTATTGATAGCATATTTATAATTTTTTTGTTTCAGTTTCAAATATAATCAAAATTGTAAAGTTTAAATTAGTTTCTAGATTTTGCTTTAGGCTATTGTTTCACTAACAAATTTTTTCAAAAGTCAATTAAAACAACTAACCTGTTAGTATTTATCGCTGTAAACCTTATTACCCGATGGCGTTTCGTTAAGCATTTGGTGAAATGGTAGAAATTAATTTGCATTTGTCACATCTGAAGTCGTAAATTTTATGTAACGGTTTTTTCAAGCCCCATTTGTTGTTACAGCCTGGGCAGTGCCTTTGTAATGTGTCTCCTTTATATTTTTTCCAATTGTGTAAGTAATAATAAGTATTTATTTGTGTTAGTTCTTCAATTTTCTTGCAAATTTTTAAACCTTGTTTTGATAATTGCGAGTCCAATTTTTCCATTTGATTTAAAGCCCAATTTTCTCCAACTTCACAATTCATTTGAAGTCTGTCACAAGCAATGTAATTTGACTCCCAACTTAAAATTGGCAAATAATCATCTTTATAATATTTAGGAAGTCTATATAATGGAACTGATTTATTACAATTTCCACATGTCAAAGGCGATTCAGTAGTAGCATAATTTGTAATTAAAATATAGTATTCACTTTTTGGACATTCGCAAGGTGCAATATAATAATCAAATGACTTACCTACTGTTCTAAACTTAAATTTTGATTTGCAAATTTCTTCAATTTTTTTAATTCGGTAGTCAACATATGTATTGTTAAAGTTACTATCAAGTGAATTTATTTCAAGTGTTGATGGTAAACAAACAATTCTAGTTTCATTGATATATTGAGATTCAATTAAACCTTGGGTTTGTCCATTATTTCGATAGTCAACCATAAGATATCCAAACTCGTAAACAAGTTCTTCTTTGTCGAATTCAGACTTTATTTCTATTGAAATTTCTTGAATATACATTTATATTTATATCGATTTGTTATTGAGGTTCACAATACACTTACAACAATGCTTTGCAGCTAAAAGAAGTTAGCGATTTCGAAGCACAAAACTGTCTACCACCACCGAACTTGATACAAAGCACAAAGCTTCATTGAACCACTTAACCACCTATTTTTTGTAGGAGCTATTAGGAGGAATTTTTATTTTCGTTTCGTCTTTTCTTCAAGTTTTGGTAAGTCCTTTTTGTATTGCTCTAAGTCCCATTTTATCTGCCAATGATTTACATATTCTGCCAAAGGACCAAGTCCAACTTCAGTTCTTCTCTTGTCAACATTATCAGGGTCTTCCAATGGCGAAACATAGTGAATTTGTGTATCGGGGTCACGACCAATTTGACTTCCATAAATTTGTCTCTTCCCTTGTCCTAAAGCAACCCTGTCTTCAAGAAGTGCTAAACTACTTCCCTTTGCTTTGCCATTTTTTACAGCTTCTCGCATCATTGGCAAATATTTTTCTTGTGTTGCTTGGTCAGAATGTTGGATTACAAGAAACAAAGTAGAGTTTCCTTGTCCACCAACTACATCTGCACCCAACCAACCATATTTGTCAAGTATAGATTTTACTTTTATTAAATTTATAGAATCCTTTTCGTGTATGATTTTCCAATGGTCTTTCATTTCTTTTGAGTCCCAACCGTATTTTTTTTCCAATCCTTCAATTTGAAGTCTGTATTTTTGATCTTCAATATAAATGCTGTCAAGAATTGCAACTAAAGGTTTGTTCAAATTGGCTTCGGTCTTGTCTTTGTTCTGCTTAATTTTTTCAATTAATGGTTTCCAACGATTATCATTTTGTAAAAAGGTTAGGTCTGAGTCAGTTGTTATATGTCCATAGTTTGAGTAATTCATTTTAGTTGCAATTCTTTCAAGTTGAAAAAATGCACTGTCAGGTACTGATGCTAATGCCCAAGAACAAGCAGCATTATATCTGTCATTTGGTAATCCTTTCCAACCATTCGCCTTAAATGCTTCAGAGTATTTGTCTGCCGAACTCCTAAACTCTTTTGCATTATAAAGTGAGTCCGCAATTTTCACAAAGTCAAAATATTCTTTTGGAATATTCTGTCCGAAAATAAAGTTTGTTGAAAAGATTAATGTTAAAATAAATGTTGTCTGTTTCATAATTCTAATTGTTATGGATATTTTTACTTTAAGTCTGCCCGAACTTATAAATACACAAAAGTTTTTTCTCATAAACCTTTGTAAAGCCACCTATTTTTTTTGGGCTTTGCGTGACTGAGTTGCGTTTTTACTTTTACAATAATATTGTTTTGTTTTTAAATTTTATTGTTTTGTTATTCCACCAATGCAAAATAATTAGCCACAAAAAAACACGCCCAAAAGCGTGTTTTTTTGTTATAAATATAAGCTAAGTTTTACTCTGCTGAAGCTTTTACTTTTACAGCGCCAGCATTGGCTTTTTCAAATATTTTACCTTCAATTTCGGCTGTTAATTCAGGGTTATCGGTTAAAATTTGTTTTACCGAATCTCTTCCTTGTCCTAGTTTTGTTTCGTTATAACTGAACCAAGAACCCGATTTTTTGATTACTTCATAATCTACTCCTAAGTCAATGGTTTCGCCTAAGCGGCTAATTCCTTCTCCATAAATAATATCGAACTCTACGGTACGGAAAGGAGGCGATAATTTGTTTTTAGCCACCTTAACCTTTGTTCTGTTACCAATAATTTCTACGCCTTCTTTTATTTGGCCTATTCTACGAATATCTAAACGAACGGATGCATAAAACTTCAATGCATTTCCACCCGTTGTTGTTTCAGGATTTCCAAACATTACACCAATTTTTTCACGTAATTGGTTAATGAAAATACAAACGCAACCAGTTTTGTTAATTGTACCTGTTAATTTACGCAAAGCCTGACTCATTAAACGAGCTTGTAAGCCCATTTTACTTTCGCCCATTTCGCCTTCAATTTCTGCTTTTGGAACCAACGCAGCTACTGAATCTATTACAATAATATCAATTGCTCCCGAACGAATTAACGCATCAGCAATTTCTAAAGCTTGCTCTCCATCATCGGGCTGACTTATAATCAAATTATCTACATCAATACCTAATTTTTCAGCATAACTTCTATCAAAAGCATGTTCAGCATCCACAAAAGCAGCTATTCCACCTTTTTTTTGTGCTTCAGCTATGGCATGTAAACTTAAAGTAGTTTTACCCGAACTTTCTGGTCCGTATATTTCTATAATTCTACCTACTGGTAATCCGCCAATTCCTAAAGCTATATCCAAACTCAATGAACCAGTTGAAATTACTTGTGTTTCAATCACCAATTTATCGCTCATGCGCATTACTGTGCCTTTGCCATATTGCTTGTCCAGCTTATCCATAGTAAGCTGAAGTGCTTTCAATTTTTCTTTATTATCGCTCATATATTTATGTTATTTTTTATATTTCAAAAGTAAGTTTACAAATATGCTTTGCAATTAATTATTTATAAACAATTTAAAAAATTTGGGTGCTAAAATGTGGAAATATTATTGTTGAGTAGAATTAAAAATTACTGAGCCAATTAATTCATCGTAATTAAACTGAAGATTTTTATTATAAACTAAAATCATGTATTCGTTTTCGGTATTTGAATGATTGCCTTCAAAAATACTCTCATCGGGTTTTTTTGTTTCATTGTCAAAAATGGCATATATATATTCATACCTTCCTTGTTTTAAAATGGCATCTAAATCAAAACGTGCCCTGTTTTCGTTAAAAGTCATTTTGTATTCTGGCTTTAATTTCCAATCGGTAAATTCACCAATAACATAAACATCGGAGCCAGCCGGCAAAGCATCGGTAGCGCTTAACTGAAATTGCATTAAAGCATAATCGCCATCCAAATCGCTGTTGTAACCTTCTTTGTTAGCTACCACTCTTTTTCCATTAAAATCTAAATATTGAAAATACTGCCTACTACCTCTCGATTCGTCCATGTTCAAAATACAACGATAAAAAGAATCCAAAATTTTAGTTCTTACATTTAAACTAAATTGTCTTAAATTTCTAATATCAAAAACCCTAAATTCATTTCCACCATTAAACAGCGTTTTATCAAAATAGTTGTAATCTAATTTACCATTACTTGCAAAAAGCGGTTGAATATCTCTCAAGGCATTGTCCCACCTGTTATTTTGTAAAATTACTACTTTTAAATCTTGCAAAGGATTTGGAATTAAGGAGGCATTGTAATCAATTGAAAAATTAAGTTCTTGCTTGGTATATCTATATTCTGCAAGCGTAGCAGGACGAACAGTTCCTTCTATTTTTGTTTGGTTATTAAGCACCATAAACCTGCGAGTAAGCAATAAATCATTTTCATCAAAATTTCGGTAAACTTTTAAAATATAGTTGCCCGCAATGGTTGGTTTCATGTTATCGTTAGGTAATAACAAGTTATAATGAACATATTTTACGTAAGTATTTGTCGAAAATTTAAAGTCGTTTATGTTATCAAAAGTAGTTCCTTTTATATACAAACTTTGTTGCATATTAGTAGGTTTCCATGCTTGGTCGCAATGAATTAAAGTATATTGAAAATATTCATTATTGGTGCCAAGTACATCAAAACTTAGCTTTAATTGCTGCGCATTTAACGAAATAATTGGATACCTATCATCGGTTCCGTTTACCATTAATTGAACAGTTTGAACTTTTTTATCGTAAATGGCGTTGTCAAATTCAACTTGTCCAAAAACAATTAAAGATTTAAAAAACAAAAGTACTAAAGCTAAGTATTTCATGAATTCAAATAAACGAAAAAAATAACTATTTAGGTTAAACTTATTTTTTAAAAACTTATTTTATAGAAAAACTGAATTTTTATTGAATAAAAATTGTTTTTTTAAATAATCAAACTTAAAATTGAAAATGATTATTGTAAGAGCAACTCAAAAATTACTAAATACACAGCGTTTAAAACCTGAAATAATTGATAAATCGATAGTGGAAAATGTTGTTTTAAGCGAATGGTATGCTAATACAGTTACAAGTTCGTTTAGAGGAAAAAGTTTGGTTATGTATGTTCATCAGCCAAGCTTAATTACAATAGTAGTAGTTGGTAAAACTATTAAAAAAACTTTTACTGAATTTACCAAAAGACTACAAAAACTATTGATACGTTTTTCATTTCCTGCTTCATTTATTAATGAACAAATGGCTGCTTTTGAAACTTCAATTATTACCAAAACTGATAGCCGAAAAATGCTAGGCTTTATGAATTCTATAACCGACCAATTAATAAGTAGAATGTACAGTTATGAAAATTTTGAAGACATAGATTTGGAAGAAGAAGAAAATATATTAATGAATTATATTCATGGAAGTGTTCGAGAAAATTATTTTAAACCAGTAACTTATTGGGGAAATTATTTTTTAGGTGAAGAGCCTATCAGTAATTTTTCAGGAATGAACAATGAAAAGAATAGTATTCAGTTAATACCAGATCAGAACAAACTGAGCAGAAGTGAGGATTTACACATGGAAAACCAATTAATGAAACTTCAAATTGAAGATTTTTTGGGTGGCCAGATTATGGGCGGAAATGAATTGGTTTTACCTGCAGAAATTGAGAATTTATTTTTAAAAAATATTCTTGAATTTGAAAAGCAATCAAAAAACACAAAGCGAGTAAAAATAGCAGAATTACTAGGAAAACAAACGTTTAAACCCGCCTCTGAAATGAATGAAAAACAGTTGAAAACTGCGCTTGATAAAGCATTTGCATTGCTCGACAAAAACCATATTCACTTAGATTTTTTAGCTGAATACAGCAATGAAATAAAATACAAATTTATAGCCGAAGAGTTAGTAAATGAAGAGGCGCAAATAATGAATATGCCGGGTATGATTATGCACTTTATTTATGAAGAGTTTCATCCAAATAGTGATTTTGATATAAGAAATAGAATCAAGCATTTTTTGTTTACATTGTTTGAAAACGAAGAAGGTGAAGAAAATTATCAGTTTTCATGTAAGGAAGAATTTAGACTAAACAATGAATATATTGGCTTAAACGAATTGAAAGAAAAAGCCAATCAATTACATTTAATTCATAACGTAGAAACAATTGATGATTATAAACTAAAACAAATATTATTTAACAAAGAAAACAAGAAAGCAAAAGTTTTAGGTAATCTTGAAATAAAAACAGAAGGAAGTAAAATAAAAACTAAAATACCAATTACTTTTTTTGCTGAAAACAATAATGATTGGTGGGAATTAACTGGTTTGGATTTTGAATGGTTTAGCTAAAAGCGGAAATAGTATTTAAAAGTAAATAAATAGCTCAAAAATTAAAACAAATTTCTAATCAAGTTTCATGTATTTTTGTAGCTGACAAAAAAAATTGATAGCATACTTAAAACATACTGAAATAGATAAATACAAATGGGATTCCTGTATTGCCAATGCTAACAACACGTTGGTATATGCATATTCGTGGTACTTAGATGTAGTAAGTCCTAGTTGGGACGCTTTAGTTTTGGATGATTACGAGGCTGTAATGCCCATAACCTTTAGAAAGAAGTACTTTATTTCTTATTTATTTCAGCCATTTTTTACACAGCAATTGGGTGTTTTTTCGCGTTTAGAAACTCCTGATTTTGTGGTTCAAGATTTTTTAAATGCCATTCCTTCCAAGTTTAAATTTATAGATATAAACTTAAATGAAGAAAATAACGCACATGGTTTAATTGAAAAGAAAAACTTTATTTTACCAATTGATGAAACTTATGCTGATTTATTTGCGGCCTATAAAGGTCAAGCAAAAAGAAATATAAAAAAAGCAAAAGAGCAAAATTTGTATTTACAAGTTTTGCCTTATAAGCAAGCCATTAATTATTATGTAAAACATAAAGGAGCTGAAACTAAAGGTGTAATAGCTACTGATTACATTATGTTAAAGCAATTATATAAAATTTGCAATAAACAGAATATGCTTATGTCAATTGGTGTTTTTAGTAAACAGTTTGGATTAGTAGCAAGTGGTGTTTTTATTATTCATAACGAAAGAGTTATTTTTCATTTAGGAACATCAGATAGTAAAGGAAAAGAAATGGGAGCCATGCACTTTTTAATGGATGGAATTATTGCTCAATTAGCAGGAAAAGATAATTTTATAGATTTTGAGGGTTCGGAAATTGATGGAATTGAAAGGTTTTACAAATCGTTTGGAGCATTTAAAAGACCATATTATAAATACAAGAAAAATAATTTGCCAAAGATATTAGCTTGGTTAAAATAATGAAAAGAATAAACTTATTTTTTATAATTGGAATGATACTTTTAGCCTCATGTGAAAAAGATAAAAGTGCCACTCAAAACACTGATTTTTTTCCTCCAGTAAATTTCGATATCAACGTAAATTTAGTTTTACCCGATGCAGCTCCATTGCAAGTTCAAGGTGGTTATATGTATAGAGATGGACAAGCTGTAGGCTATAAAGGAATTATTATTTATAATAACTTTGATGAATTTATTGCATTTGATAGAGCCTGTCCATATAAGGTTGATAGTGCATGTAGCCGAATTTATATGGCTGATAATAATTCGAAATTTCAATGTGGAAGTGACAAAAATCGTTGTTGTGCAAGTGAGTTTTTTTTAAGCACTGGAACTGTTAGCAAAGGTCCAGCCGATAGACCACTTCGTCAATATTTTGTTACCAGAAGTGGTGATTATTTAAGAGTAACCAGCTTTCCTCAGTAATTCATTTTGATTTTACTATAAAAGTAATACCAATATTTGTTTCTATTATGGTTTAAAAATTTGTTTTTGTATTATTGCACATGCAATTTGAAAACACTTTAAGTTTTGCTCAAAACCTTGATGCAAACGATAAATTAGCCCATTTTAAAAATCAATTTCATTTACTTTCTAACAACAATAAACATGTAGTTTATTTATGTGGAAATTCATTAGGCTTACAACCAAAATCGGCTCGGGCTGCTGTAGAGCAAGAGTTAAACGATTGGGCAAAATTTGGAGTTGAAGGTCATTTTAATGCAAAAAATCCTTGGTTTGGATACCATCATTTTTTAACTGAAAATGCTGCAAAAGTAGTAGGAGCAAATCCAAGTGAAGTGGTTATTATGAATAACCTTACTGTGAATTTGCATTTAATGATGGTGAGTTTTTACCAGCCAACTGCCAATAGATATAAAATAATAATGGAAGCTGCAGCTTTTCCTAGCGATTTATATGCCATGGAAACGCAAGTAAAACACCATCATTTAAATCCTGACGATGCTATTATAGAACTTAAACCTCGCGAAGGAGAATATACTTTACGAACCGAAGATATTATTGAAACCATTAACGCAAATGCCGATAGTTTGGCGTTAGTGATGTTAGGCGGTGTAAACTATTACACTGGTCAAGCTTTCGACATGAAAGCAATAAGTGAAGCAGCTCATGCTGTTGGAGCTTTTGCTGGATTTGATTTGGCGCATGCCGCTGGCAATTTGCATTTACAATTACATGATTGGGATGTTGATTTTGCAGTTTGGTGTACTTATAAATATTTGAATAGCGGACCTGGCGGAACAAGTGGTGTTTTTGTTCACGAAAAACACGCAAATTCAGAAATGAATCGTTTTGCAGGCTGGTGGGGACACGATGAAGGCGAGCGTTTTCAAATGAAAAAAGGCTTTAAGCCTATTGCTGGTGCTCAAGGTTGGCAGTTAAGTAATGCTCAAATATTTCCGATGGCTATTCATAAAGCTTCGCTCGAAATGTTTGCGGAAGCAGGCATAGAAAATTTAAGAGAAAAAAGTGAATTGTTGACTGCTTATTTGGAATATATTTTAAATAATTTCACCGAACATTTAACAGTAATTACTCCTAAAAACAAAAGTGAAAGAGGTTGTCAACTTTCAATTATTGTAAAAGAAAATGGAAAGAAACTTTTTGATTATTTAGAAAGTGAAAACATTATGCCCGATTGGCGCGAACCTGATGTTATTCGCATGAGTCCGGTGCCAATGTATAATAGTTTTGAAGATGTATTTTTAGTAGGACAAGCGTTAAAAAAATACTTTACTTCATGATAAAAATTGAAAAAATAACTACTCCCGAAATTCAACAAATAGTATGGGATATTAGGCACGAAGTTTTTGTAATTGGGCAAAATTGTCCAAAAGAAATAGAGTATGAGTTTGAGGAAGAAAGCATTCATTTTATTGCTTACTTTAACAATGAACCTGCTGGAACAGCTAGAATTAGAGAAACTGAAAATGGCTTTAAATTAGAGCGATTTGCAGTTTTAGAAAAATTCAGAGGCAATGGAATTGGTTCTGCTTTGGTGGCGTATTTATTGAATGAAACTATTCCTTTAGACAAAAAAATATATTTACACGCACAGCTAACAGCAGCGCCTTTGTATGCCAAACATAGTTTTAAACCCCAAGGAGAGAACTTTTGGGAAGCAGACATTGAACATGTAAAAATGGTTTATAGTAAAAAAAATGGAGCTTAAAAACGAACTTATTAACCAAATACACTTAATTATTGCTAATTCGAAAGAAAGAGCAATTCGTTCTGTTGATAGTGAAAGAGCAATGATGTATTGGCAGATTGGTAAAGCCATTTTTGAAGAGCAACAGCAAGGGAAAGAAAGAGCAAAATATGGTGAGTTTTTAATAAAGTCATTGTCAAAAGAATTGGAACCTATGCTTGGTAGCGGATTTTCTACTAGACAACTTGAACGTTACAGACAATTTTTTAGAATATTTCCAAATACGTCCGCACTGCGGACGCAATTCAATTGGACACATTATACGGGTTTTTAAATATTGATAAATTAAATAAAGGAAAAGCATAAATCTTTTACCAAAATCACATGAAATTTTTAATTGTTGGATTAGGAAATATAGGCGCTGAATATGCGCAAACCCGTCATAATATTGGGTTTGATATTGCGGAAGCATTGGTAAAAAAACATGCAGGAAATTTTACTGTTCAAAAACATGCGCAATATGCTCAAGTAAGTTTGCGTGGACGACAAATGCACGTAATTATGCCAACTACTTATATGAATTTAAGTGGTAAAGCAGTTCGTCATTGGATGACAGATTTGAAAATTCCCATTGAAAATATTTTTATTTTAGTAGATGATTTAGCCATTGATTTTGGGAAATTACGAATCAGGGCAAATGGCAGCGATGCAGGTCATAATGGACTAAAAAGTTTAAATGAATTGTTGCTTACTCAAAATTATCCGAGGCTTAGGTTTGGTATTGGAAATAATTTTCCAAAAGGTAGGCAGGTAGATTATGTATTAGGAAAATGGAACGCAGAGGAAATGAAAGAAATGCCTTTTTTGATTCATAAATCGGTAGATGCCATTGAAAGTTTTGTTATAAAAGGATTGCCGTTAACCATGAATGAGTTTAATAAATAATGCACTTATTTATTGAACATATTGCACATAAAATTGAATCAATTGCTGATTTAAATAAAATAGATAAAAGCCTTTTGAATGATAACGAAAAAAAGGCTTTTTCTTTTCTTGAAAATTGGTTTCTAAACAATGAATTTACATTCCAAAGTTCAGGAAGTACGGGTGTTCCCAAACAATTTACATTTACAAAAGAAGAACTAATTTGGTCGGCAACACAAACAAATAATTACTTAAAATTAACTGAAAAAACACAACATTTTTTCATTTGTTTAGACATCAATTTAGTGGCTGGCGCCATGCTTTTGGCAAGAGCAATTTTGTTAGATGCAGCAATAACTATTATCATCCCAAGTTCCGATCCTTTTGAAGATTTACCCGATAATCATCCATACACTTTTGCTTCTTTGGTGCCAATGCAATTGCAAAGCATTTTAAATATTGCAAATGGAGAAAAAGTATTGAATCAGTTTGAAAACATATTACTTGGTGGAGCGCCTGCTTCCAACTCTTTAATTAAGCAATGTGCCAATTTGAAAGTAAATATTTGGGCTACTTACGGCATGACAGAAACGTTAAGCCATATTGCTTTGCGTAATTTAAAAACAGATGATGCTTTTAAATTATTGCCCAATAATGAAATAGCTTTAAGCGAAGAAAATACTTTAAAAATTAAAAATTTAATTAACAAAAACCAATGGTTACAAACCAACGATTTGGCTGAAATTACCAGTGATGGATTTCATATTTTAGGAAGAATAGATTTTGTAATAAACACTGGCGGTTTTAAAGTAAATGCCCTGAAAGTAGAAAATGAAATTGCTGAGTATTTAACTTTTAAACACACACCCGAATTTCCTTATTTTGTTGGCAGTTTACCTGATGAAATTTTAGGTGAAAAAGTAGTAGTTTTTATAGAAAAAGTTAATTCACAAATGATTGATTTCTTGTTGCTAAAAACCTATTTAAAAGATAATTTAAAGCCTTACGAAATACCTAAACAAATAGTTTTATTGAATGAATTTTACTATACACCAAGTCAAAAAATAGATAGACTTAAAAGCATAAAAAACCAAAAACCATAAACATAAAAAATCCCCATTCAAAATTATTGAATGGGGATTTTCTAAAAAAATAATTTATTAGTTTCCAAATTTATAAGAAACGCCTAAGTTTATATTTACAAAAGTTGCATCATACCAATCAATTGAAGTAGTTTGAGATTGACCACCAGCAGTTGCGGTAACATCCATTTTACCACTTGTCATTCCATACATATATTTAGCATTTAACATAATATCTAAAGCATCATTTACACCATAAGCAACTCCTACAACTGGAGCAATTAACAAACCTGATTTAGAACCTGTAACTTCTACGTTTATTCCTGAAACTGTTTGAGAAGTTTTGATGGATGAATAAATAAATCCTGCTTCTAAACCTGCATAAGGCTTTATACCTTCGTCCATAAAATAGTAGTCAAATGCTGCAGTAATTGGCATATTTGAGTAGCTTGCAGTAGCACCTGAAGGAATGTTATTTACTGCAAAAGAAAAATAACTTAGGTTTAAACCAACTGCCATGTTATCATTTAAAAAATAACGACCTGTAAGCCCTCCTCCAAATCCACTTCCTAAATCCATTTTATCTTTGTTGGCCATGTCTCCCATTGGTAAACCCATTCCACCAGTTAAACCAAGAGAAATTTGTGCGTTAGCACTAAAAGTTCCTGCTGTTGCTAATCCAATGATTAGCGCTAATTTTTTAAAATTCATTTTCATAATAATTTATATTTTAAATTGTATTACAATTGTATTGCATTTAAATTTATTTACAAGTTTTTTACACAAAAAAATAAGGTCATTTTATTAAACAATTGAATGGTAGTAAGTTATTTTTTCTTAAAAATCTATTCTTCAGTAAAAGGATCGCTAGTTTTGGTTTCTGGCTTAAATTTATCGCAGTCTAATTCTATGGTTAAATCAGATTTTGGAGCAGTCCAATTTGGAACAATTTCCACTAATTTTTGTTGTTGAACTGCTTTCATATAATTACCAAAAATAGGCATTGCCATGGCCGAACCACTTCCTAAATCCATGCTTCTAAAATGAATAGCTCTTTCTTCAAAACCTGTCCAAATTCCAGTAGTTAAAGTAGGTGTAATGCCAATAAACCAACCATCGCTATAGTTTTGTGTAGTACCCGTTTTGCCACCTACTGCGCCTTGAATTCCGTATTGGTATTTTATTTTTGCAGCTGTTCCGTGAGCAGTTACTTTTTCTAACATTTTACACATTACATAACTGGTTTGTTCGTTCAGTGCTTCTCTACTTTCTACCTTTGGTTCAAAAATTAAATTGCCATTTTTATCGGTAATTTTTATTAAATAATTTGGTTTTATCCAAACGCCTTTATTAGCAAAAGTGCTGAAGGCTCCAGTCATTTCAAAAACCGAAATATCGGCAGTTCCTAGTGCTGTGGCAGGATATGGTCCCATTGGACTTTCAACACCCATTTTTTTAGCAATATTTATTACTTGTTTGATAGCATCTGGACCTAAGTTTTTCAATACATTTAAAGCAATTAAATTTACCGAAAACTGTAAACCCCCATACATCGTCATATCACCTTTTGTGTATTCCTCGTCTGCATTTCCTGGATTATAATCAGGGTAACCTTCAAACTGAACCGGTTTATTCGGATATATCGTGCAAGGCGAAATTCCATTGTCAACTGCAAGTGTGTATACAAAAGGTTTGAATGTAGAACCAACTTGTCGTTTCGAATTTTGATTTACATGGTCGTATTTAAAATGCTTGTAATCATTACCACCAACCCAAGCCCTAATTTGACCGTTTTTAGGTTCCAAGCTTAACATGCCACATTGCATAAAATATTTATAGTATTTTAAACTATCCAAAGGTGTCATCATGGTATCTATTTCACCTCTTGAAACACTGTAAACTTTCATATTTACAATGGTGTTAAATTGCTTGTCAATATCAGCTTGACTTAGGTTTTGTTCTTTGCAAAGCCTATATCTTTCACAGCGTTTCATGGCCATTGTAATTAGTTCTTTATGGCTTCCCCAAGGTTCACGTCCTTTCCAATGAGCATAAAATTTCTTTTGCATTATTTGCAAATGATTTTCAACTGCCAATTCAGCTTGTGCTTGCATTTTTGAATTGATGGTAGTGTAAATTTTCAAGCCATCTTTGTATAAATTATATCCATTTTCATCGGCCCATTCCATTAATTCCATGCGCAAATGTTCTCTAAAATAAGTAGCCAAACCTTCGTTATGATCGTCTTCTTGGTAGTTAAGTTTTATTTCTTCATGTTTGAATTTAGAAGCTTCGCTATTGGTTAAATAACCATTTTTTTGCATTTGATTTAAAACCGTGTTTCTTCTATTTAAAGCACTTTCAGGATTTCTGTTTGGGTTAAATTTGGTAATTCCTTTTAACATTCCAACAAGTAAAGCCGCTTCTGGTGCATTTAAATCTTTTGGCGATTTTCCAAAAAACACTTTTGCTGCACTTCTTATTCCAAATGCATTTCCACCAAACTCCACCGTGTTAAAATACATGGTCAATATTTCTTGTTTGGTATAACGTTTTTCAATTTGAATTGCGGTTATCCATTCTTGTAATTTAGTAACTACTTTTTGGTGAAAATACTTAAATCGTTTACGTTGAAATAAATTTTTAGCCAGCTGTTGAGTAATGGTACTTCCACCTTGTTTTTTTCCTATTAAATTATAAATAATGATGGTAAATAATCGATTATTATCAATGCCACTGTGTTCGTAAAAACGAATGTCTTCTGTTGCTATCAGTGCGTTTAACAGTTGCGGACTTAATTCCTCAAAATTTGCATTGCTTCTATTTTGTAAAAAATATTTACCCAACAAAACACCATCACTTGTATAAACTTCGCTTGCCAATAATGTGGTTGGATTTTCCAATTCTTCTAAAGGTGGAAGTTTATAGGTTTTAGGAACCCAATCGTTCCATAAAAAGGTAATAATTAATCCGAAAACTGCAATTCCGCTAAATGCCGAAATCCAAAGCCATTTCATATACTTATTGTATTTTTTATCAAAAATTGTTTGAAGGAAACTCATTGTGTAGGTTTTGCTTGTAGTTTTTTATAGTATAAATAATATTTTTCCATTTGTTTATCTTTCATAATGGCTTTGTAATTATTAGAAGAAATTACAAAATCAATATAATCTTCGGTAACTTTCAGTTTGCTTTTTATTACATTATTAGCAATTATTCCTTTGTAATAATCCTCTGCTTTTTTCATGTTAGGAAATTCTCTTACCAGCATATATTGATAACCTTCGTTACCCATTAAAGCATTTACTTTTAAGTTATCGAGCGAAGCAAAAGCATCATTGTAAGTATATATTTTTTCAACAAAGTCGGTAAAATTTGCATTATCGTTTTTTATGGCCATTATATAATAGTGAGGCGCTTCTGGCTCCATGTCAAAAGCTGTCATACTAGTATCTTTCCCAACAGTTTCTAATCGTTTTTCGGTTTTGTTTAATATACTTAATATTTCTTGCGCTTGCGCTGCAACATCAGTTTTAGGAAATTCTTTGGTAACCGAAGTTAGGGCTAATTTAAAGTTCTCAATATTTTCGGTTTTGCCTATAGCCAAAGCATTTATATATTCAAACTTAGGTCTAAAACTATTACCAGGATATTTTTTTTCTGATATATTTTTCAACAATTTTACCTCTTCAAATCTTTCACCTTTATAGGCTTCAAAAGTGCTATCGTAAAGCTTCACTAATTCTTTGTTTTGATCAGTAGTTTTAGTGTTTAGTGGCTTACCTAAAAGCAAAAGACTATAGGGATTTTCAGGGTAAGTACTAAGCAAATCATCTTTATACTTACTAGCATTTTTCTTTTCTTTTAATTCATCGTGGCTTTTGTGCAAATAGTACCAAGCTTCAGGCTCATATTCGTTTTTTGGGAATCTATTTTCAAGAATATTTAGGTAATTTATAGCCTCCTTATAGTTTTTTATTTTGCTGTAATATATGTTTCCCAAATTATGCAAAGCTTCCATCATACTTAGGTTCGAATTTTCCATAGCAGCATTGGTAAATGGAACATTTTTTATCCAACTATCTTTTGCTTTATCACCCAAAACCAATTCATTTTTCTCTTCAGTTACAGTGTCAGCACTAGCTTCGTTTTGTTCCAAATCTTTTTTTACACCATTGGTTTTTTCATCATTACTTTTCTCATTTCCATCTTCGCCATCCGATGAATTTTCCGTTTGTTTCGTATTTTTTTCTTTAGTTGAAAGTCGCCAAAAATCTTCGTTTATTCTATTTCCCCATTTCTTAGCATTTAAAAATTCAGCCAAACCACTTGCCACCAAATTTGTATTGTAAAAATACCATTGCGAACCACTTGGCGAATTGTCAAAAGCTTGTGGAGCTATATTATTTGCGCCTTTCCCAGCCTGATTTGCTGCCATACTAACTTCTATTTGTTTAAGTCTTTTGGCTTCTCTGTCGGCTAATTCTTTTTTCCTGTTTTCTGCAAAAATCCATTCATTTACTTTTTTGGTTAATTCTAATTTACTTAGCTTACTTAATGCTTGCAAACTATCTTCGGCTTCATAAACTTCTATGTTGTTTATTAAATCGCTTAAAACATTTTTAGTAGAAAGAATTGTGCTGTAAAGTTTATCGTTTTTGTCGTATAAATTTGCTGTTGAATCGTAATAAGCGCGGGCGTTTTTATAATCTTTTATTTCAAAATAAATTTTAGCTAATTCATAACAAGTTTTTGGCTTTTGAACTGGCATTGTACTTGATTTTTCATTCGATTTTTTAAATGCAGCTATAGCAGCAATATTGTTTTTTTGACTCAGTTCTAGTTTACCAATTTCAAAATATATTTTACTTAAATAGTCAATGTTTTTGTCATCATTAGCCATTTTTTTCAAGCTACGCCTAACTTTATTTACCGATTTTTTGTCGTTTACATCATATAGCTTAGTAATGTTTATGTTGGCGTTAAAACCAAAATCGTAACTAGGAACTAAATTTATTACTTTATTGAAATTTATAAGTGCATTTTTATTGTCGTTAGCTTGCATGTAAAGCTGACCAAGAATGTATCTGTATCTTATTTTTTCTTCTTTATCTAAACTTCCCTCTTTAATTACTTTGTTTAAATTTTCTATTGCCGATTGGTATTTTTCTAACTTAATATTTACAAATGCAGCCGTTAAATATATTTCAGTAATGTCTTTTTTAGCTATATTTTTATTCGATAAAACCAAGCCAATAACGGCTTCTGCTTCTTGTGGTTTTCCTAAACCCATATACGATTTTGCAATCCAAGCAGTACTAATGTCTTTATACTCATCAGGATATTTGCTTATCATGTATTGCATTGCCTCTTGGCTAGCATAATAATCTCGCTTAAAATAATGTGTTTTTGCAATGGCAAACCAAGCATTATCGGTATGAGAACCTACTCTGTGCAACTGTATTGTTCCTGAAAACTTTTTCATAGCTTCGTCCAAAACATTGGCTACTCCTTTAGCTGCAGCTTCATTTCCATAAGGAAAAACATCTAATATTTTATTGAAATCATTGACATGCCCAGCCTTTAAAGTAGTAATGGCATCATTTAACTTTATTTCACCATTAAAGTAAATATTGTAATGACCAACTAAGCTATGCCATTTTTTATTCAACCATTTTTCCTTATTTGGGTTGCACGCAAACATCATTACTATACCTATCAATAAGATAGTTATAGTTTTAGAAAAATTATTATAATTATTATATTTCAAAAGCAATCTATTTTTATATTTTTGGAGAAAATAAAAGTCAGCAATTTTAAGCATATTCAGTTAAACTTGGAATCAAAAAGAAAAAAGATTTTACGAAAGTTACAATTACCACTGCGTTTAGTTATTATAAATGACCAAACGTTTGAAGAGAAATTTTCGTTTAAACTAACGCCCATGAATATTTTTGTGGGGTTAAGTTCGTTTGTTGTTTTGTTTGGATTAGGAATAATTTTATTGGTTTACTCCACGCCTTTCCGTGAATTACTGCCTGGTTATGGCGATTCTGATACCAAAAGAAACTTGCAAGAATTAATGTATAAAACTGATTCCATTGAAAAAACGCTGTTGGATAATGAGCAGTTTTTGAAAAATAAAATTGATATTTTAAATGGTGGAAGTGGCTTAAGTGACTCAATAAAATAATTTTTCTTTGCAAGAAAACTTCAATTTCTTAGTTATGTACGCCTTAAGATGATCATTTGCGATACTTCGTCCGAAAGCTATCGGACTATGCTCATTACAAGCTGCAAGCTCCACCTTTTTCTAAATTCGAAAGGCTTGAACTTATTAATTTCCTTATCAACAATTCAACCTCATTAACCATTCAACTAAGCCTCTTTTATTCTTTTTTCTATTCCACTTGTCGAAAATCCGGGTAAATAATCAATTGTTTTTACTTGTCCGCCTTTGGCAATAACAATATCGTAACCCACAATATTTTCCGGTTTATAATCACTTCCTTTTACCAACACATCTGGCTGAACTAGTTCAATTAAATTATATGGAGTTTCTTCGTCAAATAAAACCACTGCATTTACGCATTGCAACGCAGCAATAATTGTTAACCGCGATTGTTCATCTTGAATGGGTCTGTGAGGCCCTTTAAGCTTGCTTACAGATTCATCGGTGTTCAAACCCATAACTAACACATCTCCTAAGTCAGAAGCACGGTTAAGGTAATCAATATGACCTTTGTGAACCAAATCGAAACAACCATTGCTAAAAACAATTTTTTTACCTTGTTTTTGCCATTCCGCCACTTGAGATTTTAAAGTTTCCCAAGTGAAAATTTTGCTATTTAAAAGTTCAATATTTGTCATGATTTTGGAAAATTGTGAGTTAAACAATGATTGTTATTTTTGCATATTGCCAATTGCTTATTGCCAATTAAATTATTTCTTTTTCAAAAATAAAATCAAGCTACTTATTAAGCCTAAAATAATTATGAATATCATTTGAGAACCGTGAACCATGGTGGCATAAGCTACACCATCAACAGTGGCAACGCCAAATAATAATAAACTTTGAGAAATAAAGTAATGATAAGTTCCGGCACCAGCTCCAGGAGCAGGTAATGCTACACCAATAGTTCCAATGGCAAAAACAGTTAAACAAGCTGTAAAACTAATATGTTCGGTGCTTGGCAATGCAAAAAAACAGAAGTACATCATGAGAATATAACAAGCCCAAATGCTTACAGATAAGATCAAAAATAAAAATGGTTTTTTTACATTTTTTATGCTCAATAAGCCATCCATAAATCCTTTTAAAATGCCACTTATTTTTCCGAAAATTGGCAATGCTTTTATTTTATTGCGAAGCACAAAAAGCACTGCGAAAAATAAAACAAAAACAGATAAAAGTATCCATTTTATTGGCAATCCAGTGTTTTCCTGTGGCTGGTTATTGGCTAAAGTTGTTTGAATAAAATCCCAAATTAATTGGAATTGAATCAAAAAAACCAAGCCTAAAAGTAGGAACATAATAATCAAATCGAACAAGCGTTCTGTCACAACACTTCCTAATGATTTTTCCATGGGCAAATCATCCGACTTTGAAAGGCTTGCACAACGAGCTACTTCGCCCGCACGAGGAATAAAATAATTCATCATGTAGCCAATAATTACCGCATAAAAACTATTGGAAGTTTTTATTTTATAACCCATTGCATCGTACATCATAATGGCACGGTATGCACGCAACCAATGACTAAAAATGGAAACTAACATGGCTGCAAATAACCAAAATGGATTGGCCGATTTTATTCTAACCCAAAGTTCTGCCCAATCTTGGTCTTTAAAAACATAATACATAAACCCACCACCAATAATTATGATAACTAGGTATTGAAGTGCTTTTTTAAGAAAAGGGCTCAATTAATTTAATTTATTATTGTGGTCGGTGTAAATTGCAATTGGCTCATATTTTTTGGCTTCTTCAAAATCCATGATGCAATAAGAGATAATAATTACCGGATCGCCAACTGCGGCTTTGCGTGCTGCAGGGCCGTTTAGGCAAATCATTCCTGAACCACGTTCGCCTTTAATTATATATGTTTCAAGGCGTTCGCCATTATTCACATTTACTACTTGAACTTTTTCGTTTTCTATCATGTTTGCGGCATCCATCAAATCTTCATCAATAGAAATGCTGCCAACATAATGTAACTCGGTTTGCGTAATTTTTACGCGGTGTATTTTCGACTTTAATAACTGTATTTGCATAGCAATAAAACTGGTGCGAAGCTAAATCAATTTAATTGATATGCCAAAAAATAAGGAATTTATACCTTATCTTTAAATTTATCTGAATTTGTAAACAGTTGCAAACATTGAGTTATTAGCTAATTAAACAACTTTAAATAAAATAAACAATCTTTTATTTATTCTTCCTTTTCAAAGCCCTATTTCTTTCTACAGCTCTGTTTCTTGGTTTAGTTTTATTAGGATTTCTTTTTCTAGGTCCACCTAAATTTTCTTTGGTATTCTTAGCTTTCTTTTCGTGGAATGAAGGTTTAGCTTTTTTATTTTTCTTAATTTTTAAATAATTTTTTGAACCAACTTCCGCTTTTTCTTCTGCTGCAAAAACAGTTGATATCACAACTTCCTTAGGCATTTCTACCATTGGAATAGGCATTTTCATTAAGTTTTCTATATAAAACTGGTATTCTTCCTCTACCTCATTTACAAAAGTAATGGCCAAACCGTTTTTACCAGCACGTCCAGTTCTACCAATCCTGTGCAAATAATCACCAGGCGAATTTGGCGTATCAAAATTGATAACATGACTCACATCGGCTATGTCAAGTCCTCGAGCTGCAATGTCTGTAGCAATTAATATTCTAACTTTTCCCTCTTGAAATTTCTTTAAATTAGCAAACCTAATATTTTGCGATTTTGCAGAGTGAATCACCAAAACATCATCTACAAATTTGGTAACCATTTGCTCAAATAAACGGTCGGCATACTTAATGGTTGACACAAAAACCAACACTTTATTGATGGTTTTATCGGTGTTCAACAAATGCTCCAATAAATTCAGTTTGGTGTTATAGTTTGGAACCGAATAAGCCGATTGGCCTATTTGTAATAATGGCGTTCCGTGCGCTGCAATTTCTATTTTTTTAGGATTGGTGAAAAATGTACCAATTAATTTTTCAACTTCTTCGGTCATGGTAGCCGAAAACAAAATATTTTGGTGCTTAGGCAATAAATCTAAAATAGTGGTAAGCTGCGCCCTAAAACCTTGGTCAAGCATTTCATCTACCTCATCAATTACCAACTGTTGAACTAACTTTAATTTTAAATGTCCTATTGACGCTAAGTCAATTAAACGGCCAGGAGTTGCTACCAATATATCCAAACCATCAAAAACCATTTGCTTTTGAGGATTAATATTAGAGCCACCATAAATACCGCCAAATCGTAAATTGATGTATTTGGTTAGTTTTTCAATTTCTTGAACTACTTGAACTACTAATTCACGGGTTGGAACTAAAATAATTACACGTGGATGCTTATCATGTATATAGTTTAATTGCCTAATAATAGGCAATAAATAGGCAAAAGTTTTTCCTGTTCCTGTTTGTGCTACACCAATTAAATCAAGGCCTGACATTATAACTGGGAATGCTTTTTCTTGAATTGGAGTAGGATGAATATATTCTAAATCATCTAATGCTTTAAGCAAAGATTCGGTAATATTTAGTTCGTCAAAGTTGATCATAAAACGGTTTTATTGAAGCTTATTATATTTGTTTTGCAAAGCAATGACTTATTGGAATTAATAAAACACGCTGCTTTTTAAGTATTTATATAAATACAAATCGGTGCAAATTAAGCCTAAAAGCTTTAAATAACTAAATGAAAATTTTAAAACGATGGAAATTTTCTTTTAAAAAACAAAAAGAAAACTGAAATAGATTTCACTGAAAAAAAACAGATTTTATTTGATCTTATCAACAATTTAAGAATTAACCAGTTATTCAACAACCTGTTAACCAATAAATCTACTTTTTTAAATTAAACAAAAGCTTAGAACAACCAATTTCAAAGAATCAGTTGCTAAAAAGCAACTCCCTAACTGCAATGAATTATTTGCCAATGTTGATGTTTTAACCAAGCAAAAATATCAAGAAAATGAGATTACCACACTTCGCTCACATTCCATTTTTTTAACATAAACGATGAACAAAAAGATGAAATCAAAAAAATTCTGTGTGTTCCAACGTCATTTTTATAATTAGCACAAGTTGCAGATTGTCATAATAAATTAGGTATTAAACCACTGGTTTAAACTGTTCAAAAGCTTGCAAACAATCGTGGCAGTAGTGCATACTGCGGCATAAAGTTGGGCCAAATG
>JBMOGB010000001.1:0-171750 GCA_049318585.1 Bacteroidia bacterium | reverse complement strand
TAGTAGAACCAGTAGTAGAACCAGTAGTAGAACCAGTAGTAGAACCAGTAGTAGAACCAGTAGTAGAGAATCTTCCTTCTGAAGAATTAGAGCTAGAAGTAGTAGCAAAGCCTATAAAGCATACCCATAAAAAGAAAAAGGCAACAAAAACAGATATATAATATCATATGTCGATTAGGTTTTTTCCATTTAGCCGAAGCATACCCTGGGAATATAATAAAGGAGAAGTTACGCCTAATATTTCAAAAGAAATTTGGAATAAATATATAAAAAATAAAAAATGTAATATTATTTGCCCAGGTTATTTGCTTGAAGCATTTATGTGTTTATTAGCATATGATGTTTTAGTTCTTTCTGGTTTAAAAATGGATAGAATAATAATGCCAGAACAATATAATGGAATGGCAAAACTTTTTGGGTATGATAATTTAAAAACATCAAAACAAGAAGGCGACTTGCCATCAGAATTTAATAGATTATTAAGTTTCTGTAGAGGATATATTACACCAATCTTTTTTGATAAAGATGATAATGTTTATTTTAATTTTCTTTTGAATTATGGGACTACTGCCTATTCTGGATATTTTGGATATAAAATTCCAAAAATTATAAGAAATTTTCCATTTCATAAACAATTATTTAATAATTTATGCACCAAATATAATATAAGAATAAAACAAATTGATAATTTTGAATCCAAAAAGATAATAAAAAAATATTTGATAAATGCCAATTTCAAAGAGAATGATAAATATATTTTATTGGATAATGCATCGATATTTTATTTAACTTCCGATAATAGAAAATCAAAATTTAAATATATATTTCCGCAACAAGTAAAAATGCTTGTTGATGAGTTTTCAAGACTTGGTTATAAAACTATTATAATGACAAATGAATATGCTAAATATAAAAGTATGGGAATGCCTGGGGCAATACCTGCTTGGATAAATATGCCATCAGAAGATGTTGTATCTATAATGAACGGATCAAATGGCATTATATCATATGACCAGAATATTTATTTGCTTGGCGCTTTATTGGGAATAAAAAATGTTTTGAGCTTGGAAGAAGAATACGAAGGATGGTCTTTCAAAGATTTGGATGGATTATGTTATTATGATAATTGCAATTGGGTATATATAAAAGATAATGATATTTCGTCAATTCCAAAATTACTAATAGGTTAAAATGATTACAATATATTCTCTAGCATATAATGAAGAATTATTAATTCAATTTATGATTGATCATTATAAAGAAAGATTTCCAAGTTGTAAAATAATAATTTATGATCATATGAGTACAGATAAAACTGTAGAGATAGCAAAATTAAATAATTGCGAAGTTAGAACGTTTGATACTGGTGGTAAAATAGATGATAATAAATATATTGAAATAAAAAATAGTTGTTGGAAAACGGCAACCACTGATTGGGTTTTGGTTTGTGATATAGATGAACTAATAGATATTACAGAAGGACAATTAAAAAAAGAAGAAACTATAGGAACCACTATTATTAAAACTGAAGGATATAATATGATTAATGTAGAAAATAATTGTGATTTTTATAATATGAAAAATGGTGTAAGACAAATAAAGTTTGATAAATCATGCTTATTTAACAAAAAATTTATTAACAATATTAATTATATTCATGGTTGTCATGAATGTCGCCCCATTGGAATTATAAAAAATAGTAGTATATCATATAAGTTATATCATTATAAATATATAAATATTGATTGGCTTATAGATAAACATAAAAAGTATGCAGAAAGATTAAGCGATATCAATAAAAAATATAAGTGGGGAATTGAATATTTAAATAATGAAAAAGATATTAAAAATCATTTTGTATGCTTGCAAAAAAATAGCGTTAAGGTAAGATAATGATAAATAAAAAAATTACATTTTGTTTGACTTCTTGCAATAGATTTGATTTGTTACAAAAAACATTAGATAGTTTTTTAGATTTAAATAAATATCCTATTGAAAAATATATTATCATAGAAGATTCTGCAAACATTAATATACATAAACAAATTACTGAAAAATATAGCAATATAGCACAATTAATTTTTAATCCAAGAAATATTGGGCAATATAAATCAATTGATAATATGTATAAAAATGTTAATACCGATTATATTTTTCATTGCGAAGATGATTGGTTATTTCAAAATAATTCTTCTTTCATTGAAGAATCATTAAATATATTAGAAGATAAAGAAGATATACATCAAGTGTGGCTTATTTCTGAAAAAGTTCATCCTGTTATTGAACCTAATATATATAAAACAACTAATAATACAAAATATAAAATGGTAAAAACAAATCATTATAGAGGATGGTGTGGATTTTCTTTCAATCCTGGGTTAAGAAGAAAAACAGACATTTTAAAAATGTTTCCAAATGGGTTCCAAGAATTTATACAACCAAATTTGCCATCAGGACAAACTGAATTTATATGTAATCTTAATGCAGCTAAACAAGGATATAGGGCTGCTATTTTATTAAATCATGCCTGTGTACATATAGGAAAAAATGGTAGATCTACTAATACTAATAATGTAATGAAGTTATAAATTATCTTTATTATAATATGCATTTTTGGAATCTGAAAATTTAGAAGCTAGATCTATTATAGCTGAAGCTGCACCATGATTAAAAAATACAATATTAATTTTTAAAAATTATAATAAAGAATTGGAGAAAGATGAATGATATAATTTTAGCCTCAAACAAAAACGTTTCAAAATATATTTCTTCTAGTAAAAACTTATATTTTAGCAATGCAGATAATTGTTATATTCTAAAAACTAGAGATTCAAATGTTATATTTGATTTTTCTAGTGTACAAGAAAAATTACAATATATTATTTTTAAAATGAAAAAAATATCCGGCAATGGAATATTTTTTGTAAATATTAATAATTTTATAAAAAAATATAGAATATCTCAAAATATAACGGAAATAAAGATTCCTTATAACAAAAATATTAGAATTTTTAAAACTGAGCAATGTCTTGGAGAAATTGGTGTTGTTGATATTCATTGCACTATAAATCCAAATATCGTAGAAAATGTTGCTGTTGAAAATGTAGCTATAGAACAAACTGTTGCTGATGAGTCTAATATTGTAAAGAGAGTTATAAATACAAAATTATATAATTCAAAATCAAGCGAAATAATAACATATAAAAATAATTTAGATGTTTTAAAAGGAATAAATAATTCTGAAGAAGATATTTTGCTTATTGTTGATAAATTTATTTGTGATACTCAAAAATATAATTTATTTAAGAAGACATTGCAGGCTTATAATATAAAAGCGATAGAAATACAATCATCTATAGATGAAAATTATATTTATTATTATTTAAATAAATCAAAGTACATAATTTGTTCAACAGATTTTTTTATAAAAAAATATGATTCTTATGATAATAAAAAAGTATTTTTATATAACAATAGAACTTTAAAAGATTTAAACACAAATATTTATTCAAATCTTTGTATTGAAGAAATTGCTGATAAAATATTATATCCTTTGGAAGATAAAAAACAAAAAATGAAAAATGATGTTAAATTTAAAATAATAATTCCTTCATATAATACTGAAAAATGGCTTAATAAAACTTTTGATTCAGTTATATCACAAACGTACTCTAATTATGACGTTTGTATTATAGATGATTATTCTACTGATGAAAATCAAAGAAATATTATTAAAAATTATTGTGATAAATATAATAATGAAAATAATAAATGGAAATTTATATTTAATAATGAAAGAAAATATAGTATGTGTAATATATACAATTCTATAATGTCATTTGAATGTAATGATGATGATGTAATAATTATATTGGATGGTGATGACTGGTTATATGATGATAAAGTATTAAACAAGCTTAATAATTCTTATACAGAAAATGATATTTATTTAACATATGGGCAATATATTTCTTATCCAAGTAATATTATTGGACATTGTCGTGAAATTTCTAAAGATATAATAAATAAAAAATTATATAGAAAAACTAATTGGGTTTTATCACATTTGAAAACATTTAAATTTGAATTATTTAGACAAATTAATCAACAAGACTTTTTTGATAATAATGGTCAATTTATAAAAATGACATATGATTTAGCTATAATGCTTCCTATAGCAGAAATGGCTAATGGTAAAATAATGTTTATACCTGATATACTATATGTTTATAACAGAGAAACACCTATAAATGATGATAAAGTTAATGTAAGAGAGCAAGCTAGGATTGCTGAAATCATAAGAAATAGAAAAACATATGAGGCTAAGGTTTAAATGTCTAATATAATTTCTTATTGTTTATTTGAGCAAGATAAAAATGATAATGACTTAAATATTAGAGCTGGACATGACCCTTTTACACTTCAAAAATTTAGATATTGGGTTAATGTACCTATAATACCTATTATAAATAAAGAATATTTTAGTAATTTTAAAACAAAAATTTATTGTCCAAAAAAAATACAAAACCATCCATTATATGAATTATTAGAATTATTGAAAAATAATTTTGAATTTTTTGAATTAGAATTAATAGATAAAGAGTATAAGAAAACTGAGCCATCAATATGGAGAATGAAGGCTTTATGGGAAGATAATTGTAATATTTGTTTTTGCAGAGATATTGATTCTATAATATCTCCAAAAGAAGCTAAATGCATGAATTATTTTATAAAAAATGATTTTTATATAAATAATATAAGAGGACTGTCAACTCATAATTCTGAAGGTACAACTTTAATGGCTGGTTTATGTGGATTCAAAGTAGATATATTAAAGAAAGAATTACCTTTGCCTAAGTCTTTTAATAATTACTTAAATTATTGTGATGATGATTTAGAAAAAAGCTGGGGCTGTGATCAAACAAAATTAATTAATTTTTTTATAAAAAATAGAGCTAATAGAATTTTATCTAAAATATTAGATTTTTATATACAACCTAATTTTAGAAACCCAAATACCTACAAAGGACCTGTTAAAAGGTCCCCTGTTGTAGCTATAATATCTAAAAATTATAATGAAATTAATGATGAATATGATGTGAATATTAATAAAACTATTTTAGAGACAACTGGCAATGCAACAGATTGGATAGGTGAGCCTATAGACTTTAGAAAATATTATGATAATTTATTTGATTTAGATATTGATAATTTTAAATTATTAAAAAATTTACTGAATAATAATAAAACATTGAAAAATTTTTATAATATTTAAAATGAATGGATTTAATGGCTATTAGCTTTAATAAATTAGGTAATTATGGAAGACTTGGAAACCAAATGTTTCAATATGCAATGTTGCGGTCTGTTGGGCTTAAAAATAATTATGATATAGTAATACCTCGTGGAAATTATGATTTATTAAATTTTAATATACATAAAAAATTTGTCAATAATATAAATCAAAAAAATTATTATGAAGAAAAATATTTTCATTATAATGAATCTATTTTTAATAGCGATGACAGTACTGACTTTGTTGGATATTTTCAAAGTGAAAAATACTTTTTACCTATAAAAAATATTATATTGGATGAATTTATATTTAAAAAAGATATAATAGATAAATGTGATAAAATTATTAATAATATAAAAGAAAAATATAAGATACAAAATATTGTAAGTATACATGTTAGAAGAGGAGATTATTTACTTTCACCGCAATCACATCCGCTTTGTAATTTAAAATATTATATTGAAAACATGAAATTTTTTATGAGATGTTCTAAAAGTTATTTTATAATATTTTCCGATGATATTAATTGGTGTAAAAGAAATTTTATTTTTAGTAATATTATTTATAGTGAAGGAAACAATAATTTTGAAGATATGTGTTTGATGTCTAAATGTGATCATAATATAATCGCTAATAGTAGTTATAGTTGGTGGGGGGCTTATCTTAATAAAAATACAAATAAGATAATAAAATATCCTGAAAAATGGTTTGGCCCTTTAGGTCCACAAGATACTCAAGATTTAATACCAAATGATTGGAAAAGGAACTATTTATGAAAAATATATCAAGCATATCAGATAATGTATTGTATCCAAATTTTTGCAAATTAGCAGCTGAAAATGACGAAGTATTTAAAACATTTAAAAAAAATACAGTTTATAATAGTATTTTAGAGCATGTCGCATATGAAGATGCAGAAAAATGTGTTAAGCTTATATTAGATAATAATTTTTGTTTTATGGAAAAAATAGTAAAATTTAAACAAAACGACGTATATGGATCTGCAAAAATATATAATTTTGATAAATTTGGAAAATTTTCTCCTAGCACAATAAGATATATAAAAGTAATGTTTGATTTATTTAAATTATTTGGAAATTTAGATGATCTTATAATTACAGAAGTAGGAGCTGGATATGGCGGGTAATGTAAGATAATAAATGATGTTTTTTCTTTTAAAGAATATAATATATTTGATTTAACAGAAGTTAATATGCTTATTAAAAAATATTTATCTAAATTCAGTATTAATAATATTAAATTATTAACTAGCAATAATATTATAAATAGTGATAATATTATAAATAGTGATAATATTATAAATAGTGATATTTTTATTAGCAATTATGCTTTTACTGAATGCTGTAAGGAAGTCCAAGACATTTATATAAAGAATATAATAAAAAATGCAAAACATGGATATATTACATGTAATTTTATATCTAATATATTTAATATTGATTCATATAATGAAAATGAATTAATAAAAATTTTAAGTAGCTATCATAATATAAAATATGAACAAGAAAATCCATTAACACATAATAAAAATATATTAATTTGGTGGTAAATGAAATTAAATATATTTGACTCAAATGGTATAAAATATTCTGGTGTAAGATCAGATATAAAATTATATAAGCATATAGATATTGCATATGACCAATATGATTTTGATGGAATAACTTTATTTACGGACCAATATATATATAGTGATATAGTTGATAAAGTAAAAAGTAAAATTAAAATAGCTTGGTTATTAGAACCAAAAGTAATAAATCCAAATATTTATAACATATCAAATATTCAAAATAAATTTGATTATATTTTTACACATGATTCTAATTTATTAAATTTAAATAATAAATATAAATTTGTGCCAGTTGGAGGCTGCTGGATACCAGGAGAAAATATAAAAATTCATAATAAAACAAAACTAATATCTCATATATTATCAAATAAATTTTTAACAGAAAATCATAATCTAAGAAAGAAAATATACGAACAATATAATAAAAATATAGATTGTTTTGGTGGATATTGTAATCCAGTTGAAACAATTGATTTAGCTTTAAATGAATATAAATTTTCAATATGTATTGAAAACTGTTCTGTTGAAAATTATTTTACTGAAAAAATAATAAACTGTTTTGCTACAGGTACAGTTCCAATTTATTGTGGATGTATTAATATAGGGCATTATTTTAACGAAAAAGGTATATTGAAAATAAAAAATAAACAAGATTTTGATTTTTTATATAAAAATATAAATGATAAATTATATTATAGCATGTTAGAATATGTAAAAGAAAATTTTGAAAAAAGTAAAAATTATTTTATTGCTGAAGATTGGATTTATCTAAATATATTAAAATATTTAAATAATTAATAAACAATATAGTATATATTATGATTAAAATAAATGTAGCTTATTTTCTCGACAGAATAGAAAATTTTTTTTGAACTTATAATAAATATTCTAAAATAGATAAGAAACAAATCTGATATAAAAAATAGTGTATTAACATCTAAAAAAATTATAAATATAAACATAATTTAATTTCTAACGATATCGATTGTAATTCTTAATATACTATTAAATTTGATAAAGATATATATGAATAAGTATTTATGAAATTATCTTATAGAAAATATTTCTATTTTAGGAAACAAATACTTTTACTAAAAGAAATATTATGAATAGTTTTTTAAAAAATCTAAATCTTGAATAATTTCTATAATTTTATTCACATTTGCATAAGAATTTAATAAAATTTTCCTATTTTAATTTTAAACATTTAACTATAGAATTTGGATTACATTTATAATTCCAAAAACTTCTTATTGATAATGACCATTCAACATCTTCTCCTTGCCCCCAAGAAAGAGCCTCATTAAATTTATGATCTTGCATAAATTTTTTTTTCGCACAAAAGTAAGATCCAGATACATACATGTTTTTTATTTGAGAGTGATCATTATAATCTAAAAATTTAGGTGTCCATAATACCCAGTCTCTAAATCTCGTTTCGTCTAAATTTTTTATTGAATTCATACAAACATCCCAGTCATCACCAAATTTTTCAAATTCTTGATACCATTTTTCATCAAATATAATATAGTCATGTAAATATACAATATTATTAAATTTAGCCAAATCTGTAATCATATTTTTTTTTCTAGTTATCCACATTGGTTTTATATTTTCATTAAAATTTATAACTTTTGTATTATTTCTATTTATATTGCAATTTCCAATTATTATAATTTCATATTTATTTTTATTTATATTTAAATTATCAATTGAATCAATGATTTTTGATATAAAATTTTCTTGATTACCACCAGTAATTAAACCAAATGTCCACTCCATAAAATACTCCTGATATATATAGTATATAATAATTAGCTGAAAAAAAAATGATAAAATTAATAATATTTGATCTTGATGGCGTTTTAGTTGTATCAAAAGAACTTCATTACAGATCATTAAATTTAGCCTTAAAAAATGTTGATAATAAATATGTAATATCAACAGATGAACATTTGAAAAAATATGATGGGCTTCCAACAAAAAAGAAACTTGAAATATTAACAAAAGAAAAAGGTTTACCAAAAGAAATATATGATAAAATTTGGAGTGATAAACAAAATATAACATATTCTTTAATAAAAGAATTAATTAAACCAAATAATAATATTATTGATTTAATGAAAAAATTGAAGAATGATGGGTTTATGATATATGTAGCATCTAATTCAATAAAACAATCATTAAAATTATTTTTATTAAATTTAAATATTATGGAATATATCGATGAATTCATATCAAATGAAGATGTAAAAAATTCTAAGCCGCATCCAGAAATGTATCTGAAGTGTATGGTGAAAGCAGGCGTAATGCCAAAAGAAACTCTTATTGTAGAGGATTCAAATGTTGGGATTACAGCAGCAAAAAATTCTGGGGCAAATGTTTGTATTGTTAAAAATCCTGACGATGTTACTATAGATAAAATCTATTCTAATATTAATAATAATAATAAACAAATTATAAATAAATGGTCGGCTCCAGAAATGAATATTGTTATTCCAATGGCTGGAGCTGGAAGTAGATTTCAGATTGCTGGATATACTTTCCCTAAACCATTAATAGATATAAAAAATAAGCCAATGATCCAACTGGTTGTTGAAAACTTAAATATTGAAGCGAAATATACTTACATAGTTAGAAAAGAACATTATGAAAAATATAATTTAAAATATTTATTAAATATAATAACTCAAGATTGTAATATAATACAGGTAGAGTCTATAACAGAAGGAGCTGCTTGTACAGTTCTATTGGCTAAAGATATTATAAATAATAAGAATCCTTTACTTATAGCTAATTCTGACCAATTTATAGAATGGGATAGTTCTGAATTTATGTATTCTATGACAAGTGGTAATTCTGACGGAGGAATACTTACTTTTGAAAGCACTCATCCAAAATGGTCTTATGCATTAGTGAATGAAGATAACAATATAATTGATGTTCAAGAAAAGAAAGTAATATCTAATATTGCTACAGTTGGTATATATTTCTTCAAACAAGGATCTGATTTTGTAAAATATTCAAAACAAATGATTGATAAAAATATAAGAGTTAATAATGAATTTTATGTGGCTCCAGTATATAATGAAGCTGTATCAGATAATAAAATTATAAAGAATTTTGGAATAAATAAAATGTGGAGCTTAGGAACTCCAGAAGATTTACAATATTTTTTAAAAAATAATGAAAATTTATAATTTACAAAATATGAAAAAAGGTTGGTTTATTGGAAATTTTTATCCAACTATATACAATACTAATAATTTTGAAGTTGCAATAAAAAAATATATAAAAGGAGAAGAAGAAAATTCTCATTTCCATAAAATAGCTACAGAATTTACAATAGTAATTGATGGACAAATATCTATGAATAATATTATCTATGAAAAAGATTCAATTATAGAAATTGAGCCAAATGATGTAGTAAAATTTGTTGCATTAACTGATTGTACTACTGTTGTTATAAAAATACCAAGTTCTATAGGTGATAAATATGAAATTGATATCACATAGAGGTAATGTCAATGGAAAAACTAATTTAGAAAATAATCCAGAACACATAAAAAAGATATTATTAGATTATAATTATGATGTTGAAATTGATGTTTGGTTTCAAAATAATAACTATTATCTTGGACATGATGAACCAACATTTATTATTACAAAAAAATTTCTATATGAATTTAATAATAGATTGTGGTGCCATTGTAAAAATATTAATACTTTATTTGAATTAAAAGATGAATTTAATTGCTTTTGGCATCAAAATGATGATTATACATTAACATCAAAAGGATATATCTGGGTATATCCAGGAAAAAAATTAATTAAAAATTCAATAGCATTATTTGATAATTATACTGATAAAGAATTAGAATTATGTTATGGCATATGCTCTGATAATATAATAAAATATATAGGAAAAATATATTAATTTAGCGGTAAATGAAATTTAATATATTTGATTTAAACGGTATAAAATATTCTGGCGTAAGATCTGATAGAAAATAAGCAATATATTGTTATATATATAAATTATGAAAACAGCATTAATTACTGGAATAACAGGACAAGACGGTAGTTACTTAACTGAACTTTTATTAAATTCAGGACATAAAGTATATGGAGTAGTAAGACGCGCATCAACAATTAATACTGACAGAATAGACCATATATATGGCAATCCAAATCTAAAATTAGTGTATGGTGACCTTGCTGATAGCTCTGGTATATCTAAACTAATTTGTGATTTAAAACCAGATTATTGTTATAATACAGCTGCACAATCTCATGTCAAAGTATCTTTTGATATTCCAGAATATACTGTTGATATAGATGCTTTGGGTACATTAAGAATATTAGAAGCTATTAAAAATTACTCTCCTAATACAAAATTTGTTACATGTAGCTCAAGCGAAATGTTTGGAGCATCATGCCCACCGCAAAATGAACTAACACCATTTAAGCCCAGATCTCCATATGCTTGTGCTAAAGTATATTCTTATTATCAAACTATAAACTATAGAGAAGCTTATAATTTATTTGCGAGTAATTCTATATGTTTTAATCATGAAAGTCCAAGGCGAGGTGAAACTTTCGTTACAAGAAAAATTACATTAGCTGCTAGTAGAATAAAATATGAATTACAAGATAAACTTTATTTAGGTAATTTAAATGCAAAAAGAGATTGGGGACATTCTAAAGATTATTGCGTAGATATTGATGTCCCAATACTTACAACAAAAGGTTGGTGTTTTTATAATGATATTAATATAGGAGATGCTGTAATAAATTTTAATACTGAAAAAAATTGTTTAAGTACAGATATTGTTTTAGATAAAGTAAAATTATCATACATGAAAAATAAATATGTATTTTCTGGTGGAGGGTTTTTCTTAAGATGCTCGGAAAATCATAAAATTATTTATCAAAGTAAAACATCATTATCTAAAGGCAGTTGGTCAAAATATAAAATAACAACAGCAAAAGAATTTTTTAATCTTATTAATTCCGTAAATACGCCATATGTTTATAGATTAGCTCATTTTGCAAATTATGATAAAAAAGATAATGAAACAATTTCAGATAATGAATTATATTTAATTGGCGTTATTGCATCAAAAGGATATTTAAGCGCGCAAACATTTGATAAAGGGGCTGTTTTATCGATATCACAATCAAAAATAACTAATGACAAAATACATCTTAAGATTATAAATATATTAAATAGTATGAATTTAACATATTCTGTTCAAAATAGAAATGATGGTGTAACCGAATGGAAATTTAATTCAGAATCAACAATAAAATTATTATCATTATTTGATAATGAAAATATTCACACATTACCAAATTTAATATATACTTTAAGTTCAAGACAAGCAAATATATTATTTAATGCATTAATGGATTGCGATGGTTGTTGGGGCACTAGCTTATATTCATCAAAAAGATATTTATTAGTCGTTCAGCTTCAAACAATAGCGGCAATTGCTGGATATAGAACAAAGCAAATTAAATATACTAAAAATAAAACAAATAAGGTATATACTATTTGTTCTATCACAAAATCAAAACAGCATCAATATATACAATCAGCAATAATAGAACAGCAAACTGAAGAATCTGAAATATGGTGTATTACAACAAAAAATAATACAATTATAACTAGAGATAATGATTGTATATCAATTTCTGGGAATTCAAGCGCTATAATAAAAATAGCAGAATATGAAAAGCCTGATGATTTTGTTATAGCTACCGGAGAAATGCATTCAATTAAAGAATTTGCAGAAAAAGCTTTCGATTTAGTTGGATTAGACCCATATAAATATATAATCATAGACCCTAAATATTATAGACCAGCAGAAGTTGATGCTTTATGTGGTGATGCAGATAAAGCTAAGAAAATGCTTGGCTGGGAACCAAAAATTTCATTTGATGAGATAATTAAAGAAATGGTTGATTATGATTTGGAAACGGCAAGAAAAGAACATTTGTTAAATAATTTTTCTAATTCAGCCCAATGAAACAAAATTAATATCATTATATATTTATAAATATATGAGCATAATAATTAAAAATTATTTACAAGCCGCTTTACTAATAAAATTAGCAAAACTTACTGATGAACAATATGCTAAAACTATTAGAAATACAAGATTGATGATGCGACTAGATGAGGCTGATTTGCTTGATGATTTTTATAAAGCAATGCCGTTGGTAAAAGAAGAAGATATCTTGTCAAGATTGCAAAATATTGACAAGCAAAAAACATTAAAAGAAGTATATGAACAAATAGATAAAGATAAAAGATTGTGTACATTTTTAGATATTCATGGAAATGATAAACTTGATGAACAAATACTTTCTTCTTTTAATGAAGATTATTTGGGCAAAGACCATAGATTTACTGTGCTGAATAATGATAATGTGGATATTATTAATAAATATTGTTCCAATAAAAAAATATCGGATCTGATTATAGATTATTTATCTATAGTGAATATCAGTACTGGACCTATTAAAGATTTTATAACTCACTATGTTTCTTTTATTAGAAATAAAAGACTTATGATAAAGCAAGTAGTCTCTGATATCATTAACATAACAAATTATATTTTAAGTTCAGAAAGCGTACAAACAAGCATTGATGTTAACTTTATTCAGGCTGCTAGATTAAGGGAAGACGATCAATTTGATTTTATATTGGATCCTGATCCTAAATTTGATAAGTTACAAACTGAAACAAGAAGATTATCTCCTGATACTATTGAAAGGTCATATGTTCCGGCAGAGCCAACATTAGGTCCAGAAGATTTAACGAAGAAATAAGGTAAATAATGCATAATAAAAACGGTAATGGGTTTTTTGTTAAAAAGCCAGAGTTCATAGAAATATCAAATATTTATGAAGACCTAGATGCTTTGGTTGATAAATATGGTATAGAGAAAATAATATTGCATCTTGGTCAAATAGCAAATAAAAAAATATCAAGACAATATGCAAGCAAAATCTGGTCTTTAATACCAGAAACAAAAGGTTCTAAAGATTAAATGAAACAAAGATTATTAATAACTGGTAGCGCAGGTTTCCTTGGCGCTAATTTGATAAGATTTCTTCTTTTCAATAAAAAAGAATATGAAATTTCCGGTATTGATAAACTAAAAGATACCGCATACATTCATAATGTATATATGAATAAATCTACAGACTTCTATATTGCAGATGTATGCGATAAAGATATTATAGATAAAATATTTGGTTTAACAAAACCTAATATTATAATTTATTTAGCATCAAAAGATCATGATAATATATTATATAATAATATAATTGGCTTTAAAAATGTGCTTGATTTATCCATAAAACATAAAGCTGATAAAATAATTTATATCTCAACAACTCATTTGTATGATACCTCTCAAGATATAGTAAACGAAGATTCATTTTTATTGCCAACAAATGAATATTTAATATCTAAACAATGTTGTGAAAATTTATTAATAACAAATAAATCTATAAATTACAATATAATAAGGGTGCCAGATATATTTGGTCCAAGACAACTTCATGGAAAAGTTGTTGAAATGTTCCTTGATGTAAAAGGAAATGATAATATATTATTGAATAATAAAGGCATGATCGAAAATGATATATTGCACGTAGAAGATTTTAGCAATGCAGTATCAATGATTATAGAAAATGGTAAACAAAATGAAATCTATAATGTAACAATGAATTGTGATTATACTGAATTAGAAATAGCTTCAATTGTTATTGAAATATTAAAGGAAGGAAAAATTATTTTTAATAATGAAAATATTGATCTAACATATAAATCTAAAAAAATAGATACTAGCAAAATTAAAAGTTTAGGATGGAAACCTTTAAAGAAATTTAAAGATAGAATAAAAGATACGGTTTGGTGGTTTGCAAATAATACATGGATTTTCAAATGAGCAAAACAAAAATAATAGATGATATTGGCTTGGATAATGAAACGACAAGCATAAATAAAGTGAAAAACTCAGAAAAGAAAGGCGATAAGAAAATGGATTTATCTAAAAAAGTAAGTTTTAAACTAGGAATTGTAGGCTGTGGACAATGCGGTGCAAGATTATGTGAGGCTTTCAATAATTTAGGATATGATGCTGTGGCAATAAATACAGCCACCCAAGATCTTGTGCATATTAAATTGCCAGAAGAAAATAAATTGTTTACAGATATAGGCATTCAAGGAGCTGCTAAAGATTTGTCTAGAGGAGAAGAAGCTGCTTTATCTTATAAAGATAAAATACAAGAACTAATTTATTCTAAGTTAGATTCAAGTCAAATTTTAGTAGTTTGTTCTTCTGTTGGCGGAGGCTCTGGCGCTGGTAGCCTTCCAACAATTATAGATGTTTGTAATACAACTGGAAAGCCAATAGTTTTGATTGCAGTTTTACCAAAAGTATCAGAAGATGTTAGAACTAAATCTAACTCTTTAGAGACTGTTGCTAAACTAGCAACTCTAGTTAGAGATAATAAAGTCCAATCATTTATTCTTGTTGATAATGCTAAGATTGAAAGTATCAATTCTGGAATTGGGCAAATGGACTTTTATAAAATAGCCAATAAATCAATAGTTGAACCAATTGATATCTTTAATCAATATAGTATGGAGCCTTCTGAAGTAAAGGGTCTAGATAGCGCAGAATGGGCTACTCTACTTCTTAACGCTGGTGGTATTAGTACTTATGGTCAAATTTCAATTGACAATTATGAAGGCGATACTGCAATCGCAGAAGCCTTATTTGCATCATTACAACAAAATATGCTAGTGTCTGGGCTAGATTATAAACAGGCTAAGTTTGTAGGATACATGTTAATTGGCAACTCAAAAGTCTGGAGTAAGATATCATCAGGAGCAGTTGATTACGCAAATAGCATGGTAAACGATATTTTTGGAAATCCAGAAGCTACCTTCAAAGGCTTGTATGTAGATAATACGATTGCTGATGATATTGTAAAAGTATATACATTTGTATCTGGGTTAGGAATCCCAGAGGAAAGAATGTTGGGTTTGAAGAAAGATATTGAAGCGCAACAAGCGAATCTTAAAATAAAAGATGTTGATCGCATGAATAAAATGAAAGTTGATATTGGTAAAGATAATACTGTATCGGATGTGGATAGAATTAAAGCTCGAATCTCAGCCAAGCTTTCTGGTCTAGGAAAACTAGCCAACCTTGGTAAGAAATAGTCTTCACTATAACACAAAAAGGAGGTGATGTGAAGTCCCGAAAGCCCAGCCCAAAAAGCTGGGTTTTCTTTTTTTAATTGTCAAGATATAATCGTTATATTAATGTACAATTATGTCAGTTCATATAGAAGTATTAGGCAATAAAGCTAAATTAATTGGAGAAAATGATTATATCTTCCTTGAAAATTTAGATTTAGAATTATCTTATAAACAATTAGGCTCAGAATATTCCAAAGCATATATCCATGGTAAGTGGGATGGAAGAAGAAGACTTCTAACATCTTCTTTATATTTTCCAGTTGGATTGGTTCCAAGAGTTGTTAATTTTTATAATAGTTGCAAGAAACAAATATCAGTGGTTGATAAAAATACTTATTCTGAAAATAATCCAACGGATATTATTCCACGATTAAAAGAATTAAAGAAATTACCAAGATATTACCAAATAGAGTCTGCAAATAAAGCGATTGATAAAAAACGAGGAATAATTAGAGTATGTACTGGAGGCGGCAAGACATTAATAGCTGCTTTAATTATAGCTGCTATTGGTAAAAAAACAGTATTCTACGTTGTTGGTAAAGACCTTTTATGGCAAGCTCATAAATTCTTTGAAGATGTCTTTCAAAAAAAAATTGGAATTGTTGGCGATGGCGTTTGCGAAATAGAAGATATTACAATTGCATCCATATGGAGTGTTGGTAAAGCTCTAGGTATGGGTAAAATAAAACCAGTTATAGATGATGATATTATAGTTGAAAAAGAAGTAAACGAAATATATTATAAAAGTATAAGGGATATGATTGTAACATCCAAATTAAATATTATGGATGAAGTACATATGGCGGCGGCAGAAACAATGCAAAGAATTTCAACAGAAGTTATTGGAGAATATAATATTGGAATGAGCGCTTCTCCAACAAGAGATGATGATACAAATTTATTAATTGAAAGTATATTTGGCAAAATAATCATAAATGTATCCGCTTCTGAATTAATAAAAAATGAATTTTTAGTAAAACCTATAATTAAATTCCTTCCAATCCCTAAATTAAAAGGACTAAGTGGTAAAACTTATAGAGAAATATATAAAGAAAGCGTAGTTAATAATGATTATAGAAATGGCGTTGTTGTAAAAGCAGCTAAAAGTTTGCTGGAACAAGAATTTACAATATTAATACTTTATAGAGAAATTGCTCATGGTAAAATATTATATAATATGCTTAAAGCCGAAAATATTAATTGCGATATATTAAGCGGAAATGATTCAACAGATGTTAGAAAAGGTATTATAAATAATATTGAAAATGGTGAATGCAAATTGGTTCTAGCTTCGGCGATTTTTGATCTTGGCATTGATATTAGTAAATTAGATGCCCTAATACTTGCTGCCCCAACAAAAAGCACAATCAAATGTGTCCAAAGAATCGGTAGAGTATTAAGAATATACCCAAATAAAACAATAGCGGCAGTTATTGAATTTGCCGATCAAGAAAAATATCTAAAAGACCATTATCTTATAAGAAAAAAAATATATGAATTAGAAGATGGATTTGAAATACAGGTAATATGAAAATTAGTTATAATATATAATCCAATCAAAGGAGACAATATGTCAATTAAAGAAAATATATATGCTAGAAATTTTAAAACAGAAAAAGAACAAAAAACAACTGAATTTATGTCTGTAGAAGATTTATCCATTTATAATAAAGCATTTACAAAAGAAGAACTGGAATTAATTAAGTAGAAAGTTGCAAATATGACAAACTCATTAATATCTGAAGAAAATAAATTTCATGTTCAAGAAAATATGTTAAGAATGCGAAAAATTATTGTAAAAAAAAGATCCATCTGAATTTATTAAATCTAAAGATTTATCATTTGGGGTAGTAATTCGCTTGGGTCAATTTAAAAGTAATAATAAATTATATCATTTTATAACCATAATATAGAATCAATTAACATAGAGGCGATAAAATGAGTGTAGGCTTTGGAACATTTTTCAATAAGAAAACAGATATATATTTCATAGTAAAAAATGTATCTAGTTCAAAAAAATCGGTTAGACTATTTAACTGCTCGATAAGACACGGCAGATCTAAAGATTTATTATCAATAAATATAGTATCAGAATCTGATATTAGGCACTCTCTTCTAAAAGGCGAACTTGCTGTAAAAATAAGAAGTGGAGATATTATTATAACTAATAGTAATATAGACCTACTACAATTCAGCGATAGCCAAAAGAAATTTTTACAAGATGCTGGAGTTATCGTTGTAACCTCTGGAACATCTGGGGGGTACTGGGCAAACCAGCTATACTATTGGTGATATGTTATATGCATCAAGCGCTAATATGTTAGATAAACTTCCTGCTGGTCATGAAAATGATTTGTTGATTATTTCTGGTGGCGTTCCTACTTGGACTACTGGACCTGTTGGACCAACTGGAACTGCTGGAACTACTGGAGCTACTGGACCAACTGGAGCTACTGGTCCTACTGGTTTAGATGGACCAACTGGAGCAACTGGAGCAACTGGATCGACTGGACCAACTGGACCAACTGGAGCTACTGGTCCTACTGGTTTAGATGGACCAACTGGAGCAACTGGATCGACTGGTTTAGATGGAACGACTGGAGCGACTGGACCTGCAGGACCGGGCGCTGTTGCCCAGCAATGGAACAGTACTCTTGACCCATACTATCTTGGAACACATGCTAGTGGACCAAGCGGCTCAGGCTATTATAACGATCTGAATGGAGGAGGTGAATCAACAAGACCGGAAATCACATGCGTTATCCCCGCGTCGGGGAAAGTTTTATTAGAGTGTTCATTGTCAGGGTCTTTCGACACAATCGGACGTGAGTACGGATTTTTGTGGTACGTTCAAACTTCAACGTTTAATGTCGACATAGAAGATCCGATGGGTCCAATGCCATCGGCGGTAACACGCGGAAGATTAGTCACGGTTACTACCACTTCGGCAAACGCGCCTCTGTTTAACATGATCAGTATAGTTATCCGAAATATAATAAGTGGGCTCGCTCCAGGTTCAACGGCGACATTTCGCGTAGCATGCGCAGGACAGTGTGATTTTAAGTATAAGAATGTAGTGTCCAGTGCGATACCACTATAGTGTAGTCACGTCGCTAAGTTAATACTACAACTTATCCTTTCATAATCAACCAAGGTGACAAGCAGTTTTGGTTAATAAACTTACATTCGCATAGGTTATAAAAATGCGAATAAAAAAAATAGATCCAGATTTAGTTCAGTTATCAACTCCTTATCAAAAATTATTTAAGTTAACGCAATCGGTCGATACAATCGATTCAAAAGAATGGACAATCATGCATTCTTTGGCTTACATATGCAATTCATATAAGAAAAAATTCAATAATGATTATATTTTATCTTATAGCGATTCTCCAAGCAAATCATATGAATATAAATTATGCGGAAGGATATGGGCTATGAACTCTGCAAAGGCTTGCGATGGAGAAAAGGTAAAAGAATATGTAGATTGGTTCTTCCAAACATATACTTCTAAAACTCCATTTAGGAGTGTTGGCGCTTTAGCAAAAGCAGATCTTGTATCTAAGTTTTTAGATAATAAAGCTAAAATAAATATTCCAAAACTAAATACGCCATTGCCAAACAATATAATAGATATAATAAAATCATTTGATTATTTATCTTACATAACAACTTATGGAGATTTACTTTATCTTAAAAAAGCTTATGACGAAGATAACAATTCTATTACACAAGACGTTAAAGAATTGCTTTCCAGAATAAAAAATTCTGGATTTAATTTATCTGTTTTAGATAAAATATCATGATTGATAATAAATTAATAGGTGCTCTAGTTACAATTTATATGATAAATGGTAATGTATATGAAGGAGCTTTAAGAGATTTATCTGATAATAACGTAGTATTAGTTAACCCATCAGGAAGAGTATATAAGATTTCCAAAATAGATAATATAGAAGCAATTTCATATATTATAGATAATGACAAAATTGTTTATGAAAAAAAGCAAAAGAAAGAAATACCAGATGAAGAAATACCACAGCATGCTCCATATGATACAAAATCTTTAATAGAGTTAAGAAGAATGCAAGCTAATGATGACTTAAAGCAGATAAGAAAAAAGTTTACTTCAAACAAGCCAACTGCGGAAGGAATACAATATGCAAGCCCAATATCATCGTTGTATGCAGCTAAGAAATATACCGGAGAGTAAATTCAATACGAAAAAAATATCAATTATCAGCAATTGTGATAAATGTTCTAGTGTTGGATTTATTTCATGTGATAAATGTAGTTTACTTGATAAATTATATGGGAGATACTATTCTGGGAATATACCAGTAGATTATTGGGATAAAAAAATATCTGATTTTTATGGCGATAAAAAAATGGTATCGTTATATGACCAAATATTTTTAAATATAGACCAATTCTTATCAGAAGGAATGTCATTATTTTTAAAAGGGCAGCATGGCGTTGGAAAAACATTGTTTGCATCTTTGGTTTTAAAAAAAATGGCAGAGAAAGGCTATAATGTTTTATATACAACATTATTTGATATTGTATCCGCAGCTATTCAAGGTGATTATAAAGATAAGTATGATTCAGTTAGAGAATTGAAAATGACAGATTTACTAGTAATAGATGAATTTGACCCAAGATTTTTTTCAAATGATAATTCTGCGGAATTATTTGGCAGAATATTAGAATCAATAATAAGAATAAGATTTCAAAATAAAATTTCAACAATAATGATAACAAATAATCCAGATCCAACAAAGGCATTTGGAGATTCTTTAAAAGCTTCAATAGATAGTTTAATTTCTGGATATTGTAAACAAATATATGTAATTGGTCCAGATGCAAGAAAAAATAGGTGATAAATGGATGGGAATATTGACATTAAATTACTAAATATTTTAATAAATTCAAAAAAAGAATTAGCAGAATTTGCTAATTCTGTTGGAGAAAATATATTTTCAACAAAATATAGAAGGTTTGTAAGACATTTATGCAACTATTATAAAACATATACTTCATGCCCAACACTTAATACTTTTAGAGAGTTTTGTTCTAAAAATAATAATGAATTAGATACATACTTGCAAGATATGTGGAAAGAAGCTGAAGAAGAAGCTACTGATCCAAGAGCTTATTCTTATCTATTAAAAAAAGTATCTAAAAGGTATAACATAAATATATTAAAGAATATATCAGAAAAAACTTCAGAGGTTGATGAAGATAATGTTGATTCAATTAATGATTCTCTTATTAGAATAACTTCAGAAATAAAAAACATTGGAGCCCGAAAAGTATATAAAGAAATTGTATTGAATACATTTGTTGATCAATGGAAACAAACATTTTTTGCAAGGGCTAAAAATAAAGAGCTTGCGCAAGGCTTAATGACTGGATATTCTATGCTAGACTATTATACAAATGGGTTAAGAAAAAGTGAATTTGGATTAATAGCAGGTGATACTGGCGGTGGAAAAAGCGTTTTTTTGATTGATCTTGCTAGCAATTGCTTTATAGGCAGAAATAAATTGCCAGATTCTGATGAAGAATTATCATCCTTTGTGGAAACAAATAACTGGGATAAAGCTTATAATGTTTTATATGTTTCATTGGAAATGCCAGCGGAAGAAGTTGCAGATAGAATTTTATCAAAAATGGCAACGGTTAATAATCTTGATATTATGAAAGGCATAATTGGGTTAGAAGAAGTTAATAAGATAAAAAGAGCATTATATTATTGGGAAAGTTCTCCATATAAATTAAAAATTGTTGATATGCCAAGAGGTTGCTCAATGGATAATATTCAAGCAATATATGATGAAACTAAATTAGATTTTCTTCCAGATATTGTTATTATAGATTATTTAGGATTAATGATTGATAATGAAGCAAACTCAGATGCTGATTGGGAAAAATTAAAAAACGTATCTGAACAAATGCACGAATTTGCTAGAACTAATGAGGTTGTTTTATTTAGCGCCGTTCAAGTTACATCTTCAAAACCAGGAGAGGGTGGCATAGGATTACATAGAATCGGTAGAAGCAAAATGATAACTCATAATGCGAATCTAGTTCTTCAAATAGAACAAAGAGAAGATGAAGATATGAGATCTGATGGAAGAATACATTGTATTAAATTTAGACGTGGACCAAAATTTATAATGAATAATTTAAGAAAAGAATTCCAATATACTAGATTTGCAGATATTGGCTTTTCTCCAGACAAAGGCGATGGAAAACCGAAACAAATAAACGAAGACCTTTCTGATATTATAACGCAAATATTTGGAGAAGAAGCTAAATAATATAAATAACAGACAAGGTTAAACAATTTTTATATAGTTAATGCAACGGAGAAATAAAATGCCAACATATTGCCACATTTGTACGAATAATGAATGCTCTTTTGAATGGGAAGATGAATATTCAATTAAAGCAGACCCGCCAACGCTATGCCCAAAATGCAACCAAGAAACTGCAAAAAGATTAATCTCTGGTGGCTCTGGAAGGGGTATCGTTGAATTAACTGGAAGCGATTTAGCTGTCCATATAAAAACTGATGGCGCAAGATTGCGTAGAAAAGCTTATGGATCAGAATCGATGTATGCCAACATAGTCGGTGAGAGTAAATTTCAACAAATACAAACTGAAATGGATAGGTATAAAAGATAAAGGGTTGATGCCACATAAAAAAACTATATATGATTTTATAGAAAACTCTAATAAGATTCATAACAACAAATATGATTATAGCAAATCTATATATGTAAATTCTAGAACATTATTAACTATAATTTGTAAAGAGCATGGACCATTTGAACTAAGACCAGCAGTACATTTAGCATATAAAAGAGGCTGTGGCATCTGCAACAATACAAAGAATAATAATGATTCTTTTGTAAAAAAAGCAATAAATATTCATGGCGATAGTTTTGATTATTCGAAAGTTGAATATAAAAGTGCTAGAGAAAAAGTTTGTATAATATGTCCACAACATGGCGAATTTCACCAAACTCCAGATAAGCATATAAATTTTAAACAGAAATGCCCCAAATGTGACAAAACTTGTAAAAAAAATAGTCAAATGTTTTTTGATTCTACAGTATTAATACATGGCGATAAATATGATTATTCCAAAGTCAACTATGTAAATTTTACAACAAAAGTAGAAATAATATGTAAAGCACATGGAAGTTTTTTACAAACGCCACAAAATCATATTTACAATAAACAGAGCTGTGAAAAATGCGCTTTTATTAAATCAAGATTAACAAAAGAAGAATTTATAGAAAAAGCAAATAAAATTCATAAAAATAAATATAATTATGACAAATCTGTTTACAATACGCTAAGTAAAAAAATTGAAATAATATGCAAGAAACATGGAAGTTTTTGGCAAAACGCACAAACGCATTTAATAGGCTCTGGATGCAATATTTGTTCAAGATCAATTTCCCTAAAAGAAGTAATGTGGCTTAATATTTTAAATATGCCAAAAGAATATAGACAAAAAACATTACAAATTAATAATAAGATATATAGGGTAGATGCTTATAATCCAGAAACAAATACAATATATGAATTTTATGGCGATTTTTGGCATGGCAATATCAATAGATATAATCCATTATATGTCAATAATAAAAATAAGAAATCTTTTATCTCATTATACAATGAAACTGTTAAGCGAGAAGCAGAACTAAAAGAAGCAGGGTATAACATAATCACAATTTGGGAAAGTGATTTTGAAAAATTATATAATGTTAAGAGGTAATATGACTATAAATGTAACAGAAGAAATGGAAATAAATACAGCGATATTAGCTGAGCTTATGGAATTAAGAAATAAAAAGAATCAATCAAGAATAGATTCTTTTAAATATGACAAATGTTTTATAAAAGCATTGGATAAATTTTCATATATAGTTACAATTCATTCTAATAAATATAAAAAGTTTTCAAATTTTGAAGATTTGCACCAAGAAGGAATGATGGGCTTGGTTCTGGCTTTAAATAAATTTGATCCAATTAGAAGCAAAAACTTTTTTAAAATTGCCAATTGGTATATAAAGACAAGAATAAAAAGAGCAGCAAATAAATATAATGTTATTACAGTACCAATGAATGTCGGTAAAAAATTAGCAATGAATAGAATAGCAGAATTACCAATTGTCATAGATCAAACTATAAACCCACATGATGGAATGGAACAAAATCAAGTTATTAATACTATAATTGAATCATTAAAATCTTTAAATGAACTTCAAAAATCTGTAATATGTATGTATTATGGAATTGATAAAGAATTTGATATAGTAGAACATTTGAAAGATAAAAATTCAATAAGCTTCATTGCAAAAGAAATGAACCTATCAAGAGCAAGTGTTGAAAAAATATTATCAGAAGCTTATACTATTTTATCTAGCAATAAAGATATAATAAACTTGGCTCCTTAAAGGATATGAATAATATTAAAATAAATTTTGCTAAAAAATTTCCAGAATTATCTGAATTATGGCACCAAACATTAAATGAAAATAATAAACCAGAAAATTTTGGAATTGGAAGTAGATATGTTGCATGGTGGCAATGTAAAAATAATAAAAATCATATATATAAATGCTCAATAAAAGAAAAAGTAAAGCATAAATCATTATGTAAATATTGCAAACTAAATAAAAAATTGTTGCAACATGAAATTATTAAAGAATGGCATCCAAACAATATAAAAAAGCCAGAATTTTGTACATATAATTACAAAGCTATTTGGATATGTAAAAATGATAAAAATCATATATGGGAAACAACAATAGCTTCTAGAATTTTTAGTAAAACTGGTTGCCCATATTGCAAAAACAAAATTCCAGACAAAACAAATAGTCTTGAAATATTATATCCAGATATTGCAAAAGAGTGGCATCCAGAATTAAATACAAAAAAACCATCAGAGTTTGTATATGGTAGTGCTCATAAAGCATGGTGGATATGTAAAAATAATAAAAAGCATATATGGGAAACTACAATAAGAAGTAGAACTACTTGTAATAAAACTAATTGCCCTTATTGTGCAAATAGAAAAGTTTGCGATGATAATAATTTATTAATAATTTTTCCAGATATTGCAAAAGAATGGCACCCAACTAAAAATAATAATTTAAAACCAGAAAATGTTATGGCTTTCAGTCACAAAAAAGTTTGGTGGCAATGTACAAAAAATAACGAACATGAATGGCAAACGACAATTGAAAAGAGAACGTTAGATTGTTCTTCTTGCCCATATCATGGATTTCAAATTTCAAAATTAGAAACAAATTGGCTTAATTATATTGGAGTTAATAAAAATTTTTGGCATAAAACTATTTATATAAATAGTAAGAAATATAATGTCGATGCTTTTGATGATGTTTCAAATACTGTTTATGAATTTTACGGAGATTATTGGCATGGTAATATAAAAATATATGACAGAAAAAAATATAATAAAACGGTCTCCAAAACATTCGGCTATCTCTACGATAAAACAATAAATAGAGAAAACGAAATTAGAAATAATGGTTATAATATAGTCTCAATATGGGAATTAGACTTTAAGAATATAGGAATAAATAAATGAAAATTTGCGATAAATATACTTCAGAAATTATTATAAATAATCTTTTAAAAGATTATAACAAAGAAGACTTAGAAAAGGCTTCTGATATAAATAACTATTATGGCAATGATGCAATTGCTAAGGATGTTCTAAAAAACAAATATCTTGCCCCAGAAGAAAGCAGCCCATTGGACATGTGGGTTCGTGTTGCTTGGGGGTGTGCTCAAGTAGAAAAAGATGAAGATAAATTACATTGGGCAAAGCAATATTTTGATTTGCTTTTTGATTTTAAATTTGTTCCAGGTGGAAGAATAAATTATGGGATGGGAAGAAATGATATTAATGTAAGTTTTTCAAATTGTTATGTTCTTCCAATTAAGGAAGATTCTTTAACTGGAATTTATAATTGTATTAAAGAAGAAGCTGCTACATATAAAAGAGGCGGTGGATGTGGACATGATCTTAGCAATTTAAGACCATCAGGGGCAGAAATAAAAGGTACTGGTGGTACAAGCTGTGGACCAACTGGATTTATGGAATTATTTTCAGTAAGTACAAACACTGTAGCGCAACAAAATAGGCGGGGAGCGAACATGCAAACTCTGCTAGTCAGTCACCCCGATATTAAAAAGTTTATTAATATTAAAAATGATAATAAAGAAATTACTGATATTCTTAAAAAATTATCTGGGATGTATCCAGAACATTCCGATGAATATAAAAAGATTTCAAATCTTATTGAAAATAAGCGTTCAGTTCAACATTCTAATATATCAGTAAAACTTACCGATGACTTTTTAAGCGCCGTTGAAAATGATGAAACATATAACCTTACTTGGGGTGGAGAACTTTATGAAACAATAAAGGCAAAAGAATTATGGGATATGATTGTTAAAAATGCTTGGTCATCAGCAGAACCTGGGTTAATTTTTTGGGATAGAATGAAGGAAACAAATAATCTTGAATATTTTAATCCTATTCTATCTACCAACCCTTGTTCCGAAATTCCCTTGGGAGCATATGGAAATTGTCTGCTTGGGCATATGAATTTGGTTAAATTTTTAAAGAAAGAAAAATCAAAATATGTTTTTGATTTCGAATCATTTGAAAAATATGTAAAAATTGCAATGCGCTTCTTGGATAATGTTATTACTTTAAATAATGGAAGACATGCTCTAAAAGAACAAAATGATATTGCTCTCCAAGAAAGACGAACAGGGCTTGGGTTAACTGCAGTTGGCGATGCTTTAATAATGATGAATTTAAAATATGGAAGCGAGAGTTCTTTAAATGTTATAGATGCAATAGGTAAAAAATTCAGAGATACTGCTTATGACTCATCTTGCGATTTAGCAATTGAAAAAGGTAGCTATCCAGCATTTGATATTAATGGATTCTTTCAAAGTAAATTTGTAAATAATTTACCATCTTATATTCAAGATAAAATTAAATTTAAAGGAATTAGGAATGGAATGCTATTAACAATAGCACCTGTAGGAACTGGTTCTATAATAGCACAAACTAGTAGCGGTATTGAGCCGATATTTAGAGCTTCATATATTAGGAAAGTAAAAAATGATGATGCCAAATCTACAAAAGATTATGTTGTATATCATCCATTGTTAGAAAAACTATTCAATATCAATAACTTAAGTAATATGGATGATATTGTGTTTCCAGATTATGTCGTTGATTCATCGCAAATATCTCCAATTGATAGAGTTAAATTACAGGCTGTAATCCAGAAATATATAGATAACTCTATTAGTTCAACTGTAAATTTACCAAGTTCAGCAACCGAAAAAGATGTAAGTGATGTTTATCTTAATTCCTGGAAGCTTGGCTGCAAAGGAATTACTGTATATAGAGAAGGATCAAGAGAAGGCGTGTTAATTTCAAATGATAAAAAAGAACAAAAAGTTGTAAAAGAAACAACAGATAGATTAGTTCCAAGGAGACCTGTCAAATTGTCTGGAGAAACATATAAACTAAAAGTTGATATTACAGGAGAAAATCCTTATAACTGCTATGTAACAGTTAATTTTGAAGATGGAACTAGAAAACCTTATGAATTATTAGTTTCAGAAACAAATTCAAATAAAGAAATGAAAGACATCGCTTCATTTGAAGTAACTACAAGACTAGTATCATTATGTTTAAGGCACAATGTCCCTATTGAATTTATTGTTGAGCAATTAGAAAAAACAAATGGACAATATATTTATTCTTTACCAGTATCCATTGCAAACGTATTAAAGAATTATATAGGTTATGAAGATATTAATGATGCCTTGCTTGATGATAAATATTTTTTGCTGGAAAAATGTCCTTCTTGTGGAGAAAAATCTTTGAAACGAGAAGGTATATGCGCAAATTGTTTATCTTGTGGCTACAGTAAATGTTCTTAATCCAACCAAATCACAAATAAATCTCAATATATCATTCTAGCCCTATATATATTATATATGTAGGAAGAATTTCTTTTGATGAAAGTTTTAAATATAAAAAGAGAAGAACAAACCGAAAAAGAACTATCTGAAAAATCAAGATGGGTTAGAAACATATTATCGTCTATTGGCTTATCTACAGATAATTGGGCTGAAAATTTAACAATGAATGATATTAGAAAAATAAAATCGGAATTAAAAAGCCTGAATATAGATATAATTGATGACACAGATAATGGATTGGAAATATATTATGATAATAACCTGATCGCTGAATGGAGAAGACCAAGATATGTGCTGCGAGAAAATCGCCTAGAAAGAGACCCGCAAAGTAGATACTACTTAGAGATGCATATAAATTCCAGAAGCGTTTTTGATGAAAATGAAAAAAATTCTAGTAAATGATTTTATAAATAAAGCCTCTACAATACATAATAACAAATATGCATATATTGCATCTTCTTATTTGGGACAAAAATATAAATTAAAAATTATTTGTCCAATTCATGGGGAGTTTTTTCAATTTGCTTCCAATCATTTAAAAGGAAATGGATGCAAATTATGCTCAAATGAAAAGATTACAACAACGCAATCTAGTTTTAAAGATAAAGCAAATAAAATTCATAATAAATATACATATGATAAAGTTGTTTATATTAATAACATTGCAAAGATAATTATAACTTGCATAACACATGGAGATTTTTTACAAACGCCAGCTTGTCATTTGAGGGGAAGGGGTTGCCCAAAATGCTGCAAGAATGCAAAGGTTATAAATGAAGATTTTATGAATGATTCAAAGAAAATTCATGGAGATGTTTACGATTATTCTAAATGCATCTATTCTTCAAATAATAAAGTTTGTATTATTTGCAAAATTCATGGAGAGTTTTTGCAGAAGCCATACGATCATAAGAATGGGAGGGGTTGCCCAAAATGCGGTATCAATAAAACTAAAACTTCATTATCCGATTTTATTAAAAAGTCAAATGAAATCCATAATAAATATGATTATTCAAAAGTTGATTATAAAAACGTTTACTCTAAAGTAATTATTATTTGTCCTGTTCATAATGAATTCTTGCAAACTCCAGCTCATCATCTTAGTGGTAGAGGTTGTAAAAAATGTTCAATTGATAAAAAGTTTATAAATAAACAGTCCTTTATAAAAAGATCAAATGAAATTCATAATAGTAAATATTCTTATGATAATATAATCTTTATAAACCTTCAAACAAACATCAATATAAAATGTCATAAACATGGTATGTTTTCTCAATTGCCAGCTAGTCATATTAAAGGAGCTGGCTGTAAATTGTGCTTTGTAGAAAGCAAAAGAAGCACAACAGAAGAGTTTATAAAGAAAGCAATATCAGTCCATGGTGATAAATATGATTACAGTCTTATAAATTATACAAATAGATTAAACAAAGTAGCCATATCTTGTAAAGTTCATGGAACATTTTTACAAAAAGCTAGCTCGCATTTGCTTGGCAATGGCTGTTCAAATTGTGCAAATACTAAGGGCGAAGAATATTGCCGGTTCATTTTTGAAAAAATATTCAATTATAAATTTAAAAAATGCAGACCAAATTTTTTAAAATATAAACTTAACCTAGAATTAGATGGGTATTGTGAAGAATTAAGTCTCGCTTTTGAATACCAAGGACCACAACACTATCGAATAATTAAGCATTACTATATGAACGAAGAAAAGTTCAATTCGCAAAAAGAAAGAGACCTTTTTAAAAAAACAAAGTGTAAAGAACTATCCATTAAACTAATAGAAATACCATACTTCTCAAGCAAGTTCAAGCTTGATAACTTAAAAGATTACTTAAGAAATAAATTTGAAGAACTTAACATCAATATCCCCGAAAGCTTTAATGGTATGGATGTAAGCAGGAAGACATATAACAATTTCACACGGAGAAACAATGTCCCATAAAAAATATGTTCTAGATACATCAGTTCTTATTCATGACTTTAATAGCATACAGAATTTTAGAGATAATGATGTGATAATTCCAATAGCGGTGCTAGAAGAATTGGATCACTTGAAAGTGCGCACAGATAATGCTGGATCAAATGCTAGAATCGCAATTAGAAATATCGATAATTATATAAAAGATAAAGATACATCTAAAGGAGTAGACATAGGTAATGATATTATACTATTTATAGATGTAATGAATACAAAGGATGAAAAATTTAATGCTGGAAATAAAGATGATGCAATTCTAGCCTGCGTTATGGCTAATGATAATGCTATATTAGTTTCAAAAGATATTAATATGAGAATTAGAGCACAAGCTTATGGCATAAAAACTCAAGACTATAATAACGATAAGATCAAAAATATAAGCGAACTATATAATGGATATAGAGAAATTAATTTTGATGAACTTAATATCTATGACGATATTACAAATGGTGTAAGCGATGTTAAAGGAACTGTTTTTGAAGATATGTACCCAAATGAATGTGTCCAAGTAACAAGCAATGGTAAGAAATCTATATTCAGAAAAAAAGAAAATGCATTGTGCCCAATTAGATTGTCAAATGATATATGGGGAATCAAATCAAGAAATAGAGAACAAGCTTTTGCTATGGATCTTTTAATGGATACAAATTTACCTTTGGTTTCTTTAATTGGTCGTGCCGGTGGTGGCAAGACGCTGATAACCATAGCGGCTGCTCTTGAACTTTGTATTAATCAGAAAAAATATAGCTCAATAAAAATTTATAGACCAATACAACCAGTCGGAAATGATATTGGCTATATCCCTGGCTCAATAGCTGAGAAATTACAACCTTGGTTCGGTGCCGTTTATGATTCGTTAGAATTGTTAATGGGTCCAAATTATGAACAAATATTAGGGCAATATCAAGATAAATTAAAAATGGAAGCAATGACCTATATTAGAGGACGATCAATTAATAAGTCTTTGATAATAATCGATGAAGCCCAAAATTTAACACAGAATGAAATAAAAACTATACTTACAAGAGTTGGCTTTGATTCGAAAGTGATAATCTCTGGCGATATTGAGCAAATAGATAATCGCTATATTACCGAGAGTAATAACGGTTTGACTTATGTCGTCGAATCATTTAAGGGATCTAAAATGTTTGGACATACCACTCTAGTTAAGGGAGAAAGAAGTCCCCTAGCAACAGAAGCTTCTAGATTATTATAAGCTATTTCCAATATAATTCTAACAGCTTATTATATTATTTATAGATAGCATCTTTATAAGATTATATTTAAAATCTAATATATTCTATAATTAAATAGATATATAACTAATTATAGCCAAATAAATGCCTAAAAAATTGAATTTAGAATTTGTACATGATTTTTTATCAAAACAAAATAAAAATCTTATATGTTTAAGCGATAAATATGTTAATAGTTCTACATTGTTAGATATAAAACATAATGCGCCACAATGTGGCTATGTATTCAAAATAGATTTCAATCGCATTAAAAATCAAAATACTGGCTGTCCTAATTGTTGCAAAAATAAAAAATTAACAATAGAATTTGTACATGATTATTTATCAAAACATACAGAAAATATAATATGTTTAAGTGAAAAATATAAAAACAATTCATCATTGTTAGAATTTAAACATAATATATTAAATTGTGGTCATGTTTGGAAAGCTGCATTCCATGGCATTAAAGATTCTAAAAGTAAATGTCCAAAATGTTTTGGAACTCACAAATTTACAAACGAATATGTTTATTCATTTTTAAAAAGCAAAAATATATTTTCAAAAGATGAATATATAAATGTAAATAAAAAAATGAATTATAACTGCATATTATGCAAACATAATTGGGCAACAAATTTTCATAGTATTTTAAATTCAAAATTTGGTTGCCCGAAATGTGCTGGCGTAGCAAGGCATACGCAAGAATTTATATATGATTTTTTAAAAAATATACATATTGAAACTACTGATGAATATGTAAATATATTAACTATTATTAATTGTAAATGTTTAAATTGTAAATATAAATGGAAATCTAATCTTCATAAATTTTTACATTCTAATTCTAGATGCCCATCCTGTTGTTCTTCTAGCGGAGAATTATATTGCAAATATATTTTTGAAAAATTATTTGGATATGAATTTGCAAAAATTAGACCAAATTTTTTAAGATATATTAATAAAAAGAATTTAGAAATTGATGGTTTTTGTCAAGAATTAAACGTAGCATTTGAACATCAAGGTAGGCAACACTTTGAAATTATAGCTGCCTTTGAAATTGGCGAAGAAAGCCTAAAAAGGCAACAAGAAAGAGATCAATTTAAGAGAGAAAAATGTAAAGAATTTGGTATAAAATTACTTGAAATATACCAAGTAACTAGAAAAACAAATTTAGAAACTTTAAAAAGAAATATAAAAGAAAAATGCATTGAGCTAAATATTACGTTACCAGAAAATTATGATAATATAAAATTAAACCATAAGGAAATAAATGACTATATTAGTATTAGAAGAACTTCAACAGATAAAAGAATTAAAGCAAATTTTACAAGGGGCAAAGGTGCAAGCTGATTTTGCATTGTCTGAATATAATTTATCTAACATGAATTTGAAATATTATATTCTTTCATTATATCGCAAATATAATTTAAGTGATTCTGCGCTTATAGCTGAGGATGGACTGATTAAAGATGATAAAGTGGAGACAGTAAATGAATAATAAACTAGATTATCTATCTTCCTTAATTCATATAAGGAATTATATGAGCATGGTTGTTAATTCAAATTTTAAATATATTGAAAAGAAAGATATAAATGATTTATATTCAAAATTGCCAAGTTTGGATAAGAAAATAATAAAATTGATATTAGAAGAAGATTATGACGATAAATAATTTTGATAGTGGATATTATACGCTTAAAGATGATGAATGGTTAAAAAATCAAAGATTAGCAGGAAAAGTATTAAAACAAGCAATGGATGAAATGGAAAGCGCCATTAAACCTGGAATTTCTACTCAAGAAGTAAATGATATTGGTGAAAAATATATATTATCAAATAATGATTATATCCCAACATTTAAAGGATATATGGGGTTCCCTACTGCTGTCTGTATAAGTGTAAATAAGGAATTGGTGCATGGAATACCAAAGGCAGATAAAATAATAAATGATGGGGATGTTGTAAAACTAGATAGTGGGGTAACACATAAAGGCGCGATTGCTGACATGGCAAGGACAATCGCGGTTGGGAATATAGATAATAAATATAAGATGCTTATAGAATTTTGCAAGAAGTCTTTATATGATTCAATTGAATATATTGGAAAGAATATTGGGACTATTAGATTGGGGGATATTGGAAATGTTATACAGAAAAGTGCAAGCAGAATAAATGCAAATGTTATAAAAGATTTATCAGGACATGGTCTTGAGGAGAATATTCCTCATTGGGCTCCTTTTATATTTAATTATGGCGAAAGAAAAACCGGTATAAAAATTAGACCAAGAATGACATTTTGTATTGAGCCAATGTTTGTTTATGGAAACGACAAGATAAAACTTCAAGATGATAAATGGACAATTACAACAGAAGATATAGGCGTGCATTATGAACATACAATATTTGTTCACGAAGATCATATTGCCATAATAACGGAATAATGTTATCTTTGTAGATATGCAGCTCGGTATACTGGACTATCTGCTGGGTTAAGTCCTCTTGATAATACTTTGTTTTCATACAATTTTTCTAATGTTTTTAAATTTGTACTTGGATTAAGCCAAACAAGCATACGAATCATAAATACTTTATCATTAGATAAATTATCTAATATTTCTTGGCTTGTATTTCTATTTTCAGCTATGCCCATTCTGACATTAGCCGATTGATCATAAGATAATTTTTCTAATATTTTTTTACTTGTATTGCAATTTTTAGTAACTTGTTCTTTAATATAATCGTCTTCATTGTTGGATAATATTTCTAATGTTTCTTGACTTGTGTTTTTATTTAAAGCTACAGCCTTTACAATATAATCTACTTTATCATTAGATAATTTTTCTAATATTTCCGAACTTGTATTTGGGCTCCTAGCTACAAGAAGACGGATCTCTTTTTCTTTATGTATAGATGCTTTTTTTAAAGTTTCTTGGCTTGTATTTGGGTTTTCAATAATTTTTTCTAAAATATGATGTGAATTACTATTAGCTAACCTATCTAATGTTTCTTTACTTGTATTTTGGTTTTTAATTACTTTTATAATAATATCACCATACATATCGTCTTTGTCATCAGCTAGTTTATCTAATATATATAGGCTTGCACTTGGATTACTTGCTACATCTGCCCGAATAAAAGGGTCTTTATCATTAGATAATTTTTCTAATGTTCTTTGACTTGTATTTGGATTTTTAGCGACACAACTTTTAACTAAATCTAAGTCATAATTAGATAATTTTTCTAATATGTCTGGCTTAGTATTTATATCTTGAGCTAGGTTAATTTTATCTCGTTCTGATAATTTGTCCAAGTCTTCTATTTTAATATTACTAATTATTATTTTTGTCATATCAATAAATTTTTGATCTGGTTTAGAATCATGTATGCCAAATATTTGTCTTATTACTACTCTGCCTGGGTCTGTTTCTACTGTAACTAAAGGTTCTAATAGATTTTTTATATTTCTAAATGAGAATATCCTAGATGTATTATTATTTAATTTATCAATATAGTTTTCTCCACCTACACAATGGTCCATTTTGAATCCTTCTACCTTAAGATCATTTGCTGATTTTAATTCTACGATAACGTATCCATTATATTCTTCATTATCCCATTCTGGTCCTGCTGTTATATTTTCTTGTTTAATTCTATCATATTGCCTGCCTTTTCTTGCTTTAGCTATCTCCTCATGATATTCATCTGATTTCTTTATTAACTCTAAGACAGGAATAGAAGTTGTTATTTCTATACTTTCTCCATCCAAATAATCTTGAATGAAATCTAATTTTTGAAGTAATTTAGCGTGTTCATTATGATTTAATAAACTAGGAGGGAGATCTACTCCAACTAATTCTCCAGCCTCCATCTTTCTTTTTATTTCGCCAGCCTCATCAAAAATTTCATCTATTGATTTATCTGCTGTTACTATCTTCTTTATCCATTCTTTATGAAATTCATGGAATTTATTTCTCGCATATCTCTTAAGATTATCATTATGCAATAATGAAATTGCTCGATTTTCGGAATTAATTACTTGATCAAAAAAACTTTTTAGCATAGGGTGATCAACATTTTGTATTTTTGATGATTTGATTTCTTCAAAAATTTCTTTCGCATCAAAGTTATTTATATTTAAACCATGAGATTCCACAAACTTTATAATTTCTTTATGTTCTGATAATAATTTTTGTTTCAGATTAGAATATTTTAAAATTTGCTTAATAAACCATTTCTTATATGGCTCTGGAATGTCCTTAACATCTTCTTGTAAAGATGCTTCTGATTCTTCTTTTAATGATTTTATTTTATCTTTCTTTGATCTTAACCTATCCATATGTTGTTCTACATTATCTAATGATGTGCTTATATTTTTTTTAACATAGTTAGCTGCTAATCCTTTTTCTGAATCAGGTAAAGACTCGATATATTCAATTATTTGGAAATCAACATTCTGTTCTTTTAATTCGTTAATAAGATCGATTAAAGCCGCAATTTTTAATAATAAATTATTTTGATATAAACATATTTTATAAAAATAATTACAGCTTTTTAATATTTTTTTGCCCATATTAAATTGCCATATTATTATAAGTTTCTATAAGATATATAATTATTTGGGCGTAAAAGGAAAGAAGATTATGACAATAAATAATTTATAGTCCTAAACGATTTTTTAGTCTTTCTTTTGTTTCTGGGCTTGTATTTGGATGATTAAAAACATTTAGTAATGTTTTTCTATTTTTAGCATTAGATAGTCTATCTAATGTCTCTGAAGTTATATTTTTCTTTTCAGAAATGTAATATTGAATGCTGTAAGCGGCACTAAAAGATAATTTATTTAATGTTTCTGGACTTGTATTTGGATTTTTAATAATAGCTATAATAACACCTATATCTTTATCATTATTATTATCATTAGATAATTTATCTAATGTTTCTGCCATTGTATTTATATTATTAGCTATAGCTTCATGAATAGAAGGATCTTGGTCATCAGATAATTTTTCTAATGTTTCTGACCTTGTATTTATATTGGTAGCTACACCTAAAAGAACAGTTTTATTTTTATCATTAGATAGTTTATCTAATATTTTTGGGCTTGTTTTTTCATTTGTAGCAATAGTTGCACGAACAGTACTATCTTCATTCTCAGATAATTTATTTAGTATATCTAAACTTACATTTATATGGTAAATGATATTATAAAGAATATATTTATCTCCATCATTAGATAATTTTTCTAAGGTTTTTGTGCTTGTATTTGGATTGAAAGATACACGCTTCCGAATTTTACTACTTTTAGAATTAGCTAGCCTATCTAATATTTCTGGATTTATTTTTGCTTTTGTATTTTGGGAAACTACTGTAAGAACAATTTCGGCTTCGTCTTCGTTATCAGATAATTTTATTAATGTTTCTAAACTTGTATTTGGATTTTTAGCGACAGCTTCGCGCACACCCACATATTCATCATTACATAATTTATCTAATGTTTCTGGACTTGTTGTTTCATTTTCAGCGACATGTGAACGAACATATTTGTTTTGGTCAATAGCTAATCTGTCTAATGTTTCTATATTAACATTTTCATTTCCAGCTACAAGACCTCGAATATAATCACCTTTAGAATTAGCTAATCTATCTAATATTTCTGGATTTGTATTTATTTTTCCATTGTAATAAACAGCCTGAACAACATCAGAGTCTGTATCATTAAGTAATTTAAGTAATATTTCTAAACTTGTATTTGGATTTTTAGCGGCAAGTTCACGCACCAGCGGCTGGCTATCAATAGATAATTTTTCTAATATATTTGGGCTTGCCTTTGGGTTCATCGCTACACATTGACGAATTTTATGATTTTCACTATTAAGTAATCTATCTAATGTTTCTTTACTTGTATTTGGGTTATTAATTATATTTACAATAATCTTGTGATATATACCGATTTTGGTATTAGCTAGTTTGTCTAATGTTTCTGGGCTTGCACCTGGATTATTGGCTATAGCTTCAAGAATAGAACGATCTTGGTCATCAGATAATTTTTCTAATGTTTCTTTACTAGTATTTTGATTTTGAGCTACCAAACCTTTAATATTAGGATCTCGATCATCAGTTAATTTTTCTAATGTTTCTTTACTTGTGTTTTTATTTTGAGCTACCAAACCTCTAATATTAGGATCTCGATCATTAGATAATTTTTCTAATACATCTGGCTTAGTATTTATATCTTCAGCTAGTATTGCTTTATCTTCTTGTGATAATTTGTCCAAGTCTTCTATTTTAATATTACTAATCATTATTCTTGCCATATCAATAAATTTTTGATCTGGTTTAGAATCATGTAAGCCAAATATTTGCCTTATTACTATTTTACCTGGATCCGTTTCTAATGTAACTAAAGGTTCTAATAGATTTTTTATATCCCTAAACGAGAATATTCTGCCTGTATTATTATTTAATTTATCAATATAGTTTTCTCCACCTACACAATGGTCCATTTTGAATCCTTCTACCTTAAGATCATTTGCTGATTTTAATTCTACGATAACGTATCCATTATATTCTTCATTATCCCATTCTGGTCCTGCTGTTATATTTTCTTGTTTAATTCTATCATATTGCCTGCCTTTTCTTGCTTTAGCTATCTCCTCATGATATTCATCTGATTTCTTTATTAACTCTAAGACAGGAATAGAAGTTGTTATTTCTATACTTTCTCCATCCAAATAATCTTGAATGAAATCTAATTTTTGAAGTAATTTAGCGTGTTCATTATGATTTAATAAACTAGGAGGGAGATCTACTCCAACTAATTCTCCAGCCTCCATCTTTCTTTTTATTTCGCCAGCCTCATCAAAAATTTCATCTATTGATTTATCTGCTGTTACTATCTTCTTTATCCATTCTTTATGAAATTCATGGAATTTATTTCTCGCATATCTCTTAAGATTATCATTATGCAATAATGAAATTGCTCGATTTTCGGAATTAATTACTTGATCAAAAAAACTTTTTAGCATAGGGTGATCAACATTTTGTATTTTTGATGATTTGATTTCTTCAAAAATTTCTTTCGCATCAAAGTTATTTATATTTAAACCATGAGATTCCACAAACTTTATAATTTCTTTATGTTCTGATAATAATTTTTGTTTCAGATTAGAATATTTTAAAATTTGCTTAATAAACCATTTCTTATATGGCTCTGGAATGTCCTTAACATCTTCTTGTAAAGATGCTTCTGATTCTTCTTTTAATGATTTTATTTTATCTTTCTTTGATCTTAACCTATCCATATGTTGTTCTACATTATCTAATGATGTGCTTATATTTTTTTTAACATAGTTAGCTGCTAATCCTTTTTCTGAATCAGGTAAAGACTCGATATATTCAATTATTTGGAAATCAACATTCTGTTCTTTTAATTCGTTAATAAGATCGATTAAAGCCGCAATTTTTAATAATAAATTATTTTGATATAAACATATTTTATAAAAATAATTACAGCTTTTTAATATTTTTTTGCCCATATTAAATTACCATATTATTATAAGATCCTATAAGATATATTTCCATTTGATAATAAGCCAGATAAGGATATCTATTAGTAAGATTGTAGAAATGATTGCTCTTGGAAAGACTAAAAGCACAGTAACATTGGTTAGTTGGAGTTATATTTAACTAGAGGTTTAAATGGAAAAAAATTATACAATAAAAGTTCTCGATAATGGGTATGTCAAATATATTGACAGCATGGGAAGCGATGAAAGTATTATTGAAGCTGCTAGAATGTCAACAGGCAAAGGTTTTCAAAATTGGGATAAAGATATTGGATTATTAGATTACCTTTATAGACATGAACATATGAGTCCATTTGAAATGCCTGAATTGATTATAGAAGTTCAAGCTCCTATATTTGTTTTTAGAGAATGGCACCGGCATAGAACGCAAAGTTTTAATGAATTTTCGGCTAGATATTCTAAAATGTCAGGCTTGCATTATGTGCCTGAAAAATCTAGAATTGCAAAACAATCAAAATCAAATGCTCAAGCTTCATCTGATGAATTATTTAACGAAGAATATTCTCAATTAGTAATTGATGAATTGAAACATGAGCAAGAATTAATATATTCAGAATATTCAAAAATGATTGATTCTGGTATTGCTAAAGAAGTAGCTAGAATAAACACACCAGTATCTAGATATTCTAAAATGCGAGCTAAATCAAATCTTAGAAACTGGCTGCATTTTCTTGATCTGCGAATGAGAAACAATGCGCAATTAGAAATTAGACAATATGCTAATGCAGTATCTGAAATTATAAAAGATTTGTTTCCAAGAGTATATGCTGAATTTGAAGAACACACATTACATGCAATAAAATTTAGCAAAAAAGAAATGCAAGCAATAAAGTCATTAATACTAAATCCAAACGAAATAGAAGATGCTATAAAAAAACAAAATGTTATAGACAAATTACAGATACAAGAATTTATAAATAAACTAATATAAATGAATTACAAAATATAATTTCAATTCCTATTAATTTCCAGATATTATAGCATGAACAACCAAGTTATATTATCGGATAATCTAGTTGCACTAAAAAATATTCCAGATGAATCGGTCAACTTAATATTTATTGACCCTCCATATAATAAAGGGTTTAAACGAATTGGAATAAAAACAATTACGGAAAGAAATGAAATTGGGGTAACTGGTTTTGGTGGCAATAAATATATAAGAGAAGAAATAATAACGCAATCATATGAAGATGATTATGGCGATTCATATATTTCTTTTATGAAAGAAAGAATCGTTGAATCTTATAGAATTTTAAAGAATAATGGAAGTTTTTATTTGATTGCTGATTATTCGGAAATTCATTATTTAAAAGTAATGTGCGATGGAATATTTGGAAGAGAAAATTATAGAGGAAGCGTTTATTGGAACTGGGATTTCGGAGCAAAAGCAACAAAGAATTATCCAAATAAAGTAAATGAAATTTTATATTATGTAAAAGGAGATAACTTTACATGGAATTATTTGCAATTGCCAACAATTCCATATATGTCAAAAGGCGGATTGATTCCAAAAGAAAAATTGGAACGTGGTAAAAGGCTAACAAATTGCTGGTTTATTTCCATTGAAGGAACTAATTCAAAAGAAAGAAAATTATATTCATATCCAACAATGAAACCTCAAAAATTATTAAGCCATATAATTACAACATCATCAAATGAAGGAGATATATGCTTGGACTTCTTCGCTGGGGGCGGATCTTTTGGGCAAGCTTGTTTTGATAAAAATAGAAAGTTTATTATGATTGATTCAAATATAGAAGCTTATAATGTTATGAAAAAAAGGTTTGAAAATCAAGATGTAGAGTTTATTGGTCTTTCTTCTCAAGATTAAAGAATGCCATTTGGTTTACGTCAAAGCCCCATTCTTGCGGGCTTAAGCTATTTTCTTTTGCAATCTCTGTAACTCTTTCATTGAACTTTTTATTCAAATCAAAAATATTTTGAAGAAAACTAGTTTTGTGCATTTCAAATTGCACAACCAAATTGGCAAGTTCTAGTTTTGTATTTAAAGCATTTCTGTCTAAATCTTTTAGTTCTTCTTCTTGATTATCAGTTAATTTAAAGGAATTTTCATTAGGCATATTGGTCCTCCGATTATAAACTATATATCAGGGAATCAATTGTTGGAAATTATTTTTGCTTTAAAGAAGCAACTTCTGCTTGAAGATCTTTTACCATTGTTGATAATTCTTGAACTGATTTTACCAATGGAGCTATTAATTGGTTATAACTTACTGTCCAAGTATTTGTTTCGCTTTCGCTATAAATTCCACAATTTAGGATACCGCTATCTATAGCAGATTGTTTAATACTCTGTGCTGTGAACCCAAATTGAGAATTGCCCTTTGGATTTCCATCTTTATCTTTAAAATTATAACTTATTGGCTTTAAATTATTAACAAAAGATAACCCCGCATTAGAAGATAATGTTATAATATTAGTTTTAATTCTTTCATCGGAAGTACTTGACCAATCTGTTGCTCTACATTGATACGTTAGGGCTCCACTTTCACCTGAGTCTCCAACCTGTAAAATTGCATTATAAGTAAGACCTGGGTTAATATTATTTGTGCCTGTTCCAATCTGAATATTATTACCAAATGTACCAACAACTGCATTATAACCAATTGCAATAGCTGTATCTATGGCGGCTCCTATATCTGCGCCATATCCTATACAAACATTATTAATACCAGAAGTAATAGATGAACCAGAATTACAACCAACACTTGTATTTCCATTACCAGTGGTATTTGTTAAAGCGCTATGTCCAATTGCAGTATTATTATTAGCAATTTTGATAGCGGCACCAGCATATGACCCAATTGCAATATTTTCATTTCCTGTAGTATACGCCTTTAAAGTTTCACATCCAATTCCTATATTATCGCTACCAGTTGAGTCTGCATCTCCAGTCATAGAATTATATCCAAAAGCAATATTCTTTTCGCCAGATCCATAATTTAAAGACTGATGCCCTATAGCTATAGAATCTGTAGTAGTTGCATGACCCATAGAGGCATTGCCAATTGCAATTTGATTGCTTGTTGTTGTAGCAGCTGTCATTGCTTGTAAACCAAAAGCTATATTATTTTCACCAGTAGTTATTGCTGCACCAGCAAATCCGCCAATAGCTATATTATATCCGGCTGTAGTTATAAGAGAACCAGCTTTTGCTCCAATTAAAACATTATAATATCCATCTGTTATACTTTTCCCGGCTTCAAATCCAATGCCAATTGAATATTGGGCATTTTTTATTGCTAATAGAGATCTTGTACCTATTGCTATATTTTCTGTTGCTGTTTTATTACCACCACTTGTTCCATTTAAAGCATAATATCCAATTCCAATATTATTATCCCCGCCAGAAAACGAATAAGCGCATGAATTTCCAATAAATATTGAATTATTATCACAATTGCATTCTGCGCCAGCATTGCCGCCTATAGCTATACAATTATTAAGATAGCTAGAGTTAGTAGATAAGGCTGTATGCCCAATAGCTATATTGTATGATGCAGATGTATTCGTGCTATTTATTGTCCCATTGCCAATTCCTATATTTTTTTCCCCAGTCGTTATATTTTGGCAAGCACTATTTCCAATAGCTATATTAGAATATCCAGATGTAATTGCTTGCCCAGCATATGACCCAAATGCTATATTATCAGTGCCAGAAGTATAAGATTTTAATACATCATATCCAATAGCAATATTATCGCTACCATTTGAGCCTACAACTCCAGTCATAGAATTATTACCTAAAGCAATATTTTTAATGCCAGCCCCATGATATAAAGCATTTGAGCCTACGCTTATAGAATCTGTAGTGTTTGCAGCACCCATTGCATTAAAACCAATTGCAATTTGGTCACTATTTATATCAGAAATATTCATCGCGGACTGCCCAATTGCAATATTATTTTCACCAGTAGTTATAGCAGAACCAGCATCTGCCCCAATTAAAACATTATAACTTCCATCTGTTATACTTTTCCCGGCTTCAAATCCAATGCCAATTGAATATTGGGCATTTTTTATTGCTGATAGAGAATTTGTACCTATTGCTATATTTTCTGTTGCTGTTTTATTACCACTACCGGTTGTCCCAGTTAAAGCCTGATATCCAATTCCAATATTATTATCCCCACCAATAAACGAATAAGCACATGAATTTCCAATAAATATTGAATTATTATCACAATCACATTCTGCGCCAGCCTTGCCGCCTATAGCTATACAATTATTAATATAAGAAGACCCAAGAGATAAAGCATTACTTCCAACAGCTATATTGTATGAGGAATCTAAATTTGAGCCAATTGCTGCTGCATAACCAACGCCTATATTATTTGATCCAATCGTTATAACATGACAAGCACTACTCCCAATTGCGATATTAGAATCTCCAGATGTAATTGCAAAACCGGCTGATGACCCAATTAAAACATTATCACTGCCATCTGTTATTGCATTGCCAGCCTGATAGCCTATTGCTACGCAATCATTTGCGTTTTTTATAACAAAAAAGGTTTCTACGCCCACAGCCGTATTTCTAGAACCTGTCCCAATAGAATTTCCTATAGACGATGAATAGCCAACTGCAGTATTATAATCTCCAGTACCCATAGTTTGTCCAGATAAACTGCCTATAAATGTAGTTCCTGTTGTAGATTTAGCCGCATATCCAGCATTAGCCCCAACAAAAGTGGCATATTGAGAATTCCCACTCCACTCAAATGCTGCATGGTGCCCAATTGCTGTTACATAGATACCACCATCACTGTCACTTAAAGCGCCTTCTCCAATTGCAATGGTATTTGTCATATTTGTATTTTCTAAAGTACTAGTTCCTATAGCTATATTAGTATCATATGAACCAATCCATTTTATTGGTGTACTAAAATTAGAATAGTATTCACTTAATCTTAACACTTCTGATGGAGACGAATCATGTCCTAAACTAAAAACCAAATTTGTTGGGACGTAATTTGCCATTGCAACTCCATTAACAACCGCTTTTATTTCAGATGTTTCAAGATAATTAGGTGTTCCATCAGCAACTATAGTTTTTATCTTATATAAATAATCTCCATCATGGACAAGCCCCGTTGTTCCTCTAGCTTTTAAACAAATTATTTGTGTAGAATTATTATTATCTCCAATATGTGCAAGTATTACATTTGGATCATTACTATTATCACTAGCAGAATATATCCCACCAGGACTTGGATCTGGGAAAGGTAAATTCCCGTTTATTTTAATACTATTAGCTTCGAATGTAGCAGGATTTGTTCCATCTATTCCAGATAATCTAGTCATTGATTCCTTATGGTTCTAAGCTTATTGAAACTATTGCATTTGCGGCAAGAGATCCAGCTGTTGTTGTAACTTTTATTGAAATTAAATCGCCTATACTTACTGTTTCCGTATGAATTATATCTGAAGCTGTAGTTGCAGTTCCAGATATTGCTGTTGTTATTGCTGTATCACTATTATTTTTTCTAACAGTAAATGAAACCACATCTGGTCCACCTGGGGGTGTAATAACTTTTGTTTGAAAGTTTTTGAGTATGCCTTCTGAATTAGCTAAATATATAGGCAATTCTGTAGTATTTATTGTAAAGTCTGGCATTAAATATCCAGTATAAGGGCTTGGTATTACTAAATATGCTCCAGCATTTATAGACGTGCCTGATCCACTAGTAGGAGTTGTAATGCAATCCATTATATATTCAAATGCAACAATTACATTGGAGGCAGTTGATCCTACATCTGATGTAAATTTAACAGTTATATTGTCTCCACCAGAAAATAGGGCTGAATTTATTAGATTTTCGCCAGTAGTGTTTGTACCACTAATAGTAGCAGATAAAGAAGTATCAACATTATTTTTCCTAATAATAAAAGTTATACTTTTACCAGAAGATGGAGGTGATGACATACTAACTCTCATATTTGCCAAACGACCATCTGAAGTTGGAAGGAATGCTAAGAAATCTTCATTGCTTGATTCTGATAGATTAGTTAGCAAATATCCGTCAATACCAGCACTTAATAATCCAGTTTTACCAACAGTTACAACACCAGCAGCACAATCATTTGAATTAGCAATTGATATAAAATAATTAAGTAATGTAAAATCAGAAAGTCCTAATATTGAAGGATATGACCCGCCAGGATATTCTGATATTGGATCTAATATTTGTGTAACTGGCCAATAAACATAATATGAACCAGACGCATACCAAGCTCTCATTGTTCCAACATTTATCATAATATCTCCCTATTAGTGATAATAAACTATTACTGTACCGCTTCCAACTGTTGGAGTTCCAACTGGAAAATAAATATTAATTGGTGTTGATACTGTATATTCATAATCACTATTGTTTCTGTAAGTATCAGTTGCTGAAGGAATATTTTCAGTTGCATTCATTAGAATGTCATTATTTGTAGCGTCTCCAATTGTTATTTCTGTTGGTCCATTGAATGGGGTATCTATAATAATGGCTACTGATTGTACCATGCTTTGTGTTTCAATAGTTCCTATATTTTTATAAAGATTATATACATCCGTAAATGCAAATGTAGTTGTAATATATTTAAGTTCTGTAGCTGGTAATCCCCCATCAAATATTCCACTTGCAAGGAATAGCAGTCTAGAATGCCAAAAAACAGAATTTATTTCAGTTGGAATTATAGCAGAAGATGTTTGGCTAGCTCTTATTTCATAAATTCTATCTGAATTTACTAATGATAAACCTAATAAAACAGAATAGGTATGTTCGCCAGGAGTTGTAAAGGTATATGAATTTAGTTCTATTGGCGCATGAGTTACTTCCCATAATGATATTTTAAAATTATCAATATCATTATCTACATAAAATCTATTTACAAAATATAAAGCACCATATCCATCTGGAAATCCAGCTTCATTTCGTAAGTTCATTGGAACTTGTCCAATTATTTTTAGCAATACTTCAATAGAAGAATCTGGCAAAGTAATTTCAGGACTAATCCAATTTAATAAATAATGAGTTGCGACTGTTATAGAATGTGACCCACTATAATTATTTAATGTACCAAGACCAAGCTCCATTCTATCAAGTCTTTGCCTTACATCTGAATATTGATTAGATGGTTTAATACCAAGTTCATTTTCGATTGCTAAGATTGCACTAGAAAACTTTCCAAACAATGCAGCATTTACGCTGGTGCTGCCATCGATAACTGAAAAATAACTTGTTGCATCTTTTTCTGTTGGATATGATGTCATCTAATCCTTAATAAGTAAAAGCGATCCGGGCATAAGGAATGGCGAAATATACGCTTGTGTCTGGATATGAAGCTACTCCAGCAGCTGTCATTGCTAAAACAATATATGCTTTAGATGATGGAGTGGTATAATCGTTAATTGATGTATTTCTTTTTGGAGTAAGCCATATATTCTTGGATGATAAAGTTGGATGGTCAAATGTGTGCAAGCCTGTTTGTCCTGTTGATGCAAAAGATTTAAAATAATATTCCCATTTATCCAAAAATAATGGAGCTGAAGACCCTTCAGCACATTCTATTCTTGCTGGCTCATCAACGGTATTTGATATAACTAAAGAACAAGATGCTTCAAATGCTGACATACTAGTAGAGTTATTATATAAATATATTGGTATTTGAATTCCAACTAATCTAACAAAGTCATCAATATTTATTGGAATTACTAGCTGGTGTTTTCTTCCAAAATCAGTTCCGTATGGCAAACGAGCATCCAAAGCGTTTTCATTTATATTTGAGTAATATATGCCATTTGGTAAAGGTTGTGTATTTAATAAATCTGACCAATCTTCTTTTATTGAAAAAATATCCATTTGTTTACTTTTATTTAAATTATTAGCGTCTGATGAATTAAATATAACAGCTTTATTGTTTACAAATATACCAGCATGAATTTCTGGATATCCGTCATATTGTTGACCAGTAATTAATGCCCCATCAGCTCCATATTTTACGAATTCATAACACTCAATATCCTTATAACATATTTGCCCTTTATTTTTATTTACTGTAAGTTTAATAAAATTAAAAGGAACAGTCCAGTCTGGATTAGTATAAACTATAGCAGAATTATTTTCATGAGTTCCACTATCTGAATATATTATATTGCCAGTTATTTCTCCAATATTAGCACCATTGTCAGTATTATCTCCAAAAGCCGTTATAAAATTTTTTAATGAACCGCCAAGTCCTTTTATGTTATTGCCTTTTATATTTACAAATTTTGTATATTGGGCATAAATGCCATAGTCAGACAGTATAGCATCATAATGTGTAATGATATTATTTGTAATAGAAATAGAGTCATTATTACTAGTATATGGGGTTAAAGGATCAGTTTTAGAAACATATATAGAATAAATTTTTCTAGACAAGGCTAAATTATTTAAAGCAATTTTATTATCATGTATATTTGCATTTTTATATTTTAGACAATAAATTAAAGATTCCATTACATCTGTTTGATTTGTTTTAAATTTTGATATTGTATTTCCACTTATATTTATATCTGAATCAGTTAAATCTATTCCAATTACTCCAGTAATGTTTCCGTTATAATAATTTAATAAATCATTATATCTATTACAAGCCTCTGCTTTTAAACTCATATCAATTGTATTATTACATACATTTATTGTTCCAGCAACATCAGTTGAATCTCCTCCTCTTATAGATAAGAAGCCATAACTATTAACAAAAGACACATATAAATTATCACTTACGTTTATATTATATGGATATATAATTGAAGATGGTGGGAAACCTATAGCAGAAATATTCATATCAATAAAATTAGCCAAAGCGCAATTTTTATATATATTGTTTGAAATATCAATTTTTGAAAATCCCTTTAAATTCAATGCAAATAAAGATGTTGTTCCTGCTGCAGCTTGAATAAATTTATTATTATGAGCTGCAAATAACGGTTCATTAAAATTATTTATAAATGCTGTTGCTTGTATTATTGAAGCTAAAGCAGATGTTGTTGCTTTAGATATATCAAATATATTATTTTCAACTATTATTGATCTTATACCGTATAACAAAAGCAAAGCATCACTCCCTTGCCCTTTAGAATAAATTATACAATTCTTTATTTCTATATCATTATTAAAGGTGAATGGTGAATATAAAGGTATGACTTTTAAAAATGATCCAAATGAAGTATCTATTTGTGTATAACAAGAATTTATAATTAATTTATAATTTGATAATAAACAACTAATTGCTGTTTTATTTGTATTTGATATATTTAATAATGTTTCACCTATATCAAATCTACAATTTTCAAAATTGACTAAACCTTTACAATCTGAATTAATAATATTTGCATTGCTTTGCAACAAAATTCCACAATTTTTAAATGAGCAATTCTTAACTGTAATATATTTCGCAAATGGAGCACCAGGGTTTGGGTCTGTAAAATAATCTGTTGGGCAAATATTGTAAAATTTATTATTAGCTCTAAATGATATATTTTCTATATGGCTTCCTAAAAATATATTTTGTCCATTTATTGTTGGAGCCGTAAAATTAAAAGTTATTACTGGTAAATTTCCGTTTTCTGGCAACCCAATTAATTTAAAATTAAAATTTGTAGCCTCAGTTGTAAATGAGCCATCGACTACTGTATACTCTCCATATCTTACAAATATTGTTATTTGCCCATGAAATTTATTGCCAGAATCATTTTCTTGTTTATAATATTCATATATGTAAGATAATGCTTTTGGACCATTTATATCTCCTATTGAATTTGTGCCATCGCCAACAACTAAATACCAGCTATTAGAATCATTAGAACTAGGACAAGTATTTCCAGTTATAACTGATCTTATATTTTTTCCAGCATCTACGCCTCCAATAGTTGAAAATAAACTATTTTGGTCAATCAATGTATTATCTGCTGCTTTTATTTTATTTCCAGTAATAATCATTGTACATAAAGTTTGTGGATTTGAATAGCAATAAGCAAATACTTTTACAGCCTGAGCAGTTGATGAAAGCCCAAATGTAATGTCATTATTGCAGAACTCGCTATTGCACCCATAGAGAGGTATTAAGGAAGTATCAGTTAATAAAACACCGTCAATAACACCAGAGCACCAAACTCTATTATTAGAAAATGTTAAACGATTGTCTTTAGTTAAATCTGGATTAAATTTTAAAATTTGTTGTGTAGAAAATACAGTAGAATTTTTAAAAGAAAGAATGGTATTATAATTTGTAACTGCTACATTTAATCTTAATACTTGTCTTGTTATAGTAGTACTACTTCCAGGTCCAGAAAATTTACCAAAAAATGAACATTTATCTATTTCTACATTAGATCCTTGATTAAGCAATAAGAAACAAGAATTTGTAGCTGTTAATACAGCACTATTTTGTCCATAATTATCAAAAAAGGTTAAATTTTGAAACTTAGAAATTCTATATCCGTCCGCACAAATAACAGTTGGTGTTAAATTTATTGGAAAATTTGGAGATTCTTCTACTTGGAAAATTGGGTTATCTGCAACTGCATTTATCATCGTGCCGCCAATCTCTCCAATTACTGATATTCCAGCTGGCAAAACAACTGTATTTGTAAAATTATAATGCCCGCTCTTTAATAAGATTATTCCACCAGAAGCTGAAAATCTAAGAGCAGCAATAGCAGCATCAAAAGCAGTTTCTATTGTTGTGTACCCAGCATTTACAGTGTATGAGCCGTTAGAAATATTCCCGTCCCCAATGCTTACAAAATCGTTGCCATTATTTATTAGTCCTAATAAATTTTCTAAAGTTCCTTGAACTGTTGTTGCTGGTGGGACTGGAGGGGCATAAACAAGCGCTGGATTCATATCAATATCATCAGCTGTATGCCGGAAATTATCTCCCTGCCAATGCCCTTCAAAATCTGAGCGATAAGTTACTAAACGCCCAGGATTTTCTATTCTTCTATTGTTTACCATTTTGCCTCATATTATTCAATAATAATATAATAATATTGAACGAATAATATTTTAAGACAACATTATTAGAGTTTAATTATATATTTAGCATGAAAGAAACATTAAATATTACTCATCCAAAATTATGCGAAGAATGGCATAAAGATAATATTATATTGCCAAATCAAGTAACTCACGGAAGCCACAAAAAAATATTATGGCAATGTCAAAAAGATATAAAACATAATTGGCTTGCTAGTATTGGAAATAGAGCTTTAAGTAAAACTGGGTGCCCATTTTGTGCTAATAAAAAAGTAAATAATGATAATTCTTTACTAACATTAAACCCAGATCTAATGAAAGAATGGGATTTCAGTAAAAATATATTAAATCCTAATGAAGTAACTCCAGGAAGTAATTATAAATCTTGGTGGATTTGTAGCAAAAATATAAAACATAATTGGGAAGCGATAATATGTAGTAGAACTGCGCTTGGTAATGGATGCCCATATTGCGTTGGGCATAAAGCTGACGATTTTAATAATTTAGCAGTAAAATTTCCACAAATAGCAAAACAATGGCATTCAACAAAAAATGGAAATAAATTACCAGAAAATTATACTTTTGGAAGCCATGAAAAAATTTGGTGGATATGTGACAAAAACGATAAACATGAATGGTATTCTTCTATAAATCAACGAACATCTAATTTTGGATGTCCATATTGCGCAAATTTAAAAACAAACGAGACAAATAATCTTAAATTATTATACCCAAAACTTGCAAAAGAATGGAATTATAATAAGAATATATTATTGCCAGATGAGGTTAATGCATATAACAGTAAAAAATATTGGTGGATATGTTTAAAAAATAATAAACATACATGGTTAGCTTCAGTTTCAAATAGGAAATGTAAAGGCTGTCCTTATTGTTCTGGGCATAAAGTTAATGAAACAAATTGTTTGGCGACTATGTTTCCAGATATAGCAAATGAATGGCATCCAGAAAAAAATGGAAATAAAACGCCAGAAAATACTTATTATGCTCATAAATCAAAAGTTTGGTGGAGATGCAATAAAAATAATTTACATGAATGGCAAACGGTTGTTGCAGCAAGAACGAAACGAAAATACAATTGCCCATTTCATAGCCATATAATATCTAAAAAAGAAATTTTGTGGTTAGATTCTATAAATATAGAATTAAAACATAGGCATAAAACATTAATAATTAATAATAAAAAATATCAAGTGGATGCTTATGTTGAAGAAACAAATACAATATATGAATTTTATGGCGATTTTTGGCATGGAAATCCAAAAATTTATAATCCAGAAAAAAATAACTATAAAAATAAGAAAAAATTTAAAGAATTATATTATAAAACAATTAAAAGAGAAAATGAAATAACTAAAGCTGGTTATAAGATAATAACTATTTGGGAAAATGAATTTGAAAAAGCAAATAAATTAAAAAAAATATGAAAAATATACTATAGTTACATTAAATATCACATCATAATAATAATAATAATAATAATAATAATAATAATAATAATATAATATTATATTATGAATCAAAGATATAATTTATTTAAATTAGTTGATGCTTTTTATAAAATAGCTAAGGCAACAGCCAACAGTCCTTCTAAGCAAACAAAGCAAACAAAGCAACAAACATGGTTTAATCAACCACAAAATCAACAAACTGTTGCCCCAAATGATGCAAAACAACCACAACCACGAAAGCAACAAACTGTTGCCCCAAATGATGCAGAACAGCCACAACCAAAATGGCAGCAATTATCTAAAAATCCACTTGAAGTTAATTTAGAGATGCCAGCAGTACCCAACAATTCTTTAATGTCTAGCATAATAGAATTCCTTCCAATAATAGTAGAACATGTAACGGCTGCAATTTTAACTATAGATCAACATATTAATGTATTAATTGGAGTGGCTGCAAACTTAAAATTATTGGATATAACAGCAAAAGTCAGAAGTGAATATTATGGACTTAGAACAACAATTAATCAATGTTTAACTCCAACTAATTTTAATGATAATAAAATAAATAGCCTTAAAGGCAACATATCTTCATTTTTAAAAACAATAGATGATATATATTCGCAAATAAGTGAGAAAGATACACCTGGTAAAATTATTTATGATAGTTTAGGCGCACTTACAGGTTATGGGTTGGCTACTAGTAGTTATGATACTATTAAAACTTATTTTGCTCAAATGTTATCTTCATTAGACCCACAAAATAGAGCTAAAATAATTCAGCAAGAAAAAGAAAGAGCTGGCGCAAATGATGAAAGGATGAATGCTAGGCAAAGTGATGGAACTATGTAATAATGAAAAAATACAGCCTCGATTTTATTAAAGAAACCGCAAAAAATAAAAATGGAGAATGCTTAATAGATAATTATATAGATAATAAACAACAATTAGTCTGGAAATGTAATATTTGCAATTTCATATGGAAAACTTGCTTTTCAAATATTATTAAAGGGACTTGGTGCCCAAATTGCAAAATACAATCTAAAAAATATTCCAAAGAATTTATTGATAATTTTTCAAATGAAAGGAATATCAAATTAATTTCTGATTATACAAATTGTTTAGATAATCTATTTTGGCAATGTAATATATGCAATAATATTTGGAAAAGCACATTAAACAGATTAGTATATAAAAATTCAACTTGTCCACAATGCTCTTCTGGATTATATGAAAGAATATGCAAAATATATTTTGAACAATTATTTAATAACAAATTTCCAAAGATAAAACCATCTTGGTTAAGAAATGATAAAAATAATATAATGGAATTGGATGGTTATTGCGAAGAATTGAAACTAGCATTTGAACATAATGGAGAACAACATTATTCAAACAATTGGAAATATCAAATTGATTTGGAACAAAGAAAGTTAGATGATTTGAAAAAAATTGAATTATGCAAACAACATAATGTTACTTTAGTTGTAATCCCTGAGCTAATATCAATTACAAAAATATCACAACTAAAAAAATTAATAAAAAATGAACTATCAAAAGTTAATTATAATATCCCAGAAAATTATGATTCTATAAATATAGATCTTTCATTTGCATATAGTAAAAATAATGATAAGATAGATGAATTAAAAAATTATGCAATTAATAACAATGGAGAATTCTTATCTGAATATTATGTAGGATCTCATGAAAAATATAAATGGAAATGTAATACTTGCAAACAAATATGGGAAGCTAGTATTAATTCTGTAATATCAAGAAAAAGTTGGTGCCCAAATTGTAATGGATCAAAAAAAGGTACAATCGAAGAAATGAATATTTTAGCAAAAAATAAAAATGGAGAATGTTTATCTGATGTTTATTATAGCAGGCATATAAAATTATTATGGAAATGTAATGTTTGCAATACAAAATGGGAAGCTAAACCAGGGACTATAATGCACAGGCATACTTGGTGCCCAAGTTGTGCTAAAGCTAAAAAGCTAAAAAGTAATTTCGTGACTATGCCCTAATACTTCTTGTACTATTCCATTAATTATTGGGTGATTATGTGAAGCCATAGTTGATGTAGTTGAATTAATTTGAGATAGATTGATTATCCCATCAGTAATTGTTACTATATGGAAATGAGGACCGTATCCTCTTAACTCTCCCATCGTTGTGTTTAATTTAACTGGATTATCAGCTGTACTTCTTATAGCTCTCCATTGATAAATAATATCAGTTTTATCAACTCGATATATTTGCATTTTTTGAGAACCAGACAATGAGAATAAAAGTCTATTCCTTGTAACATTAATTACTTCATATCTAAATTCTTCAGTTCCATCTTCATTAAATCTTATTATAATATCTCTATCTTTTATTGCTGGTTCTACAAGAGTCCAACAATTTGGAACAAATGTTTGCTGCAATCCATGAGACTTTACAGCAAGATCATCCGCTGTAGGCTCAAATCGCATTAATATTCTACCATCTTTTCTTTTTTGGTAATAATATTGATCATATCCGCCTACAAATCCAACGCTAAAACAATTTTTGCATCTTCCTTCTGCATTTTCTAAATTCATTCTAAAACAATTACATCTAATACCAGCCCATTTTCTTCTTAGTAAAATTACAGGTTCTCCAGTTACTTGTAATAAAATTTCAAGTCTTTGACTGTTTATAAGTTGCAAATTTAATCCACGAGTTTTATACCCGTCTGAACATCCATATTCACCTCCTGCATAGCTACCGATACAATGTCCAGAAAAATAATCCATAATATTTGTTTGATGAAATCCGCTATAATCATAAGGCGGAAATCCAGCATTTGTTTCATCAGACGCTGCTAAATCTGTAGTTAATAAATCTTTTATAACTTGTTTATAACCATCGCTTTCAACATAAGGATATTCAGGATATTCTATTTTAGGTTCAGCTTCGCATATTATATTGTTTTGGTCTTCAAATCCAGCAAAATATTTTATAAATGGATCTTGATATTTGTACCCATCATAGCCATCTGCATTATGCGAAGTTGCAACTGAATTATAATAGCCTCTACAATCAGTATCAATTTGAAATATATTATTTGCATAGTCAATACTAGAATACTTCATTAGTTCTATACCCAATTTTATTATACCAAAAGAAGGAAATTCAGAGGCATCTATAACTGGAATATTAAGTTGTATAGAATCAATATCAGAAGTCAATAATGTTTCTGGATAAGTGTATGCATTCTCTGCTTGCGACGCAATTGGTAATGCAGTATAATTTAAAATTATAGGGTCGTATTCCATACTGCGTACTGCAAAATATTGAACATCTCCTGGAGCAAATCTATTTATTGTTAAAAATAACTCTTGTGTAAAATACTTTGACCCTTCTGTAAAAACATCATTTATATTTGTTGAAAAATATATATTATAACCAATGGTATTTGATTGAATACTTGGTATAGCGTACTTCCAAGATAGATACACTGAGTAACCATCTTTTAAAGGAAGAACTTTTTGGAGTCCAATCCAAAATACAGAAGGGAATATTGGTTTAGGAAAAATGCAACTCATGTTACTCATTTAAATAATGTTATATTGAATGATGAGTTCCTAATAATAATATTATATTTATATATGCATTCATTAACCATTACAAAACTAGCAGTTCTATACGAAAATATATGCTTTAATTTGTTTAAAATAGCTGGATTAAGAGAAACTAAAGAAAAATACCCAAACATATCTAAAGAAATTGATGAATTAAATAAGCAAGTAAAACCTAAATATTTGGATTGGGGAGCTAAACAAATAAATGATGGATTTGTCCTTCAAGATATAATCGAAGCTTTAAAAACATTTGATAGATTATCCAAAAATTTAGAGATTATAGATAGAGATATTAATAATTATGATTCTTTAGAAACTCTAAATGCTAAATTAGAAACTTTACAGCTTAAACAAAGAAGAGTAGTAGATACTAAAGATTTAGATGCGAAGGTCTTATATGAAGATGAAAGATATACCATGGTTAGACCAGATACTAAAATGGCAAGTATTAAATTTGGTTCTGGAACCAAATGGTGTATAACTGAACAAGCAGCGACTCATTATGAATATTATCAAACAAATAATGTAGTATTATATTTCTTAATTGATAAGACGTTGAGAAGTTCAGACCCAAATTATAAAATTGCTTTTTCAGTTGAAAGAGATTTAGACTGTAAGGTAACTAGAATTTTAGGATGGGATGCTCCTGATAAAAAGAAAAACCCAGAAGATTGCCCTGGGTATTCTCTTATAAAAGATATTATAAAAAAAGACGCAGAAATAATGCCTCCAAATATGATTGTTTATTTTAATAAAGAAATGTTAAGCGATGAAGAAGCTAATTATTTTTTGTTAGTGCAGCCTAAAGAACATTTGAAAACTATAAGAATTCCAAATAGATATAAAAAACTTATAAATCCAGCTGCAAATATTGAAGCAGAGACAAAAGAACAAAAATATCAATATCTTAGAAGCCTAAATATAAGCATAACAAAAAAAAATCATATGGTATATAAAGAAACGGACCCTAATACTTTATTATATTTAAGCACAAAAAATGATTTGCCTCATGAAGTAATTATGTCTATAATTACAAACAATAATACTCCAACTAATGCTTTAGACTTTCTTTATAAAAAATATAAAGATATAGAGGAGTTTATGTATAACAATAATTGTCCAGCTCATATTTTATTTGGTTTTTTAGTTAAAAGTGACCCTAAATATATCCATGATATATTTAGAAATAAGCACGTAAATACTAAAATGATAGATTTCTTAATAAGCCTTCGAAATAAAAAAATGTTGAATTATTCAGCGTGTTGCGTAAATGTTATAAATAATAATTTTATACCTTTAGAAGAAAAAATAAAAATTGTTAATAATAGTAATGTTTCGGACTTCATAGATAAACTAAGGTATAGTCCTATGCCTTCTGATTTATTATACGCTATATTAATTGAAATAAAAAAAGATATTGGCAGATTACATAGTTCTAATATATATGAAATGCTAAATTGTAATAATATAGATGAAAAATGTATTAAAGTTATATTAGAATTATGCCCAGATTTGAATGTAATAAAAATTGCTTCTACAATTCAATCATATAAATTTTTAAATTATTTATCAGAAAGTAAAGATGAAAATCTATTATATAAGATATTAACTAATGAAAGATTAGATGAAGACTTATATTTAAAAATAAAGGATAAAATTAGTGACGTAAAAAAAATAAAAGCAGTAACTCCATATGTAAGTGACTATCTTGATTTATTTTCATTATTTTTAAAGTATGAAAATGACTCTGTTATAGCTGGAATAGCTAAAGAAATACGAGATGAAATTGAGTATAAAAAAGTATATGAAATTTTAATAAACCATAAAGCTGTAGAAGTAAGGCTTGCTTTAAGTAAAAATGATTTTATCCCAGAATTAATTGCTAAACAACTAATGGAAGATAAAGATCAACAAGTTAGAGAAGCCGCTGCTGAAACTTATAAATTTTTATCCGAAAAAGAACCAGATGATTATATTTCTGGACACCAAAACGTTAATACAACACAGATACCACCAGATCAGGCGGCATTTTGGCAGTCCACACAATGGCAACCTCCGCAAGAACAAGAACAAGAACAAGAACGAGAGCAAAAAAGAGAACGAGAAGTAGAGACTTTAGAAGATGTAAAATTAAAACAAAGAAAACAAAGTTTTCCAACATCAGAACTTTCTGATGAATATATTTCTTTGCATGGAACCGAAGAGCAAATGATGGAATTATTAGACAAAAATCTTCCGCAGGAAATATTAGAAAATATGGCTTATAACACAAAAATTCCTTATAATGTTCAATTTGAATTAGCCTTATTAAACAATAATAAAGTTAATAAAATATTATACGATAATCCTACAGTTGATGAAGATATAAAACGAGACCTCCACGCTTATTTTCATGAAGAATACGAAAAATAATGTTATGAAAACTTATAGTTACAATCAAAAATATCAAGAATATAAAAAGATATATAATTCAATTAATGAAACAGAAGATGCTAACTTTCAATGCAGTCTTGTAAAAAGCATCATAAAAAATGAAATATTAAAACAAACAATGTTTAAAGCAACTCTGTTTAAAGAAGAAGATGAAGGGAATTTAAATAATTATATATTGCAAACGGTTAAAGGTGAAAATATTTTAGATTTTATTAATGACAATAATAATGAAGATTATATATTTAATTTTGATATTTTTGAAGAAAATTGAATGTGAAATATTTTAATGCAATTTATGATGTTTATGTTTGCCGTAATTATCATAATATTCTTTATATACTTTTTGGTATATAGCATTACTGCAATTTTCTAATTCTTCCATTTTTTCTTCTAATTTTTTTAATAAAATAATATATCTTTTTAATATATTACCAAAGCTATAAACAAACCAAGAATCACGATCATTATCAAAATTAGCTGTTTCTTTTAATATATCCTCTATTAATATTTTTGCCTCATTATATGTGCGATTAAAATATTCAATTAAAGAGCCTTTACCTTCAGTAATTTGTATGATTTTATTAGCGCGTTTATCTATAAGTTCTAATTTTTCATTTAATGAATTCTTAAATGAATGTATATATGGGACAAAATTACTACGATTATATGATTCATTCCAATCTTTATTTTTCATATAGTATTCAATATCTTCTTTTAATTTAATAATTTTTTCTTTTATATATTTAAAATCAACATATACATAAAGGTATGATCCATGAAATAAACCCTGATAATTATTAATATAAACATCTATAATAGATTGTTTTGGAGTATAATCTTCAGCTAATTGTTTCCTTCTATTAATAATATCTTTAGTTGATAATGCTCTGGTTAATGTTCCAAATTTTGAAATTATTGATTTTATTTCAGTTTTTACGATGTGAATATATTCTAAAACTATATTATTGAATTCTTCAATTTTTTTATCAAAACCAATCCCAAGTATAATTTTTTTGTGGCAAATAGAACTCAACATTTCAAATTTTTCATTTAATTTATTTACTATAGTATGTAATTCAAAAATCAAATGATGTTCAGGCACTATTCTTGATAACTCTTGATATAATGACTTTAATGATTTTAATTTATTATCAATTTTTTCAAAGATTTCTATAATTATTTTCTGCTTTTCTTTTTTATTTGCAGAATTTAATGTGCCAAGTTCTTTTTCTAAAACTATAACATAATTCCATATTTCTCTTTTGTTATATCTTGCTAATATTTCATTAATAAGAATTTTTTTATTATTATCTGAAATATCCAATGGACTGCTATCTCCTTCAATAATAGCTGGCTCTCTATATGGAGAACCAAACTTGTTAAGCTCTCTTAATATTTTTAATCTAGCTTCTGGTTTTATAGGGGCGGTTAAAGTAACTGTAGTTTCAGGCACAGTTGTAGTTTCAAGCACATCTGTAGTTATAGGAGCAGTTGTAGTTGTTGGTTCTACTTTAGTTTTTGGCGCCTTTGCTTTTGGTTTAATTTCAGAATCAGCTTTGCCAATCACGCTCCTTGGATTTACTGGATTGCCTTTATTCCTTACTTCAAAATGTACATGCGGACTTGTATTTCTTGCATTACCAGACATTCCATTCGTACCAATTTGCGTGGTTTGAGTTACCAATGTCCCATCACTAACTGTTACTTTTTCAAGATGGGCATAAAATGTATTCATGCCATTATCATGAACTATCGTTAGTGCATTGCCTTGCTTTGGATCTCCTTCTACCCAAAGTCTAGATTCCGAACTTACTTTTGTTACTTTACCACTAAGCATTGGGTATACTGGGGTGCTAGCTGGGGCTGCTAAATCTATACCGTCGTGTTTTCCTTTATGCCGTTTATCGCCAGCTCCAAACTCACCCAAAGATTTGAAACTACTTATTGGCCATTGAGGAACTTCTGTTTTATCCGTTTCATCACTTGCAAAAGATTTTAAATCTTCAATTGAAAACTTTTTCATACAAAAAATACGAATATAATAATAGGACAACATCATAATTATGAAAAAAAATGATATAGAAGACGTAAAAAATTGGTTAATAATTAATAACCCAAATATAATAATAATATCAAAATATAGAAATATAAGAGCTGAAGCGACTTGGCAATGTAACAATAATCATATTTTCACCACAAAATTTTCTTGCATTAAGAAAAACAAAAACTGCCCAATTTGCTACAAACAAAAAAGAAATAATTCGCTTGGTAAAATTAATAAATGGTTACAGATTAATCATCCAGAAGCTACTTGCTTATCAAAAGAATATATTGGTCCACATGAACAAATGATTTGGCAATGTGAAAAACAACATTCTTGGAAAGCTACTTTTAACCACATAAAATATGGAACATGGTGCCCCACTTGCCATAAAGAAAATAATAATTATTCTATAACAAAAATAATTGATTGGATTAATAATAATCATGCAGGGGCTAAATGCTTATCGGAAAGTTACAAAAATGTTAATGAAAAAATGAAATGGCAATGTAAAAATAATCATATTTGGGAAAATTCTTTCAGTCATATAGTGAATAAAAATTGGTGCAAAAAATGTTATAATGAATCAATGAGATTATCTTTAGATAATATTAAGTCGTGGATGCAAGATAATCACCCAGGCGCAAAATGCCTATCAGAAAACTATATTAATAATAGAACCATTATGAACTGGCAATGCGAAAAGAATCATATTTTTACTTCAAATTTTAATAATGTAAAAAATAATAGATGGTGCCCAGATTGCAGGCGAGGATATGGAGAGCGATGTTGCAAATTATTTTTTGAAACAGTTTTTAATAAACCTTTTATAAAATGTCGCCCAAATTTTCTAAAATATAAACATAAAGTGAATTTAGAACTTGATGGATTTTGCAATGAGTTAGATATTGCTTTTGAATATCAAGGAAGGCAGCATTATGAAGTTGTAAAAGAATTTAGAATAACTGAACAAAAACTAAAGGAACAAAAAGAAAGAGACGAATTTAAATTCCAAAAATGCAAAGAAAATAATATTAAATTAGTCGTTATTCCATATTTTGATAATAATTTTAAACCAAATAATTTAATTGATTTTATGAAACTAAAATTTCCAAAATTAAATATAGATTCAATTAATATTAATTTCGCAGCATTGTGACTTATTTGTCCAATCTCCACCAATGGTTTCCTCTTTCTGACCCCCAAACAAACCAAGCATAAGCTGTCGAATCAGTTTTGCCACCAGTAAATGATGGTCGTTTACCTAAAACATATATGTCGCACGGATTATTATTCCAAAATTGTTCTCGCTTTCTACTTTCTAACATTGCCAAACGCATAAGAGAGGCTACTTCTCCACCTTTAGAAACTTCAGATATTGCGCGTTCACAAAATTCTTGAGCCAAAGAAAAAGGAGGATTCATGATAATTTTATTTGGTTTTCCCCAAGTTTCAATAGTTAATGCATTTGCACATATAACATTACTTTGTTTTGCTAAGATTGGATCAATTTCAAATCCACAAAGCTTAGATTGTTTCCCATATGCCTCTACAGCGCGCAAAATAGCCCCGTCACCAGCGCTTGGATCCATAACTATATCTTGGGCGTTCCATTTTAAAATAGGCAATATAAGGTTTGTTACCCAATCAGGAGTTGCATAGTAATCGTTATTATTTCTTACAGCCCCTCGGTTAGTTGAACTCATTAATAATTTCCTTCATATATAATTAATTATATGTTGTAATTCAAATAGTTTAGGTTGTCGCTTTTATAGCAATTAATAAAATAGTCTTAATATATTTTCATATTAATAATATAATAATAGTTGCATATATTTACATGAACATAATGAATATATTTAAAGCAGCAAATTTCTTTTACAAATTTGCGATTGATTATCCAGATTGGATTCCAGAAAAACATAAAAGAAAGCTTGATAAAATAGACTCTATCCAAAAAGATCCAAGGCTTGTTGATTTTAAAGTTCCAGTTGAACATAGACTAAATATTCCAACATCTAATGAAAAAGAATTAATGCCAGCAATTAGATATAATTTTAGTTTAATTAAAACTCTTAATTCAAGTGAATATACAGATATTATAAAAGAAATTGATAAAAACGACAAAACAGTTGAAGAATTAAAAAAATTAACGTCATTAGCAATAGATTTTTCTGATAAAGTGTGTATTGAAAGTTATTTTATAAAAGTATTAAGAGATAATAACATTAAAATTGGTACTGCCGATTTAACTTTTTCTAAATTTTATAATAAAACTATTTCAAAATATATCAAAATTTTAGAAAGATATAAAAATATAGAAAAATATAAGGACATATTTCGTCACGTTTTAGCCCCAAAAATGTTTGAAGATATACCTGGCTATAAAGACTGGATGAATAGAATAAATGAAAAGAAAATTGATGATGGTTTACAATTCGTATTTACAACTAAACATTTCGATATATTAGGAATGTCATCAAGAAGCGAATGGAAAAGCTGCCAAGATTTGCGTCCAGGGTCAACTTGGCTAACATCAGATTTTAATTTAGGAACGCTTGGCTCTTGTGTCTCTAAAAATATAGGAATTATATATATTACAGATGGATCAGATTATGAAGGACGCGGCGAAAAAATGATTTATAGAAGCTCCGTCTGGATTGTAAAAGATATGGATACAGATGAAGACGTTTTATTCGTTCAAAGAGTTTACCCAGATTATTCTGCTGTAGTTAAAGAAGGTTTTAAAAATATATTAAAAGAAAAATTGGGTATGGAGATTGTAATAAACGGGGCAGATTTAATAAAATATTATGAGGATTATGAACATAAAGCATATGATGATGCTGATTTATCAGTAAAAGGAGGCGAAAACTGTTGCATTTGTAATGGCGCATTAAATGATCAAAATATAGTGGAATATGCTAATGATTTATATTGTGAGAGTTGCTTTGCTGCATCATATAGTTATTGCGAAAATTGTAACGGAGCACGGGAAAATGATGAAATAGTACTAGTTCGCGATTATGAGTACGATGAATATTATTATTGTATAGATTGCGCAAAACGCAAAGGATATTCTAAATGTGATAAGTGTGATAAATTTATAAAAGATGAAATGACAGTTGATTGTGAAAATTATTGTCCAAATTGTTTTGAAAATGATTGTTTTGTGTGCAAAGATTGCGAAGAACCTTTTTTGAAGAAGGATGTTTGTCCTGTAATTGATAAGAGCGGAGATACTATAAAACAAGTATGCAAAGGCTGTATAGATGATTATGAAGAATGTTTATGCAACAAATATCTTGACGAAGAAGATGCTAATAAAGTACATTTATTGCGCGATAATAATATTATTTTTAAATATGTTTGTGATGAATGTACAGAAACTGAGGACTCAATTGATCAATGTAATGAATGCGGCTTATTATATAAAATAGAAGAACCAGATATAGAAAAATGGAAAAGTAGTAATAATATTTGTTATGCCTGTAACCCAGAACTATATCAAACTACAGCTATATAAGTAAGGTCATATGTTAAAAAAAGCAATAAATTTCTTTTATAAATTTGCGATTGATTATCCAGATTGGATTCCAGAAAAACATAAAAGAAAGCTTGATGGAATAGACTTTATCCAAAAAGATCCAAGGCTTGTTGATTTTAAAGTTCCAGTTGAAGATAGACTAGATAGTCCAACAACTAATGAAAAAGAATTTATGCATGAAATTAAATATCAATTTGATATGATTTATAATCAACTTAGCCCTGTTTATTTAAGACATGAAATAATAAGGGTTGATAAAAATGATAAAACAGCACAAGAATTAGATAAATTATTATCTTTAGTTAAAGAATTTAAATTTAAAGTTGATAACCAAAATTATTTTATGAAAGTATTAAGAAATAATGAAATACAAATTGGGCATGGCAAACCAAAATTTAGTAGATTTTATAATAATACTATTTCAAAATATAAAATATTAGTAGGAAATTATAAATCATTATTTGATGGTGATATTAATAATATTCTTAAATTCGAAGAACTGTCTGGTCATAAAGAATGGATGAATAGAGTAAAAGAAAAAAAATTGATAGTGGATTACATATTGTATTTAGCACAAAACATTTTGATATATTAGGAATGTCATCTAGAAGCGAATGGGATAGTTGTCAAGATATGCGCCCTGGATCAGCTTGGCTTGGACAAGCCCATAATTTAGGAACACTTGGGTCTTGTATTTCTAAAAACATAGGAGTTATTTATATTACAGATGGATCAGATTTCCAAGGTCGTGGCGACAAAATGATTTATAGAAGCGCTGTTTGGATTGTTAAAAATGTTGAAACAGAAGAAGATGTTTTATTTGTTCAACAAGTCTATCCAGATAATTCTGCTGTAGTTTTGGAAGGATTTAAAAATATATTGAGTGAAAAATTAGGCGTGAAGGTGGTAATAACCGGGACAAATTTAATAAAATATTATGAAGATTATAGTCATAAAGCATATGATGATGCAAAATTGCCAACAGAAGGCAGTGATAAATGCTCAAATTGTAAAAAACTAATAAATGAAGATGATACTATATTATCAATCGAAGGTATAATTTATTGTTCAAGATGCTATTATGACAAATATAGAAATTGTACTGGATGCTCATCTCAAATATTAATAAAAGATTCTAAAATCTCTAATGATGGCGATAATTTTTGCTCTTTTTGTTATGATTCAACATTTACATCTTGTATAAATTGTGGCGATGAATCTTATAAAAGTGCAGCTATAAATGGAGAAGACTATTGCCATTCTTGTAAAAAGAAAATATTTATAATGTGCGAATATTGCTCAGAGTATGTTAAACCCACTAAAGCAGTAAAAGATAATAAAGGGCGTGATATGTGCCCTAAATGTATGGAATTGCGTCATAATATTTAGCATTGTTAAATATGTTTGTCCGCCCTGCTTTTATGCACATGCCCTTTTACTTACAGAATGATAACTGCAAACTGCTTTACAAAGTAGACAAATCAGAACTAGAAAAGCCAAAAATAAAAAAATGGTTGAAAATGATAATCTTATTTGTTATAATTGTGACCCTCAAACTTATATGTAGTTTTAATAAAAGTTATATATCCAATAATGGGCATTCAATATAATATTGCGGATATTGCCAATGAAAATAATTTAATCCCATTATTTTTAAATCTTAATGCCATCGCAAAATGGAAATGCAAATCTTGCAATTATATATTTGATAAACCAATCAAAACAATAATTTACAAAACAACCGCGAAAGGAAACATAGAAAAAACATCAAATAAAATAAAATGCGAAAAATGCAGAGAAAAATATATATTATCTTACATAAATAGCATTGCAGAAAATAAAAAAGGCAAGTTATTATCAATAAAATATTCCACAAAAAAAAGCAAATATCAATTTGAATGCAAAAATAACCACAAATGGGAAACTTCTATTGACGTAATATTATCAAATCATTGGTGCCCTTATTGCTCTAATTTAGGCAAAACTAAAATTGAAGACATAAAATCCATTGCAACAAATAGAGGCGGAGAATTATTATCCATCATATGTAATAATAATCACGATAAACTAAAATTTAAATGTTTTAATAATCATAATTTTATAATGGCTCCTAATAAAATAAAGAAAGGACAATGGTGCCCTTATTGCAAAACTTCCATATCAGAAGAAATAACAAGAATATATTTTGAAACAATATTTAATAACAAATTTCCAAAAATTAAACCGCCATGGCTTGTCAATTCAGATGGGTTTATAATGGAACTTGATGGATTTTGCAATGAACTAAATATTGCTTTTGAACATAATGGTAAACAACATTATTCTATAGTTAAGAAATTTAAAATGTCAAATGATTCTTTTATAAAAAGATTAAATGATGATAAAACAAAAAATATATTATGCAAAAAACATAATGTGAAATTAATAACGATTAATCAGCTATTTGAAAAAACAAAAATACAAGATTTGAAAAATATTATAAAATTAGAATGCGTTAAACAAAATATAGAACTTCCAAATAATTTTGATGAAATTATTATCGACTATAATAAAGCATATATTAATAATAAAAATAAAGAATATTTTATAAAATTACAAAATATTGCAAAAGAAAAAGGCGGTGAGATTATATCTGAAGATATAGTTTCTTCAAATGATATTATTATCTGCAAATGTAAAAATCAACATGTATTCAAATCAAAACCCACTTATATTAAAAGTGGATATTGGTGCAAACAATGCTGTTCTACAAACAAAAAAAATATAGATGATATTAAATTATTTGCCAATAAAATTGGGTTAGCCTGCTTGTCAAAAGATTATATCAATCAACATGAAAAATTAAAGTTTTGTTGCAACCTTGGACATGAATTCTTAAGAGAATATAAACAATTGAAAAGATTCCCTTATTGTAGAGAATGTAAAAAATAATTGTTATAATCTTTTTAGCTTGTTGCGCTTTCTATGTAATATGTTAGGGCACCATCTACCTCTCTTTATATTAGAATAAGAAGATTTCCATATTTTGCTACAAGAATTACATTCCCAAGTTAATTTACTATGTGCATTTTTATATTCTTGTGGATTTAAACATTTACCATTTTTTTCATTAGCTAAATTTTCAATTTCTGTTATTGTCGGTTTAATTTGTTTTGCGCATTTTGGGCACCAAGTATTGTTATTCTTAATTGAAAATGGTACTGCTGTCCATATATAATTACATTTATTACATTCCCATTCTAATTTTGTATGATGATTAATATATTTTTGTGATAAGCATTTTCCATTACGATTTTTTGCTATTTCATGCATTTCTTCTATAGTTGATTTTGCTTTTTTAGAACATTTAGGGCACCAACGTTTGCCATTAATTAAACCATGTGGTGACATACTCCAAATATAATTACAACTATTACATTCCCATTTATGATGAGTATGCCAGCCATAATATTCATCAGACAAAAGCATACCATTTTTGCTTATAGCATATTTGTGCATTGTTTCTAATCTTTTTAAATCTTCTTTTACATAAGCTTTTGATAAATCAATTTTTACATCATCATAATTTCCTGGAATCATAAAATTATTATCAATTAATTCTTTTTTTATAAAATCTTTTAATTCATGTAATTTCGTATATCTATATAATTCTGGTATTATAATTAAAGTAATGCTATATTCTTTACATAATTTAATTTTAATATTATCATCTTCTTTCCGAATTTCAAGATTTGTTTTAAATATATTAATTTCATTATAATGTTGCTGCCCATTATGTTCAAAGGCAAGTTTTAATTCTTCACAATATCCATCAAGTTCCATTATATTATTTCGAGAATTTACTAACCAAAAAGGTTTTATTTTTTTAAATTGATATCCAAATATTTGCTCAAAATAAATTCTACATATTCTTTCATATAATCCAGCAGAACAATATGGGCACCAAGAACCTCTATTGTTAATAAGATCAAATGATGTTTCCCATTTATGCCCGAAATAACATTCCCATAATATTTTTTGTTTATTATTAATATATTTTGTTGATAAACAACTTCCACCTCTTTTTTTTGCCACTTCTTGTAAATATTCTATTTTATATTTTGCCATAATATTACCTATTTGATTATGCTATAACGTTGCGCATAATTATATATTGTATAAATAACAAAATATAAATATTATTGAATTGGAAATTGCATTTGGCGTCTGTGGCGGAGTCTCATTATTTGCGGTGAGACTGCAGCTATGCGAATCGTCCCCAAGCCCAGAGGTGACGGTTTGAAGTTCGCCTTAATATATTTTAATTTCTCTCTATAAGGGCTTAACATACTGCTCATTTGAGAATTAAGAAAATCGGCAACTGCTGGTGGTTGGAATGAGAGTCCATTGTCAGTAACAGTAAATTCTCTACCTTTTTCGATAAGACCTTTGCTAGATACTGACATAATATAAGCGCCTTCAATAATAATATCTTTAAACTCTATAACCACTTCGTTTTCCCAGCTAAAACCAGTAAAATGAGGGGTACTATTAAATTCTGATAGAGAGGAACAGAGAAAAGAAAACAATTCATCTATACTAAAGATATCGCAATTTTCTCTAGTTTGATTGCCGAATGAATCTGTAGAGAGATGCCAGCCTGAGCTTTGCAATCTTCTGCGCAATATATGAACTAATTGATTTATATTATGGATAGCCGCTTGGGTTAGGACAACGACAGGTTCATCTCCTAATTGTTCATATCCATCCTCAATAAGGGCGCTTGGGATTGTTATATTTAGGACAGTAAAAGAGAAAGAAGCCGACACTAATTCATTAGAAAGCCCCATGGCACCTTGCCAATTATCTTGCCATGTACCTTGTTGAGCATTAACAGGAACCTCAAAATTGAAACCGTAGATACCAGTATCAATTTTATACACACCAGCTGTAGTATAGTTCATATAAAGCGATGTGCTTGGTTCGATAAGTTGAACGCTTGGAAAATCATTTAGATCAGTTGGGACGCCATTTACTTTGAATAAAGATCGAAGTTGAACTACTTGTCCTTGTCCGATTGTTTCTCCTCTATTTTTTATAACCATATATCTCCTATTTTAATGTGTTAAGATTACGAGATATATAGACATATTATGGATGAAAATAGTAAAATTTATATAGCTGGGCATACTGGATTAGTTGGGAGTAGTATTTTAAGATATTTAAATGAGAAAAATTATGGGAATATAATTACAGCAACAAGAAAAAAATTAGATTTAACGAAAGAGAAGGAAGTAAGAAAATTTTTTAAACATAACAAACCTGAGTATGTTATATTATCGGCGGCTAAGGTTGGTGGTATAAAGGCAAACAATTCATATCCGGTTGATTTTATTATGGACAATCTTGCTATTGAATATAATATTATCAAGTATAGTTATGAATATGGGGTAAAGAAGTTATTATTTTTGGGTAGTTCTTGTATATACCCTAGAGATAGTGAGCAACCTATAAGAGAGGAATATTTAATGAGTGGCAAATTGGAGCCAACGAATTCAGCTTATTCGATGGCAAAGATAGCTGGCATAGAAATGTGTAAATCATATAATAAGCAATATAATACAAACTATATATGTGCAATGCCTACGAATATGTATGGACCTTTTGATAATTATGACTTGAATAATTCTCATGTATTACCGGCTCTTATCAGAAAGTTTCATGATGCAAAAGTAAATAATGATAAATATGTAAAGTTATGGGGTGATGGGAATGCTATGAGAGAATTCTTATATATTGATGATATGGCGGAAGCTGCCATATTTTTATTAAATAATTATAATGCAAGTTTGGACGATAATTTGATAAATGTTGGGTATGGATATGATATAACTATAAAAGAATTGGCAAATATAATAAGAGCAATTGTTGAATATAATGGCGATATAATTTGGGATAATACAATGAATGGAATGCCAAAGAAATTATTAAACAGTTCCAAGATAAATGAACTTGGATGGCAACCTAAAATTAAATTACTTGATGGGATAAAGAAAACATATGACTGGTACAAAACAAAATTTTAAATACCAGAAACTGAAATGCTTGAGCTTTGTTGTCTAACTATTACTGTATATACATCTTTACATTCGATTTTATTATCCCCTGAAATTTCTTCCCATTTTATAAAACAAAGATAGGTACCACAATTAGAAGACCCAGTTGGCAATTTAAATCTTGCCACAAATATTTCATTATCATCTTTGTCCAATTTATGCATAGGGGCTGGGAACCCTTGCAACGCATTCATATTTGGAGCAATTATTTTTTGAATTATTGGATTTTCTGAATTTTTATTTGTATGAAGGACTATTGTTGCTAATTGTCCTTGATCATAATATAATATTGGACCACAAGGCATATCTTACTTCCTTATTATGGCATACTAACACCAAACATTTTTGCTACGATTGCTAATGCTAATGCTACTAATGAGCTTGATAAAATCCAATTTTGTTTATGCATAGACTTATCAATGGCAGTTATTAAAGTTATAGTTTCTTGACTTTTATCTAAGAGAGCAGTATGTTGTTCTTTTACCTTTTCTTCAATTATTTTAATTTTTTCATTTATTCTTTCAATATGCAAAATATTATAATTTTCTTTTTCTTTTATATCTTCTAAAAGTTTTATTATATCTTCATATTGATTATTAACCTCTAGATATATCTCAACTGACTTGGAGTTAATATCCAAAATTTGTTGCAATTGATTAGGTAATAATGATGCCATAGTATTTATCTGCTATCTCGTTTTTTTGTTTTTATTTTTTCTAATCTTTCTTCTACTTTCTTTGATAACTGTTGATATTTTTCATATAATTTATATAGATTAACATCATCGGGGTCATAAATTATATTGTAATCTGAGTCTGTATTTATCTTAGGAAGAGCTTGGTCCATAATACCTCTTTTTATTAATCTTCTTCTATCTTATATTCCGAATTATTGTAAAGTTGTCTCATATTAATTTTAGGTTTGTGTTCATCTTCAGTCATATCAGCATTTTTATCTGCAATATCATCTTCATCTAAATTTAATTCTAATTCTTTAAATACTTTTTCTTGTGACTTAATGCTAGTTCTATTTCTAGTTTGTATAGATGTTTTAGACACTTCTATTGTTGTATTTGTTGCTTTTTCTTTAGGCTCAGATTTTCTAATTAATATTTTATTTAATTTTATTATTTTAGAAATAGACCCAACATTTATTGAATTTTCAACTTGGTTAACTGTTAAAACTGAATGTTTATAATCTAGAATATCTAATATAGCATATGGCTGTAATGTAACGCGCAAATCTCCAACTACTATTTTACGATTAGTTTTATTTGTTAACCAGCAATGATATCCTATTAATTCTTTATTCATCTAATTCTTCCTCATATTCTTCATGAAAATAAGCATGGAGATCTCGTTTTATATCTTCATCAACTGTAGGATTGTCATATAATATTTTATTAACTTTATCATTGTTTAATAAGGCTAATTCAAATTGAACATTATAAGGAATTTTTGTGTTATAAGCCATATTTTCTAATATTTTCTGTGGAGGATTTTTGTCTAATAATTCCATTATTTGTTCTTCGGTCCCATGTAAAGAAATGTATCCATCAGAATATCCCATTGTTTCAAAAATTGGTTTTCTTTTTAATAATTTATCGTGTGAAGACTCTTCTTCTGGTTCCTGTTCTGTATTAACATGATGATTTTCTGGTTCCTTTTCTCCTGTGTCTTTTCTAGTTAAAAATTCATAAGTTTTAGTAGCTGATTCTCTAACTTGTTGGTCTTTATCTTTTATTAATTTTTTAAGAATTAATTTTGGAGTATTATGATTTTTGCTTAAAACAAGTCTTACTTTTGCAGAATTATGATTTGATAAAATTTCAAATATCTCTCTATCTTGGTCATTATCTATCAGAAGATCAACTGCTTTAGCTATAGTATCATTATCTTCATGCTTTATAATTAATGTCAATATTTTATGATTACTTTTTGCTGAATTTATTTTATTAGATACGTTAATTTTATCTTTTATTTTTAAATATAAATTATCGTCTAAATTTTGATTAACTAATATTTGGCATAATATATCTTCATCTTTACTTTCAGCAAGAAAATTTAAAATTTCATAAGATAGAGTATATAGCTTAAGTACATAAGGAGTTATATCTGGCTTTAATTCTAATAAAATTTTAAAACATTTTAAATCTAAATCTTTACAGTTTTTCATGTCTATTAGTGCAAATGAGCTCATTGGTATTGCTTGTTCTTTTATTATATTTAATATAATATATAATAAATCAGAAGATATACGTCTATAATTTAAACTATTTACTATCCTACACTTGTCTATGTTATTACTATTTAAAACTTTTATTTTTTCTTTTATAGGCACATAACTATTATTTATAATATTAACATAGAAATCCTCGTAATCAATAAAGTTGCAATTTTTTATAATAAAATCTATTATTTGAGGAGTTATATTTCTTTGGAAACTTATAGGAGTAAAATACTTTAGTCCTATTTTATTTGTTTTATATGCTTCGATTAAAAAATTATATAAAATATTAGATGGGCAATTAGGATTTTGTATAAATGTATCTTTATCTTTATATTTTTTATAAAGAAGGACTAAAGCATTAGTTGGAGTATTAATGTTTGTAATTATAGATTTAATTATTTCAAGATGTAAATCATTTTTTGTGCTTAAATATAATAAAGTATTAGGGTCCCTTTCTTTATCTATCATATGATTTTTTTTTGTTATGCTTATATTTGGGTTTCTAAGATATTGATATTTTTGTTCTTTTGTCTCTATCTCAATATCTTCAACCGGATTTGCAAGGCGCATATATTTTGGCGGGATTTTAAATTTTTCTAAAAATTCAGCATCTTGCAATGATATGAAATAATTAGCTTCTTCCTCGCTTAACATCTCTTCATTAAAATAAACAATCATATTTGGGGGCAATGCTTCTGCATCTTTTTTTATAATATCTTCTACAAGAGAATATCCTGGATATTCTTCTGGTTTTCTATCTTTATTAGTAGCGTCCCACCCTGTAATTTTAATTATATTACATTCTAAATCTCTTTCAACTGAAAAAGCAATTTTATAATTTGTATTAGAACTTTTCAATGTTTTATCAATTAAGATATAAAATACTACATTATCTGATTGATATCGATTAAAATGTTCTCTTTTTTGTTCAGTTATACACCATTTAGTACCAGAACCTAATTTGATACTTGCCATTTTAGTGTTTGGTCTAACCATGGTATATCTAGCATCTTCATATAAGACTTCAGCGTCTAATCCTTTAGTATCTACTGTTCTTCTTTGCCTGCTCTGTAAAGTTTCTAATTTAGTATTTAGAGTTTCTAAAGAATCATACTTATTAATATCTCTATCTGCAGTCTCTAAATTTCGTGATAATCTATCAAATGTTTTTAAAGCTTCGATTATATCTTGAAGAACAAATCCATCATTTAGTTGTGTAGCTCCCCAATCTAAATATTTAGGTTTTACTTGATTATTTAATTTCTCAATTTCTTTAGATATATTTGGGTATTTTTCTTTAACTTCTTTTAATCCAGCTATTTTAAACAAATTAAAACATATATTTTCGTATAGAGCTGCTAGTTTATATATTTTATGCATATTATTATCTCTTTTCTAATGCAGCTTTATTCGTCTAATTCTTCCTCGTATTCTGCATGAAAATAAGCATGGAGATCTCGTTTTATATCTTCATCAACTGTAGGATTGTCATATAATATTTTATTAACTTTATCATTGTTTAATAAGGCTAATTCAAATTGAACATTATAAGGAATTTTTGTGTTATAAGCCATATTTTCTAATATTTTCTGTGGAGGATTTTTGTCTAATAATTCCATCATTTGGTCTTCTGTTCCATGTAAAGAAATATATTCATCAGAATATTTCCTTGTTTCAAAAATTGGTTTTCTTTTTAATAATTTATCATGTGAAGATTCTTCTTCTGGTTTCTGTTCTGTATTAACATGCTGATTTCCAGAGGAATAATCATCTGTATCTTTTCTAGGTGAAAATTTATAAGTTTCAACAGCTGCTTCTCTAACGTATTGGTCTTTATCCTTCGTTAATTTTTCAAGAATTAATGAAGGGATATTATAATTTTTGATTAAAGCAAGTCTTACTTTTGCAGAATTATGATTTGATAAAATTTCAAATAGCTTGCTATCTTGGGCATTATCTAGCAGGATCTCAACTGCATCAACTATAGTAGCATTACCTTCATGCTTTATAATTAATGGCAATATATTACGCTTACTTTTTGCCATCCTTATTTTACTATACTCACTAATTTTATCTTTTATTTTTAAATATAAATTATCATCTAATTTTTCACTAGCTAATATTTCGAATAATATATCCATATCTCCATCTTCACTTTCAGCAAGAAAATTTAAAATTTCATAAGGTATAGTAGGTAGCTTAAATACATAAGTAGTTATATCTGGATTTAATTCTAATAAAATTTTAAAACATTTTAAATCTAAATTGCAACACCACATCATAGATTCTAGCTTATGTAATTCCATTGGTATTGCTCTCTCTTTTATTATATTTAATATAATATATAATACATCAGAAGGCATATCGTTATAATATAAATAATTTACTATCCTAAGCATGTCTATGTTATTACTATTTAAAACTTTTATTTTTTCTTTTATAGACACATAACTATTATTTATAATATTTAGATAGCAGTTAAAGTAATCACTAAATTTGCAATGTTTTAACATAAAATCTATCATTTGAGGAGTTATATCTCTACGTAAAAATAAACTAGTAACAAGATGATCAGGTCGTTCATTTGATTTATGTGTTTCGACTAAAATATCAAATAAAATATTAGAGGGACAATTAGGATTTTGTATAAATGCATCTTTATCTTTATCTTTATATTTTTTATAAAGAAGTCCTAAAACATTAATTGGAGTATTATTGTTTTTAATTATAGGTTCAATTATTTCATTAGGCAAATCATTTTTTGTGCTTAAATATAATAAAGTATTAGGGTCCTTTTCTTCCTTTATCATAATAATTTTTTTTGTTATGCTTATATTGGGATTTCTAAGATATTGATATTTTTGTTCTTTTGTCTCCGTCTCAATATTTTCAACCGGATTTACAAGGTGCCTATATTTTCGTGGGATTTCAAATTTTTCTAAAAATTCAGCATCTTGCAATGATATGAAATAATTAGCTTCTTCCTCGCTTAACATCTCTTCATTAAAATAAACAATCATATTTGGGGGCAATGCTTCTGCATCTTTTTTTATAATATCTTCTACAAGAGAATATCCTGGATATTCTTCTGGTTTTCTATCTTTATTAGTAGCGTCCCACCCTGTAATTTTAATTATATTACATTCTAAATCTCTTTCAACTGAAAAAGCAATTTTATAATTTGTATTAGAACTTTTCAATGTTTTATCAATTAAGATATAAAATACTACATTATCTGATTGATATCGATTAAAATGTTCTCTTTTTTGTTCAGTTATACACCATTTAGTACCAGAACCTAATTTGATACTTGCCATTTTAGTGTTTGGTCTAACCATGGTATATCTAGCATCTTCATATAAGACTTCAGCGTCTAATCCTTTAGTATCTACTGTTCTTCTTTGCCTGCTCTGTAAAGTTTCTAATTTAGTCTTTAGAGTTTCTAAAGAATCATACTTATTAATATCTCTATCTATAGTCTCTAAATTTTGTGATAATCTATCAAATGTTTTTAAAGCTTCTGCTATATCTTGAAGAACAAACCCATCATTTAGTTGTTTAGCCCCCCAACCCAAATATTTAGGTTTTACTTGATTATTTAATTCGTCAATTTCTTTAGATATATTTGGATATTTTTCTTTAACTTCTTTTAGCCCAGCTATTTTAAACAAATTAAAACATATATTTTCGTATAGATCTGCTAGTTTATATATTTTAAACATATCTTCCAAATATTATTTTCTTTCAACAACAGTTACATTTGTTGCTTTTAATTTCTCTTTAAAAGTGAACCCTTCTTCAAATGTAATAACATCATTCGCTCTTAATACTTTATACCCAGCAGCATTTATATCACTATAATGCACAAATATATCGGCTTTATTATCATCTCTTTTAATGAATCCATATCCTCTACTCACATTGAACCAAACTACAGTTCCTTTAAAACTATTCATTATTCCTCTTTTAGGTAAATATATCCAAAAATAATATATAAAAAATGACAGATAAAAAATTATTCTTTATTCGGCACGTCTTCAACTGTAAAAACAACAACATTATTTATCATTATATTGCCATTTTCATCTGCTAGCCAAGCTACTAAATGTATGCTAATTTCTGATAATGTTTTTATAAATCCTGCTGCTATTTGAAATTTAGCATTAACATCGTCTGGTCTATATGCAGAACTATATTGCTCAAATTTATAGAACGCTTTTTTAGCTTCTGGATAACACCCATATATTTGAGCTAAACCTAAAATTTTTATTTTAGTTTCTTTTTCTGAAGGAATTTTTACTTTTGTATTTATAACTACACTCATGCTACTCCAAAGATTTAAATGATTTGTATATTATATCTGACACTACTTTAGCATCATTATAATCATATTGCCCAGTCTGGCTAATTCTAATAAATTGCGTATTTACAGCATCTTTATAGCCAAGGGCAATAGCTGATAATAAAGGCTGCTCTTCTGATGATCCACAAGCTGACCCTAATCCAACATATACATTATTATCAGATAACTCTAGTAATAAATCTAATCCTTTATTATCTGGAACTTTTACTAATGTTGTTGTTGATATTCTATTATTACCGCCAATAACTTCAAATCCAATATTTGATAAATTATTTTCAACTTCTATTTGAAAAGACTTTGCCTTTTCCATATTTTCTTTTATATTATTAATGGATTTTTTTAAAGCTAGATATGCCAAATAAACCCCTCTAACATTTAATGACCCTGGAGCGTCATGATAATATGACTTTATATTATTTAAGGGGCACCAATTTTCTGGATCTTTTAAATATAAAAAGCCAATACCGGTAGGTCCACCAAATTTATGCGCCCCAAATGTAGCAATATCAATTCCTGAATCATTTAAATTAATTGGGGTTTTACCAATTACTTGAGCAAGATCACTCATAAATAATTTGTTAGTATTCTGTCTTATTAGATTGAAATCAGCTATTGTCCCAGTCTCGTTCTGTGCCCCAATAAAAATTGAATAATCTGCATTTGATATATTATCTATAGCCCCACTATTATCTAATTTTATAAAATTTTTATTAAATGGAAGTACAGACAAACAATCATTAATACTTCTATGCTCGTATGGTGATATATTTATATTTGGCAAATCTTCATTACCAACTTTAGATAAGAAGTTATTAGAAATAATTAAAGAAGCCCAATAGTTAGCCTCTGAACATGAACTTGTAAATGATATTGAGAAAGCATCTTCAATGCCAAGAAGCAAAGCAATTTCTTCTCTTGTTTGTTCAACAAATTTTTTTGTTTTTTGCCCAATAAAACTTGGAGATAATGGATTACCAAACGTTGATAGTTTATCTTCTGCTTCTTTTATTTCATCAAATGTTAATTTTAATGGAACATGTGCATTTGCATCTAGAAAATATCGCATATAAAACTATATATCAATTATAATTCGCTTGCTAAAATATCTTCAATAGCTTCAATTGACATATTTGGATTATCAACGAGTAATTTTTTAGCTTTTAATACAAGCTTTCCAATTGCAGACCCTGATACTTTAAATTCTTTCATAAACTTATTTACATTTATCAAATTCCCTTGAAGCTTTTTGTATAATGAAGCAAATTCTTCGTGCGATAATAATTTATGTAATGTCATAAGATCTGATTCAAATTCAAGTGGAAATTTAAATATGAAATTTTCAATATTATATTCTTTCAAATATGATAATAAAAACATTAAGAAGTCTGGGTCATTACCAACTGGCATATCTTTTAATTTGTTTTTTAGAAAACTCTTATTGATCATTTCTAATGTAGGCTTTAATAAATTTAAATCATCCATAAGCTCAATTGCTTTCATTGCTTTTTCTTTACCTAAAGATAGTATCTTGCCGGTAAATACATCTGCTATTGGCTCATATGGCATTCTTTTTATTTCTTCTGCATTTCTTTTTATTGCTTCTGCAACTTCTGGTTTCATTGTAAAATTATATTTAATAGCAAATCTTACAGCTCTTAACATTCTGCTTGGATCATCTAAAAATGTTTGTTCTGGATCAATTGGAGTCATTACTGTTCTTTCATCTAAATCTCTTCTGCCAGTACCTAACAAATCAATTACAGGTGCTCCTTCCACTCCTTTATCAATATCTGATAACCTCCAAGTCAATGTATTGAAAGTAAAGTCTCTCCTTTGTAAATCATCTTCAATTGTTCCAGGAGCAACCTCTGATGGCTTGTGCGAACTTTTGCCGCCTCTATTATATTGCTCTTTTCTTGCTGTTACTATTTCTATTTTTTGCCCAATAAGATTTTGCCCTTCAAAAATAAAATCTTTAGCTACTGGTCCAATATGAACAACTCCATATTGATCAGCTTGAACTTTTAAACCAAGCTTATCAGCTATTGCTGTGCCAAGAGTAGTAGCATTCTTTACATTACCGTCATCATCAATTTTTGTTTCAACAACAATATCAATATCTTTTGGATCAACTCCCATAACGAAATCTCTAACTGATCCTCCAACTATATAACTATGATTTGCTACTCCAGCTTCTCTTGCAGTATCTGCTATAAATTTGATTAATGCTTTTACCACTTCTGATTCATGATCAGCTATTTTTGTTAATCTATAAAATATGTCTATTGCTTTTATTATGAACATGTTACTTTTTATCATAATTGAATAATTCTAATTGATTTTTATTATGTTGATTTTTTTGATTTTCTTGATTTTCTTCTTGTAATAGCCGTTCTTCAGCTAAATTATTAATATAATCTAAGTCCATTTTTTCTTTTGATTTGTTGCCAGTAGTACTACCATAAAAATATCCTCCTATTGGAGTATCCTCATAAGATCCTGTATTTTCTGCATTTGGATATTTTTCTCTTAATTTATTTATTAATAATCTGCCAACTCCTTGCTGCCTAAATTCTAATTTAACAAAAGTGTTTATATGATCATCTTCAGCAAAAAAAACACATGCTCCTACAGTTTTCTTTTTATATGTAGCTACTAATATATAATAGTCATCAACTGATTCTAAATCTCCTTTATTAATTTCTTCTTTTAAAGATAAAATATTTTCATAGTCATCTGCCAAAGAACCATTAGCGAACCTATTGTTTATTAAAAAATTCAATAATCCACTTGGCATTGTTTTAACATTATAATCTTTAATTTCAATATCATGTTTATCTATATATTTAATCGAAAGCTGTCTTGGATCCCTCACTTGCTTTACATCGCTTTTAAATCCAAGATATTCATTTCTTTCGTCTGTTGCCAATTTATAAAATATGTCTATTGCTTTTATTATGAACATGTTACCTTTTATCCTAATTGAATAATTCTAATTGATTTTCATTATGTTGATTTTCTTGATTTTCTTGATTTTCTTCTTGTAATAGCCGTTCTTCAGCTAAATTATCAATATAATCTAAGGCTATTTTTTCTTCTGATTTGCTGCCAGTAGTACTACCATAAAAATATCCTCCTATTGGACTTCCACCATAAGATTTTGCATTTGGATATTTTTCTCTTAATTTATTTATTAATAATCTACCAACTCCTTGCTGCCTAAATTCTAATTTAACAAAAGTGTTTATATGATCATTAGATTCAGTTAAAAAAATACATACTCCTACAGTTTTCTTTTTATATGTAGCTACTAATATATAATAGTCATCAACTGATTCTAAATCTCCTTTATTAATTTCTTCTTTTAAAGATAAAATATTTTCATAGTCATCTGCCAAAGAACCATTAGCGAACCTATTGTTTATTAAAAAATTCAATAATCCACTTGGCATTGTTTTAACATTATAATCTTTAATTTCAATATCATGTTTATCTATATATTTAATTGAAAGTTGTCTTGGATCCCTCACTTGCTTTAAATCGCTTTTAAATCCAAGATATTCATTTCTTTCGTCTATCGCCAATTTATAAAATATATGTATTGCTTTTATTATGAGCATATTACCTTACTGGAATTATAATATTTAATTTACCTAATATATCTTTTCTTTTTGCTTTCATTATTTCTCCACGTATTTGCCCAATGTTTGGATATAATGCCATTAATCTATTAGTATCATTTGGAAGCTCTATATTTAACAATTCTTCAACTTCATCTTTTTTATCTACTATCATTTGGTCTATAGCTGCCGCTCTATTTTCTTTTTCTTTTAATTGCGTGTGATATCTTGGGACATCTTCCGTGATTGAATTAATAGTTTTTAATGTTTCTTTCATAGCGTGTTCAGTCATAGAATCCGCTTTCATAAATATATTTAATTGCTTTATAAGGTCTCTTTTGCCTATTGTACTTTCTACTAACCTTTTAACATAAGCTGGATCATCACCTTTCTTGCTAGCTAACAAATCCATCATACTATTATGTGCCTTTACAAGCTCAGTTAAATCATGATGGAAATTGGAATCTTCAGCTAGATCTTTAGAAATTAATAATTTTAAGACCTCAACACTTTTAGCCGCATGACTATAAAATGTGTGCTTTGTCTTATCATTCTTTTTGGTAATTGCAAAGGTATATACTTTCCCAATATCATGAAATAATGCAACTAATCTTAATAACTTTAAAGCATTATCATTAATCCCAGTTATTTCATCAGCCATATTTTCTATGTTTTGTAATACTTCCTTAGTATGTTCTAAAATACTTTCTCCTTTATGATAATCGTCAGCACTATGTATTATGTCATTCATTTTTTGAAGCAAATCTTCTTTTTTGCCAGTTATAGTCTCAATTTCAGAGTCTATTTGCTTTAAAACTTCATCAATATTATCTGGATTTATATCCATTGATAATAAATCTAAAGCAGCATATTTGCAAAACATATTTAATAGCCCATTAAGCTTCATATAAATATATATTAAAATTAGCAATATTGTTTATTTTGAAGAAAATACTGGAGGGGGTATAAGCGGCTCAGACTTTCCAATTATATAAATTGGTTCCAATTTGGTCTTACTTTCTTTTACATGAAATTTTGCATTCCTAGTTAATTGAACATATAATACTGTCTTTACTTCAAAATTATAATTCTTTAACTTACCATTTAAAATAGCAAATATATTTTGAGGAATATTCAATGCAATTATGCCATCTTCTTTTAATAATTTAGACATGTTTTCAAGCGTCTTATCAAACCATACATTTACAAAATAATCCATTCCACCACTATACGCTTGCGTCGAATTATTATTATCATAAACTTCCATATTAAAATATGGAGGAGATGAAAATGCCAAACTTACCTTTCCAATAAATTCTTCTGGACAATATACTTCAGACCCAGCTTGCTCAACAACCACATCATTTTCTCGCCCAAAGAACCTTCCAATTTCCCTTGCTTCATTAACACATTTATCCCATGGATCACATCCAATATATTTCAAATTGTTCTTGCAACTTAAAGCTCCAGCCAATCGTTGCCCAAATCCAATAGAAAAATCATATACAATATCATTCTCTTTTGTATATTTATCATATATCGCTTTTGCAATAGCTGGTTTAAATATGCTTACTTGCGAAGAAAAATACCCGTTCCTCAATCCTTGCCTTATCATCCCATTCGTTATATTAAATATCGCAATAAAATCTTGCCCATATCTGTTGATTCCCATATACGATATTCCCATCCTGTTCTCTAAACATTTTTTTAATATAGAATCATTATTAAATGCTTGAACCATCGATGGCTTATTCCCCCTATATACATCATATATTTGAGGACAAAAATGCTTAAATACCTTTAACCCAGCCGCCGTAGAATCTCTAAGCCTGTCCCCATCAATAATTGTATTTGTATCAAAGTCCTTTAATGCACTAAAATCTCTTAATATCGTATTATCATCATACTTTGGATATGGAAATCCATAATCCCGATAATACTTCATTACTTTAATTAACTGTTCTTTCCTCTCATCTATTGTTAATGTTAATAAATATTGTTTTGTTATGGCTGTTCCATCTATGTTTATAGGAGTCGTATCACCCATTTTTTACCTCGCAATTTCCTTCGTAATGATATACCGTTTTTGAATGTGGATATTTCGCTTTATACTTTAATAATTTATTGGATCCACCTCCCCAATTTATTATTTTTATCCCAGCATCTTTACCAATATTAAGAATATCACAATCAACATACTCTGTCAATCCATAATATTCTTGATATAATGTTTTTCTTATTATGTATGGAGCATTACCTTCCAAATCTGGAGGCGATAATACAGCATAACTAACTAACTTTCCGTCTATATAATAAAATCTACTTATACATTCATTATGATTTCCGCTTCTGAAAAAAAATGTATTTTGAGAAGAATGATCCCTGAAATATTTTGTTCCATAACTATATCTCCATTTCTTTACAAATTCTTCAACCTCTAATATATCAAATGTATCTCTTGCTTCAATATTATATTCTTTAGCTTTATTTAATGTATACCTAATATCTTTCCATTCTTTTCCGCTTACCCCATTCCATTTGCTTATGTCGGTTTCAATTGCTTCTCCTTTAGAAGCTCTTACATTAAATCTATTATCATTTTTTAATATGTCTACAATATCCTTATCAAAATATAAAAATGTAAATGGCATTAACTTATATAATTCATCAATTATATTACTATCATATTTTATGATAATTACTTTTCTCTTCCCGCGAACTTCCCAGGATATAAAATTATCATTCTCAATTATATTTTTTGATAATCTTCCCAAAAAACTCTTGCTTGAATATTTATTAATAAATCCCATTTATTTTTCTTCAAAAATTATATTGTAAATGTCTGTTTCTATCTTTTCTTTGCTTGATGCATATTTGTAAATATAATAGTTTATATTGCTATGCTTGTAAAAATCAATCTTTTTACTCTTGTCATATGGTTCTTTTCGCTTATCTAACATTCCATCAAGCTCTAACCAAATTTCTTCATTGCTATTTTTCGTTATTACAAAATCACATGTCCAAATTTTACCAATACAAACCCTTCTCTCATATTCGTATGTTAAAATTTCATTTTTATTTTTTAAAGTATATAAGAAATTGGCTGCTCTTGATTCAAAATTTGATCTATATATATTTCCATCATTTCCTTTTGCATGAATTTGATTTTTATATATACTTTGCGAAACATAATCATCAAATCCAAGAGCTTTAAATGCTTTTGCCCATGACCCAAATTTTTCTTCATATGTATTACAAGAAAATTTACCTTCCTTTGCCATCTCTATATATGTAGGATATCTCCCAAGAAAACTTTTTAATCTTAAAATCTCTTCTTTAAGCTCTTTACTTGTTACATGATGCTTTTTTAATTTTGATATTTCAGCATCAGTAGCTCCGCATTCTGATAATAATGAATGCCATGATTGCTTATTACAAATTTTTCTAAGAGTTTGAAATGACATTGATGATAATCTAGTAAATTCAGATGTTTTTGGAATTCTATTTAATTCTTTATATAGCCGTTTAATTTCAGATATAACATCTTCTTTATTTTGTCCTGTAATATAAGTTGGATTTTCCCCTATCTTTATTAAAGCCCCGCCTAAGCCTCCAAATGCTCTTTTATAACTATTTAAACTAAATTTGCTATGAATAGCTATATCTTCTTGCTTAGGATTTTTTCCTAATAATTCTTTTATCCTAATAATTTCATCTAGCAAATCTTTATCTAAAATTTTGTTTGACATTTTATCATTACCTTTTAAAAAAGTTAATCATATTAACTTGCCAATGCCTGCTCTTTTATCTCTATATATTTATCTTTTTTACGATTAAAATATATTGTAGAATCTTTGTATATAAAGTCAAGAAATTTTTTAACATCATTTTTTTTATTTATTCTCATACTGCAAATTGTATCTTTATGTTTTTTCCCTTTATAAAATGAAAATAAAATATTCATTCTAAATATGTCATTGATTATATTTTTAACTCCATTCAAAAGCATATGAGTTCCAACAAAATCAACAATAAATCTATTTTTAGATACATAAATACAGCCATCGCCATCTAATAATCCTCTTATAAAATGTGATTGTAGATTTTCTGGTATTGTATTTGGATATGTTACAATAAATGTTTTATTCGGCATACAGCTATGTTTTATTAAATTATTTTTAAAACATTTGCCATAAAAATCTAATTTTTTTATTTTCAATAACGAGTTCTTTATACTATAAATTTTAGTATTATCAAATCCATATACTAGTATAGATATTTTAGATAAGACATCAGCATCATCTTTTAATAAAGAAATGCTAGAGGCTTCTCTTTTTGAATGCACAGTTCCATCAGAAATCATTAGCCCTAAAAAATATGCTTTTTCTTCAGTGTTTATATCTAATAACCAATTCTCGTCTTTTTTATATAATTGTTTGTTTTCTTGTGAGCTTCTAATTTTTATACTGTGTTTTTTTAATTTTCTACATATTGTAGTCCCATTAACATTAAATTCTTTAGCTAATTTTTCAGATGATTCGCCATCAGAATATCTTTTTATTATCTCTTGTTCTATATTTTTATCAACTTTCATTATGCAGGTACTCCTGCAATGAATGTTATAATATGCGTATAACTTGTCTTAAAATAACGAAGCCGAATAGTTATCTATCCGGCTTTTATAGCTAATTATATTTTAATGTAGTTTGATATATTAGGGGTTTATTTGTACTGATTTGCGTCCAGCGGCCACTGCTCTTGGATTTACAATGCCGATACCGATTATTTCATTTACTACCCAGCCCAATTTTAATTGGCGAGGTTCATCAGCAGGAAGGACTTCGATGTCCTGACGTACTGGCATAACGCCTACGAACTCTGGATCTGCACAACCATATACTGTGCCTGGAGGAACGATCTTGCTTACATGAATGTCTGCTCCCCAAAGATGTGCATATAGACCAGTTTGTAGAATCTCGCGTTGAGTTACTGGATCTACTTCGCCACCTTGAGGTCCTTGTCCACCGCCTGAGCCCCAATTTAGAATGTCATTGAACTCATTAATGTTTAGGAAGAACTTGGTAGTTACTAGGTCCCAACGATCAATTGAAACTTTGATTTCTGATAGGTCTCTCTTTGTTAAACCACCATCAGCGATGTCGGTAAGAGTGTTCTCTACTTGAGAAGCTGTGTCTAGGGCTGCAAAGATGTTTGCATCTTCTTGAGCCATGATTTCTTGACGAGCCTTTTGAACGGCACGGTCAATTACATTGAATCGTCGTCTGCGAACTTCGTGAATACGAACTGTTGGATTGCAAATAATTTCAAATTCTGGAACCGTAATTCTCTCTGCAAATACGCGGCTCTCTGGTGCTGTACCGTTACTTGATACGATAACTGCAGCAACGTCGATATCGCGGTCATAAACTGGTAGAGCGCCTTGTGGTAGAGGATCTAACACTAGTGTTCTACGGGCAATTCCCTGATAGTCTAAATTTCTGCGGATTGGATTTGCCATAGCCTGGGCTAAAGCAATTTTACCGTCCATTGTCATGATGGCTCTGGTGATTAGGTCATCTCTGCCGGTATCGCTTAAGTCTGGTCTACCAGCTAGCGAGGCATTTGATGGGACGTTATCCTCAAGAATTGAGGCGAATTTCATAATTGTTTGAAATGCATCTTTTACTGAAGATGCATTTAATTGTCCTTGTGTATTAAAAATATTCATTTTACTCCTGTGAATTACTGCTAGCACAAGGCTAGAAGCGTCTTGTTTCAACGACCTGATTTGCTACTCAGCGCCTCTACAAGTTTTTGTTTAATGTCCGTACTCTATTCCAGAACCAGACAATTTACATACAGATATATTATCTTATGCGTAGATTTTTTTTATATATAAAAAATTATTAAAAAAATTCGCTATTTCAAAATAAAAAAAGAGGGAGACTAATATCTCCCCCTTACATTAACAACTTGTTTGCTTATTACCTAGTAGTTATTAGTTCTCGATTCTGAAGTGGAATAGCATTTCAGTGAATTGTCGAACTACTGTTGGCAATGCTACATATGATGGGGTGGTTACTAGAGAACCGTTTGTGGTGAACTCAGCAAAACGACCTACGATTGTTTCACCACCGGCACCAGTATCAAACGACTCTCCGGCTGTTAGTGTTAGTCTGCCTAATGTGTCTGCGAATAATGGATCACCTGGCATTGGATTTGATACGACAACATCAACTGAAGGAGCTACTGCGTCTAGTGTAACGCCATATAGACCTGGTTTGTCCCAAAGCGTTACTTTGCCGCTTCCTGCTGCGGTATGAGGACCAAGTACAGTTACGTTTGATAAATTTGATGGATTTGGTACAACTTGACCAACAACGCCACCAACGACTGTTCCGAACATGGTGCCATAGCCAACTGTTCCTTCATCAAGTAGGAATAATGGACGGTATGTTGATGAGCCACCTGTTGATTCTAGAGCACGGGATACTGCTGGACGGTAATGAACGGGTGTGCCAGAATAACCATCAAAAACATCAGAAGCTGCTTTATCAAGTGATCCTGGGTAAGTGTAAGGCACTGCTACCCAACGACCTACTTCGCCGCCTTTGATTGTTAAATAATTTTCGTCGTACCCGTCAAACTGCCCTAGAGGTTGAATCCCTGCTTGTTTTAGTTTTAATGCCATTTTTGCCTTTTTATAGTTTGTTTTTGTCTTTCTTCTTGATCTTAATATTGTGTAAGAAAACAAACATTTTCTTCACTAATTATAATATACAATAATTGATATAATTAATAGATTTTAAAATATTAAAAATTAAATAAAAGATATATAATGGGATATGATATGCTCCATTTATGTTATAAGAAACAAGGTCAATAACAAAGTATATATAGGACAAACATGGCAAACAATTAAAAAAAGATTTAACTGCCATAAAAGGCATGCTCCTAATAAGCATTTAGAAAGTGCATTTAATAAATATGGGCTTGATAGCTTTTCTATTGAATTGCTTGGCAATTGTTATGGACAAGAGGCTGCTGATTATTTAGAGATATCATTTATAGAAGCATATAAAAGTACAAATAGCAAATATGGATATAACATGAAAGAAGGCGGGGCTCACGGAAAGCCAACTTTAAATGCAAGGCTTAATATGAGCAATTCTCATTTATCTAACAAAATTATAACTGAGGAAGATAAGATATGGTTTGCAATAAAGAAGATGAAAAAAGAAATAATTGAAGCTATTAAAAATGATAATGGAAATAATTTAAATGAGAAATATAATCTTGATAGAAATATAATAGAAACTGTAAAAAATAATGATATTAAATATTGCGTTGGTTGTAGGAACAATAAATTAGCAAGCTGTTTTAGTAAGACAAAGAAATGTGACAGATGTAAAGAAACAAATAAATCTTATGGTGAGAGTGATAAGAATATCTTAAGAAGGAAGCTGCAATATGAAAGAGATAAAGAAAAGATAATGGAATCTAGAAGAGAATATATGAAGGATCCAAAAGTAATAGAAAGGGACAAATTATGGAGAAAAGAATATAGAAAGAAGCCAGAGATTATAAAGCAGAGAAGGGAATATTGGAAAAGGAAAAAAGAAAAAGAAAAGGAAAAGCAATTAGTTATTTCTTAGATTTATCTGCTTCAAACTTCAGATAAGATTTTACTAAAGAGAAAGTTTTAGAAAGGTCTCCAGAATCTGTAAGCACTTTATTTCCAGATACTATTTGACCAGCCACGCTTGCGCCGGTTGTTGCTGTTATTTTTTCTTCGAGTTGTTTTAAAGCAACTGCAAGTTGGTCATTCATTATCCCATCTTTTGGACCTGAATAACTTAAGCCAAATGGATTTGAATTAAACATTTCTTGAATGGCTTTTATATTCTTATCTTCTCCTGGTTTAGCTTCTTGTGTTGGAGTTGTTGCTGGATTTGATGGAACTGCCAATATTTGTTTAATATTTTCAACGGAAGCGGATATTTTATCACCAGATAGCACTGTAAAAGTTTTTGATAATTCTTTATACTTCTCATCTGTTTTTTCTGATAAAGCTTTTCTGACGGCATTTTGCAAAGCTATAAGGGCAGCTTTTAATCCAGGGGCGGAAATTTCCCCATCGCAAGGTCCACCATATGAAACTCCCAGAGGTGATGATTTTAAGTAATCTTGAAACGCTTTTACTGTTGCATCCATTTATTACTTTATTGGTGCTGTGTTTGGAGTTGCTGCTGCATTTGGTGCTGCATTTGGTGCTGTATTTGGTTTTGTATTTGGTGTTGGTTGCTCATTTTCAGCTAATAATGCTGGATCAATTGTAAATTGAGATGATATATTAGATTGTACTTTTGATGTTACATTATCTATTGCTTTTTTTCTGTCAATTTCTCTAACTGCTAAGTCACTGTCTAAAGATTTTATAAGCGATTGTAAATTTTGTATAAAATTTTCTCCAGTAGATTTTAATGTAGGATTAACAATGTCTGAAACTTTATCAGTCCAATCTTGATTAATACCTTCAATATCTTTAGTCTGTTCAAAATAAGGCATATAATAATCGTTTAATTCTTTTTGCAATCTTGGATTTATTGATGTTGTAATATATTTTTTATACATTTCATTAAATCTATTGATATAATCAATAATATGTTTAGCTTTATCATTTAATTGCTGATTTTGATTAGCATCTAATATTGGTTTATCATCATTATCTTTTTTTAGATTGTTATTAATATCTTCAGCTGTTGGTTCTTTATCTGGAGATATATTAGTTTCTGCTTGTAACATATTAGCCAATGAACTTGAACTTTGCATATAAGTATTTCTTGATTCGCTTAAGCCTGAAATAAAAACAATAAATTGATCTATATTTTGAATAATATTGCCGCGTTGTTCTCCAGTTAATTTCTCCAATAAAACTTGTTTATATATTGCTATATTTTTTAATAATTCATTAATAGCCTTGTCTATACCTGTATTTTTTGGATCGGTTCTATGGGACATATACCACCAAGCTCCAACTACTGGGATTATTACAGCGGCTGCTATTCCAGCTATTGCTAATGGACCTACTGCTAATGGACCTACTGCTAATGGACCTACTGCTTTTTTCTTTATTCTTTTTGCAAATTTAACAAGATCATTTTGCCTGCGGATTTCCATTTCAGAAATGATCATATTTAATTCATTTGTCAAATCATTTGTTGCGTTTTTTTTTCTTGATATGGTTCCATTAGGCATTCTTCTTGCCACAAAAATATCCGCTTCTTGTTGCTGCCATTGATTTTCTACAATACCTCCTCTATCTATATATGAATCTATTGTTTTTGCATCTTCTGGATGGGCTTGCTCTATAAGATCTTGCCCAGTTTCATCATCACCGGTTGTTACTCCATATAATGACTCTTTTTCATTGGCAAGTTTTAAAAACTCAGAATATACTTCACTTCCATTATTTTGATTGTAATATTTAACCATTTTTTCCTTTTCTAAATTCAATTATATAACAAAATATTCAAAGATATGTATATTATTTTACCTTGATTCTACTTAATACAAGGTCAGCAATATTTTTTATAGATTTTAATTGCACATTCTCAATTACTGGAGGGACTCTAATCATCGAATTATATTCAATATTATTGTTATTCCATCTTATAAAGAATTTTTCAATTGATGGTAATACTTTGCCAATATTATTTTCTATAACGTCATATACCGCGTCGCTTGCATCTGCATATATATTTTTGATATAACTAATTATAGTATCTTCAAATGATCCAGATAATGTGATATAAAAAGCAGACCCGCCCGCCTCATCTATACTTGCATTGTTTTTATAAACTATAGTTGCTGCACTATAAGCTTGATTTACCGGACCCATATATTGAAGTATTGTTTTTCCTGATGCTCCTGGGGTTGCAATACCATCAGTACCCTCTCCTGCTTCTCCAGTTCCAGTTCCGCCTGTGCTTCCACCCCCAATACCAAGCAATTCTCTGCCAGTATATTTTACTGCGCCTGCAGCCGCCGAAAGCCCAAACCCAATTAATATTGATTTTATTATTGAAGAGACTAATGTTTTTAATGATAAGCTGGCAAATAAGCTTCTAAAAGAAGCTTCTTTTATAATTCTATTATCTTTTGAGTATAAATTGCCTTGCGCTGATAAGCCTTCACTTTCTGCTAAATCACCAAGCGTAGTATTTGCTTTTGATGAAGATTGAGAAATTCCTAATGTTTGCATTACATTGCCAGTTAATGAAACAGTTGCTCCTGTTATATCTGAATGATTAAAGCCTGAAATTAAATATGGGAGAACATATTTTTTCAATGCGCCCAGTAGTGTTCCTATATTAACTCCAAATACTGTATCTAATAAAGTTGCTATAATTCCATATGCCGGTCCTAATGCAGTATATAAAAGCCCTTCTGTAAATAATTGCCCAACACTTCCAAGTAAATCATCCGGTTTAATTGTGTTCTTAACTGAATCAACAAGAAGATTCATTACAGAAAATTCTGCTTGCTTATGTATCGACTTAAGTGCTTTTACTCTAGTTTTTTGGTTCATTATGCCTTATTGCGTGCCTAAATTTACGCCAGCTTCTCTTAATAACTGCATAGCCCCTGGTGTATACATTTCATACATAGCAGCTTGATTATAAATTGGATTGCTACCACGATCTTTCTGATAAGAAGCAACAGTGCCTGCTGGCATACCTTGCATTGGCGAATAAAAAACTGCTGTAAATGCCCCGTTAATTTCTTTTTCAAAATATAAATCGCTCTTAGTATTTGGGCTAGTGTCCGAATTATTATGGTACATCGCTATAAAATTAGCATTTCTTAATAAAGTAGCTATTGCTTGTTTATTTTTAGTCCATTTATCTGTATAGTCCACATTTTCTTGATTATTGTTTTTAACAATTTCTGGTCGGCTTGAATCTGGGGTTCTAGTTACAGTTCCTGGTCTTGGTGCTGGTTCCGGTGTTTGATTTTTAAGTGCCATGACTTTATGTTGTATTTCTATGCACCTTTGGTCTTGTTGGTCTCTAACCCTATCTGGTATTTGTACGTCTTCAGCAAAGGTTCTATATCCAGCTTGTATTTTTTTAAATATTTTTAATAAATGATGATAATATGATTGTGGAGTTTCTGCTGGAAGAACGCTCATTGCAGTTTCTAACGTGTCTAAAGAACTATAAAGTATAGTTCTTGGTCCCGCGTCAAGAACTTGGTCGGTTATTTCAAAAGCTTGCAATAATGCATGGACATATAATGTTCTGTTATCTGGGAAAGGTGTCATTTTGAATGTTAGCACCGCTTGAGGTAATTCTTGGTTTCCATATCCTCCACTATAACCACCACCACCACCACCACCACGACCACGACGACTACCACGACCACCACCAGGGGCAATATTTGCAGGCTCTTCTCCTAGAATCCCATTTAACCAATCATTTCGAACAACAATACCTTTATAAGCCTCTGTCTTAAGATCTATATTAGCTGCCGTTGCTAATCGTTTTAAATGAGCTTGTAATAGTTTAATAGTTACGGAATAATTGGTTTTAATATCAAGAAGCTTTTTATTCTTTCTAGCTTCAGGACTCTCTTCTGCTGTTAAGAGACCAGAAATTTCAGTTTTTTGAAATTCAGCCCTTTTGTATAACCAGCCTAATAATTCTTCAAATTGTCCAAATGTCCAAGCATTAACGTTGTCATTTGAACCTGATGTTTTTAATATATTATTAATTAAATTAATAATTTTAGATCCGGCTGTTGTTTTATCATTCAGACTTCCTTTAGGCAGAGGCGTAAGATCAGGACCTGCATTAGAAAGCTGTCTGGTTTTAACGTCATCATCTGCACTTGCAGGTATAAAGCCAGATTTTACTAAATGTGCTTTAAGATTTCTTAATGAAATAATATTACTAAATGATAAACGTATACCTTCTTTACTTTCTAATAATTCCGCAGTGATTGTGCTTGGCAATATATCAATAATCATATATGAATTATCAATTCCAGAAATAGCAGCAATATCTGAATCTAGAATTGCGAGAGCTTTTGACATTACCGCGAAATTTTTAGAAGCCCGCTCTATCAAGGCGTCATCAGTTTCTGCCGATGTTGGCTTGTTTGTTGATACTGCCCCACCAACTTGTCTAAAAGCATCGTCATTTAATAATGCGTTTATTTGTTTTAATGCTATCTCAGTATTGGGTCCCCAGGTGCCATCGCTTTCTGCTCCAGGATTCTCAGTGCTTGAAGTTAAATCAATCCTAGAATAAGCTTTTTGTATTCTAGCTTTTTCTGGGCTTGTACCGCTGGGTAGTGCTTTTGCAACAACTTTGCCAAAAGCAGAACATAATCCCTGCATTCTTCTTACCCCGGCTTTTGCTTCCTCAGTTCTTTGTTTTGTTTGCGCACCACCACCACCACCACCACCACCACCACCACCACCACCACTACCACCACCACTACCACCTGCTGCGGGTGTTTTTACTGCGGTTGTGCCTCCAGCTGGGGTAGTAAATATTCCTGCTACTTTTATAATTGCTCTATCAAAACGATCAGCTTTTGAGTTTTCATCTATATATTCACCTATACCTGTATTCAAACTATCAAATATAGTTAATTTATCGACTAACGCTGATGATTGCTCCATATCAGATAATTCATCTATACAGGTATCAAGGGCGGGAAGCACAACTAGTTTTAAATTTGCACTATTTGTTTTAATTTTGTTTAATATAATTATAAAATTTTCTATTATTGGGCTACAATTTGGATTATAATCTTCCAAATTAAAAGGTCCCCCTATTTGAAATAATGATAGGGCGTCGGCGTTTACATTTTTTATAAAAGTGCTTTTTTTAATATTCGCTATAGCTCTTTGATTTTTTCTTATTCCAGAAATAGAATTATCATCAGCATCTATAATTTTAGTTTTAAATTTATTAAATTCGGCAGTTATTAACGCACCATTATTAATAATTTTAATTATAATTGTATTATTTATTGCTTCATTGCTTTTTTTAATTATTTCTAAGAATTTGTCTTCCGCGGGATAATAGCATGTTCTTATATATGTAATATCTGCGGGTTTTATGATTGTAAATTCTTTTATCTTATTAATTGCTGTATTATAGTCACTAGCACCATCTATGGTTAAAACAGTAGGGACTAAGGTTTTTACTTTGTCAAGAGCAGGCTGTCCTGATTCGTTAATATTATCAATAACACTTTTATTCAAACTTAACAGACCAAATTCTACTATATTTCTGTTTGCCTGGTCAATAAACGGTTTTAGACTCCCTTCGCTTGCTTTAATAGACTTTAATATATCTAGAGTATGTCCTATCGAAGTTCTATCAAATTGGTTATTTTGTTCTGTTATATTTGAAATATATTGGCTGATTTTACTATTTAAATCTTTAGCTGTAACAATTCCTGTCTCAACTGTTGCAATTTTATTAAGATAAGAAATAACATTCCCCAATTTTCCAATTGGTTGATGTTTTGTGCTTTCAACCAATATTTTATTAATTTCCTCAATTGTTTCAAAATGTCCCTCATTAATTGAGCTTGGAAGTTTTGGCAATTCCAATGGCAAGTGCGCATTATTCAATATGCCTTGACCAAATTTGGTATTATAAAGAACGCTCTCCCTTTCTTGTCGTTCTTCCATAGTTGATGCTGGCGTATTATTATTATATGCGCTTTTATATATTATCGCTTTATTTTCCAATGCGGCTGCTTGCTTATTAAAACCACGTTCCCGCAATTCCGCCGCAAGTGTTATCGCATCAACAAAAACATCGCCGGTCTCTACCAACCTGTTGCTAGCTTTTTTCTTTAATTGAGGAATGTATAATTCTTCTTCAATTAAGCCCTTATCCCTAGCTATCTTTTCTAGTTCTCTCATTACAATGCTATCGCTAAATCCTATATGTCGATATGTCATATTACCTTTATTTTCCCATTTTTGAAAGAATATAATTTATGTTTTTATTTAAGCCAAGAGCTATCTCTGCTTCCATTATCTCTGCTTCTTCTTTATCCTCTTCAGCTTCATCAACTTCTATAAAGCTTTCTCCTACCTCTGCTTCTACATAGTCTATACCAGTTTCCATTAATGATTCAGTCTCATCCGTCATTCCAATATCTATATATTTAGATTCTCCAGCCCCTGTATTATATAACTCGCCATAATCATCAAAGTCTGAACTTGTATCCTCTTCAGATAATTCATCCTCTACATCCAAATCCTCTACATCAACAATATCATCTTCCATTTCTAAACTATCATCTATACTATCAAGGGTAGCTTCTTCTTCCTTTATTACTTCTTCTTCTTTGTCTAAATTTATTGGTTCAATACTTTCATTTGCTGTCTTTACTTTATTTTTATAACTTTCAGATGCAACTATCTTCATATAATTACGAAATACTTCGCTGCTATTAGCGGCGTCCCAATCTTCATTTCTTTGTAATGCTGTGTTCCATTCTAATTTTGACATAATTACCTTTTGTATTATTCTTCTTTTATTATAGTTAAATAAAGTATGGAATTTTATTCTTTATAAAGAAAATTTCCTTATCGGCTAAACTGCCATAGCCTCTATCTCTTTATTCTAGGAATATTAGAGATTGCTTTTTATAGCCGTATTATTATACTCTTTTTAGTTGCAAAATAATTTTATTATCTTGCCCTCGCTATGTTTATATATTATAATATTAGCACATATTTTTCTGCTCTCTATATGTTTAGAAACAATACTTTAATATTGATGATTTTCACAAAAAAAATTCGACAAGTAGAAAGTTCGCAATTTTATTGGTCATTATGAAAATGATAACATTTGATTCCTTTACACTAGTCCCATCATATTCCGATATTACCTCCCGTAGTGAAGTTGATACTTCAATATCCATATGCGGAGCAAAATCGGAATTGCCAATAATAAACGCAAATATGCTTGCCATTTGCACACCAGAAATGGTTGACGTTTTATCAAATAAACATAGCACATTTTCTTCTTATCATAGATTCTTTGAATCTGAATCTACAAAAATTAATGCAATTAAAACTATTCTAAATGTACCAGACCCGCAAAGAAAACAATTAATTCAAAAGTTCTGGATGTCCATTGGAACAAAACAATCCGAATATACTTTCATCGACTCTCTATATAAGCTGGGAATCAAAAATGTTATAGTCGATGTTAATCATGGACACCATCTAGCTGTAAAAGAAATGACCCAATGGATTAAAGAAACATACCCAGATATGCTAGTTATGGCTGGTAATGTATCATCAACGGATGGAATAAAATTCTTAAAAGATTCCGGTGCCGATATTATTAAGATAGGCAATTCTTTTGGGTCAACGTGCTCAACAAGGCTCGCAACTTCTTTTGGAGTAACTTCCATCCATTGCGCAAAAACATATAGAGAAGATACAAATGATTGGGATGTAAACCTTTGCGCAGATGGTGGAATTAGATCCCCAGCCGATATCGTTAAAGCTTTAATTTGGAGCGATTTAGTTATGATCGGCGGAATGTTCGGCGGTTGCGACGAATCCTTTGGAACAAAAATAGTTTCAAATGGAGTTTGCTATAAAGAAACATATGGAAATGCTTCCATTAAAACTAAGCAAGTAGCTGATGAAACTAATCATGTTAAATTTATTGAGGGAGAAACTAAACTCGTAAATTCTACAGGTCCATTATCCCTTTCCTTAAAAGGAATAAAAGAAGGTTTGCAATCAGCATTCTCCTTCATTGGAGCAAGAAATTTGAAAGAATTTCAATCAAAAGTTCAAAACCAAATATTAATGTTGTAATGTATATAAAAAAAGATTATAAACCAAAGCTTATAAATATTCAAATTTTCTTAAATGAAAAACATCCCAATGGCAAATGCCTTTCATTAAGTTACAATACGGGCAAATTATTATGGGAATGCCAGTATAAACATATTTGGGAAACAACCGCAAAAGCAATATTTGCTGGCGAATGGTGCCCCACATGCGCCAATATAAAAAGAAGAAATTATAACCAAGCATATATAATTGATTATCTAAATAACAATTATCCCGGCGGCAAATTATTGGATAATTATGAATTATCGCATTCAATATATAATTGGGAATGCGCAAATAATCATATTTTCAAAAACTCTTTTAAAAATATAAAGAATAGAAATGATTGGTGCCCAATATGCAGGGCAAAAGAAAGAACCGCCAGAAATAAAAATAAATTTGAAAATCTTTTAAAAGAAAAACATCCAGGCTCCATATGCTTAAATTATATTAATTGCAGAACCAAAGCAAATTTCATTTGCGAATATGGTCATAACTTTGCGGCGCTGCCAACATATGTTATGGATAATCATTGGTGCCATGTTTGTTGGAAGACATGCACAAAAACAATAAGAAATATATGCAATTTTTTAAATGAAAAACATCCCGGTTCCATATGCTTGGAAAAAAGCGACAAATTTAATTATAAAATAAAATGCAGGAATAATCATTTATTTAATTCATCATTTGACAAATTAAAAAATGGGCGTTGGTGCAAAATATGCAATGTTGGTTATGGAGAAAAATTATGCAGAAAAGCTTTTGAATTATTATTCAATAATAATTTTCCAAATGTTCGCCCAAATTTCTTAAAAAGAAAACATACAAAAAGAAACTTGGAACTGGACGGATTTTGCGAAGAATTAAAAATTGCATTTGAATATCAAGGAGAACAACATTATAAAATTATTCCAGGTTTCAGAGGAAATGAAATAACCTTAAAAAAACAACAAGAAAGAGATGCTTATAAAAAACAAAAATGCCAAGAATTCAATGTAAAATTAATCGAAATCCCCCAATTTACAAAGAATTTCAAGCCAGAACATTTAAAAAATTATATAATCGAAAAATGCTTTGAACTAAATATAAATGTCCCAAATATAAATATAGATATGGACTATATTGTAGAATGAATAAAATAACTATAAATAAAATAAAATCATATATTAATAATAAATTTAATGCAATATGTTTAAATGATATATATATAAATCAAACTAAAAAATTAATTATTAAATGCGTCAATGGACATATATTTGAATCTACTTGGTTTAATATAAGATATAATAATATATGGTGCAAAGTTTGCAATAATATTCCAATCTCTCCAACAATCGAATTCATTTCAAATTATGTTAATGATCAATATAATGGCAAATGCTTATCACCAGAATATATAAATGCTCATCATAATTTAATATTCTCTTGCTCAAAGAATCATATATGGAAAGCTAAATGGAAGCACATATATAATTCTAAATCTTGGTGCCCTATTTGTTCTAGCTCATATGGAGAAACTGTTTGTAGATGTGCTCTAGAACAAATCTTTGGTTACAAGTTTAATAAAATTAAACCAGAGTTTTTAATAAATCCTAAAACTAATAGAAAATTAGAACTTGATGGATTTTGCAAGGAATTAAATATCGCTTTTGAACATCAAGGAAGGCAACATTATCAAATAGTAGATTTATATAAAATGAATGATGATATTTTAAAAAAACAACAATTAAGAGATTTTATTAAAAGAACAGAATGCGAAAAGAGAAATATCAAAATAATATATTTTAATGAAATTAATAAGAAAGTTACTGAGAAGGAATTACTTGCTATAATAAAAAATGAGTTAATAAGAAACAATATAACATTGCCAGATAATTTTGATAATATTAAATTAGATTTTAGAACCGTTTGGAATTCTTAGAATAATAATACTTCTAAATTTGGCAGCCTTGCTGATGGGGGTCCAACTACCATTCCTATAGCTGGATGTGTTGGTGTTACTTGTCGCGTAGTTAAGTATCCACTCTCATTACAAAACAGAGGAGCATTCAAAGCATACCTTTGCGAAGCCTCAAATTGATCAGTTTGGAATATCATCTTGCCATACCAAATTGTGATTCTATTCGATCCAATTACCGAATCGTCTCCTGGGACACCTGGTATTTGGTGCATATAGGAACAAATAAACTTAATAGAATCTGGACCAGTGCCATTCTGGTCATAATTTAACTCAGTACCTGTTGGTATAATAACCGCGCCATTCTTTTCCTTAAGATATACAGGTATATCGCAAACGAAGCTATTCGGCATTATATTACTTTCATATAGTAATTCTGTAGCGTCTGCTACTGAGCGCATTTTACCATCTGGCGCGATGGCACCAACGACAGGGACTAGATGAGTTTCATCGACCATAGGTTTATAGAAAGCATTTGTTCTTATATCATCTATGATACCTAGAGGAGCAGTCCCATCGGATACGCCACAGACTATATTATTTCCATATAGATATAATTGACCGACCATACCTCCCTGAAACTGAGCTGAAGGATCGACAGTATAGGCGAAGGGCATTGTATTTGAGCTATGAGTGATCTTAAACATTTTTCCTTTTAATAGAATTTTGAAATATCAATTTCAATATTATCAAAATGATCTGGTACATTAAGATTAGCTTTTATTAGCTCATCTTTGATTTTTGCTTTCATTTTATTAACATTAAATTGTTTAAAGCTTTTTATGATAATCAAATTAATTCCCAATTCTTTTGTGATATTGATTTTATATTGATCTCTTATTTGTTGCCGTTTAAATGCTTTTTCGCTTTGGAAAAAGCTTTGTTTGTAATGTTGCACTCCATTATATTCAAAAGCGAGTTTTAATTTTTCACAAAACCCATCTAATTCCATATTATAATTTGTATCTGGGTTTTTTAACCAATCTGGTCTAACGGATATAAATTCATCATTAAATGTTTTTTGGAATATTTCTCTAACGATATTTTCTCCAACGCTTTTGGAGCAAATAGGGCACCATGAATCATGGAAAATATCGGTAGGTTTAGCGTTCCATATATGACCTTTATGACATTGTACTATAATTTTTGTATTGGCGTTTATATAATTATCTGAGAAGCATTTCCCATTTTTGGAGAATATTTTTTGTTTAATTTCATCGAAGTTTAATTTTGTTTTATTTATATTACATTGTTTGCACCAGGAGCCTTCTTTTATTCTTCTTGGTTGGGCGGAGAAGGCATGTTTATTTATGCATTCAAAGTTCATGGGGGTAATGCTATCGACATATTCTGATGATAAGCATTTACCATTATGAGAGAAAGCTATATTGCAGATGCGGCTATAGCTATGATCTTTATTAATATAGCAAGTTGGGCACCAATGATTTGCCATAACGCTAAAAGCATGATAAAAAAAATTATGACCAAGTTTACATTCAAATGGCATTTTTTCTCTGGCTTTTGGTCTGGTATTGGTTAAGCATTTTCCGCCCATTGAAATTGCTTTATTAATAATTTGATTCATTGAGAAGATTGAATTTCTGCAAATATTGCACCAGTGGGCATTTTTAATATGCAATGGTGTCATAATGAATTGGTGATTCTTTTCACAAATGAAATTTAATTTTGTTGAATTATTGGTGTATGCAGCTGACAAGCATTTGCCATTATAAGCATTTGCTATTTGATTCATTAAGTTAAGTTGATATTCTTTATTGTGGGTATGGATAATATTAATTTCAATATTATTAAAGAACATGAGAGATTATATAACGATTATTTGCACCAATCGCAAATTTTGCCGAGAACTTTGCGCTTGCCGTTGCATAATTCGCAAATTTTGGCTTTTTCGCTTTTTGTTGGTTTTTTTGCTTTGCTATCTTTTTTCTTTGCATATTTGTAATAAGCTGCTTTTTCTAATTCGTCATCTTCGTCTTCGTCGTCGTCTTCGTCATCTTCGTCATCTTCGTCCTCGTCGTCCTCGTCGTCCTCGTCGTCCTCGTCGTCTTCTTCATTGTCATCTTCTGCAAAAGATTCATCGTCTTCTGTGTTATCTTCGTCGGTAAAAAATTCATCATCAGATTCGTCTTCATCGCCAACTGATATAGTACCAGTATATAGACCTTCGTTTTCTTCATCAGCAGAATCTTCATCATCGGAATATTCGGCTGATTGGTCATCTATATCATCTTGGACAGATTCTTCTAGATCTTCTGAAGATCCGACTTCTGTAACGCATTCGCCATCGTCGCAAGTTTTTCCTACATCTTTAATTGCTTTTTCAATTTTTCTACAAACGCTTCCATAGGTATCTCCTTCGCATTCTAAAAGCTCACAGGCTTCATTTAGTAATGATACTGCTTTTTTTACTTTATCAGCTTCTGCTAACTGATCTCCACCAGTTAATATTTTTTCATAATTAGAAACTAAACCTTTATCAAAATCTGATGATTTTTTAATGAACATAACTCTCCTTTTAACAAACCATATTAATTGATATGTTGTTTTATTACATTATTGTCTTTATTTTCTTTGATTTTTAAATCAATCGTTTAGGGCTTTTTCCGTTGCTGCTTTTGTTTTAGTATCAACATAAACGTTTAAATCCATAATAGGTCTTCGCTTTCTTCATCATCAGAATCTTTATCATCGGAATATTCGGGTGTTTGGTAATCTATATCATCTTGGGCAGATTCTTCTAGATCTTCTGAAGATCCGGCTTCTGTAACGCATTCGCCATCGTTGCAAGTTTTTCCTACATCTTTAATTGCTTTTTTAATGGACATAACTCTCCTTTTAACAAACCATATTGATTGATATGTTGTTTTATTACATTATTGTCTTTGGTTTTTAAACCAATCGTTTAAGGCTTTATTAAGGTTTACGATTTATAGGCTGAGAAAGATGGGGGAAAAGATCTTGCAGGTTTGTTGATGGGGCTGGTTCATATATTCCAGTTTGTTCTTGGCGCTTTCTTCTTGCCTCTTCCACTTCTTTTAATTGCCTTTCATGGTGTTCTCTTTGTGCTTTTTCTTTTTGTCTTCTTTCGTAATCCTCCATATAACGTCTATGTTCTTCCCTCACCGCTTCCTCTTTTGTTTCATGATACCTTCTTAAATTTGAGTCGCTTCCAGGTGCTCTTTGGTGCGGTCCTGCTGCTTATTCCTCGCCAATTAATACTTTATAAGCTAAGATTATATCTTGATAGTATTTGGTTGGTTCTTCTTCTTGCGCCATTTTTCTTCCGTTTGCTTCAATTTTTCCTTTAATAACATCAATATGATGTTTCGCTATTAATTTATGATAAATCTTTTTAAGATCTTTTTAAGATCTTTTTCATCTAGGTCATCCGTGCTATTGGGATCAAGCCCAAATATTTCCAAAGCCTATTTCGTAGTAAGCCTTGATGCTGCTATTTTTCTAATTGCTATTTTCCTAATTGCGTTTTTTAGACTTATTGTTTCCTCAGTCTAATTCGTTAATATTATATATTTCATGCAAGAAAATAATCCCACATTTCTTTTATATAATCTTTTGTTATTCTTGCTTCATCATATATGTCTTTAATGACACTTTCATTTTTACGCTTTGATTTTTTTTCCAACATTTTTTTTAATAATTCAAAAGCCATATTGATATTTGTTGCTTTTTCTTCTGCCATTATATTTCCTTGATTTCTATCTGGATGATGCTTAAATATTAATCTTTTGTATGATTCTTTTAATTCAGGCAATGTATATTTTTTATTTAAATCCAATATTTCTAATGCCAAAATTGGGGTCATTGTTTTAATTGATGCAATTTTTCTTATTGCTTTGTTTAAGCTTTTCATATAATGAATGAATTATAATTGATATTATCAGCCGTAAAATTCATTTTCTTCATCTCCTTCAAGATCGTCAACTTTTCGCTTAATAGCAGCATCTAAATCATCATCATCATTATCATCATCATCATTGGCTATAATTCCATATTCTTCATCATCATCAGCTATTGGGTCTGGATATTCTGTTGTTTTTCTTGATTTTCTTGGGGATTCACTATCAAATGGATTATAACTAATATCTACTTCATTTTGAAATGAACTGCCACGACCAGTATATGGTGAATCTGTAACTGGGTCATACGACCAGGGGCTTTCAACTGGCTTACGTCTACTTGGTTCTGGTTTATAATAATCATCTACTGGGCTACTAGATGGACTATAGCCACTATCTGTTGGGTCATAATCGGCTATTTTATTTATTGCTCTTTTCATATTATTCATATTATTCATATTATTCATATTGCCTCTTTTGTTAATTACCTTTTATTCGCTTGTCTATATGGGTTTGTAAATGATGCATGATGTTCTTCTATAGCCTCATCGACATCAATTTGTAATTGGTTGGCTATTTCTTGCAGTTTTAAGCAAGCGTTTATTGCTTTTTTCGTTGCTGATTTTGTTTTAGTATCAACATAAACGTTTAAATCCACAAGTCTTCTAACTAAAGATTTTCTTTGATCAAATAAAGGTCTACTATAATAACCTTCATTTTTCATTCGTTTTCTTTCTTCTTCTAAAATTATAAGTAAATTTATTTGAAAATTATCAGCAAATAACTTATCCGCTTTATTTTGATCTATAAGAGTTATTGTTTTAATATTTGTTTTTGATCGTAAATTTTTGCTTATTTCTATAAATTTTATAAAATATCTATCAAAATGAATTAAAAGGGGACTAGCCTCATAAGAATCTTTAATATCTAAATCTTTTAGTTCTTCTAATTTAGTTTTTTTTAAAATCTGCATTTATTTCTTTTATATACCGATGAAATCTAACTCGCAAATCTTCAAAATCACTTTTGTCATCTGTCCTAAATGTTTTTTCGTTTCCATCCGCTTTTTTATTAATTTTTGATAATTCTTTATTAAATTGAGGTATTTTATCCCCAATAGTTAATATGGCGGCTAATGATTCTATAAAACTTGTTCCAAATAATCCAGTTCTAATAAGCGCTTTAAATTCTTCATCATTTGGAATTAGACTTTTTTTACCAGCCGCATTTGTGTTTGTGTTTCCAATATTTTTGAACCAATTCAAATAACTTATAATTTTATTTAAACAAGCAAGGGCTGCTGATTGATCTGGTAATATTTCTGATTTTGCCGCGTTAAGTTCATTAACTGCCAATGTCATATCTTGAACCGTTGGCTTAATTGCATGATTATATTTTGCGGTTGCTTTATTTTCTTGCGCTTGCTTTATAAAATTGCGCATGCTTGATTGAATTGAAATTATCATAATATGATGATAATTTATTAGTAATTAGGAATTAGCTTTCCCAAGGATTATTAGAAGCTGGGGTATATTGAAAATCGTAACCTTCTTCTTCGGGTCTATTTTTTGCCCAAGGGTCTACTTGATCATAAATTTTGATTCGTGGGTTATTCCCTTGCTGGAATATAATCATTTCATATTTTAAAGCAGCTATATAATTATCGATATCATCTCTGGTTGGTTCCATTAATTTAAGCAAATGAGAAGTTTCAACATTGTTTGAATCATATGGGTAATTATTTGAAAACTCATCAAAAATTGTTGCAATTTGATTAAATCTATTCTGCAAATTTTTTGCTTTTGCATCATTATAAGGGGCTTGTTTTAATGCTTTATATTCAAGGATTAATTGCCTTCCTTTATCTAGAGCTGTATAATATCTGTTTAATTTTGGATCTGGATTCTCAATAACTTTATTTTCTGGTGCGGCAATCTTATTGAGAATATTCCGCATGTTTGATTGAATTGAATTCATTGACTATTATATAAGATTATTAGTTTGTTTTGATATCTATAGTTATTGTTTTATTACTCTAAACTGTTAAAGGGTAAACTTTTAAAGGGTAAACTTTGTCTATTTTTATTCTCTTCCCATGCCTTATAAGCTTTATCAGCTGCGGCTTGTTGTCTTGCTATATCTTCTGGACCATAAAGCTTGCTACGCTTTCTCTCATCAACTGTTCTTTGCATAGACAGCATGGTCTTATGTTGTTCTTGCAATCTGGTATCTACAGGTTGGTTAGAATTATTAAATTTATTTTCTTTGAGTCCAGCATCATCAGGCATAATTTTTAAGTTATCAGCAGTGTATAATCCATAATAAAAATCTAGAAAGCTTTTTAAATATACTAAGGTTTCACTTTCTACTTTTGTAAATAAGGCTTTAAATTGTTGATTATCTTTTTCCGCCGCACTATAATATGTGCCGAATTTAAATTGATTTAATGAGTCAGTTAAGTCATTCTGGTGCTTTATAAATTGCTCATAGATGTTCGTCTTAAACCCAAAAGAAGGAATGTTCCAGCTAGCGTTAGTTACAGCAGGACTAAGCGTTTCTTTGCTATATGATAATAACTGCCTTCTAATTGTATCATTATACTCTTTTAAATTAGTGTAGTTCTTGCTTTGTTGTCTTTGTTGGTTTTTTTGGATTGCTGCAATTTCCGCATTTGCATCTGATCTTCCTGCTGCAGTAAAATCCTTAAAAAAATCAGCATTTACATCCTGTTGATCTACCATACCTCGTATTTTTGCAAATCTCTGCTTAGACTCTGCATCTGTAAAAGGCTCATAATATCCCAGGAGGTACTCAAGCTTCTCTGGTGATGTTGAATCATCAATTATAATGTCTCTAGCACCAGCTGCTTTTTTAACTACTCCACCCCCCCCTTTTTTTTCGCATTCATCATCACCAACTTCGCACTTAAGCTGTTTAATCTTCTTTTTAAGTTTCTTTACTTTCTTATCCTTTCTTTTTGCCTCAACAACAATGCTTTTGATTAAATCATCGGCAATTGTTTCGCTCATTGTAAAACCACTTTTACCTAATAAGTTTGCAATTTTTACAAGAGAATTAACCATTAAAACATCTGTTGCTGTAAATGATATGTTATTTTTTACCATGCTGCCCTTTTAAAATATGCTGCAATTATAATATTGTTATATTATTAGGTAAGAATATTTAATTGTTAATTGATTATGTTTATTGGATTGTGGCTTGGTTATTACCAAATGCATTTAACTGCGGAATTATTATCCTAAAGTTCCGCCTCCCTAAGGACTAGTCGTAGAATTTACATTAGGTGAATTTTGAGATAAATAGTCTTGTGCTTGTACAAGATCATCTGCCAAGCCAGAATAAGCCATATCTAGTTTTGCTTGCCTGTTATTACTGTTATGTAAGTTGTTAATTAGACCAACATATTTACTAACTTCAGGGTCATTTGGATTGCTTAGAATACCTGTATCCTCTGCAAAATCTGATAAAATACCAAGAACAGTTTTCATATCGGTAAGTGCTTTATTACCTTTCGCTATATCTCTTGGCGTTGTATCCCCTATATTTGGTAGAATATATCCGTTATTATATTGCTGCACTAATTGCTGCCCTTTTTGTATTGCATTAAAATATTTGCCTAAATTAAGCCTGGAATTAGCCTTGGTAGCAGTAGCATTATACTCTTTTAAATTAGTGTAGTTCTTGCTTTGTTGTCTTTGTTGGTTTTTTTGGATTGCTGCAATTTCCGCCTTTGCAGCTTCTGATCCTTTGCCCATCATAGCATCAACTTCGGGGGTAAAAAATTGTGCAGCTGTCAACCTGTTATCTAGAATAGTTTGCACGCTTTCACGTCTCTGTTGAGACTCTTTATCTGTAAAAAGATTATAATATCCCAGGAGGTACTCAAGGTTATTTGTTGATGTTGAATTATCAATTTTAATGTCTCTAGCATTACCAGCTTTTTTAACTACTCCCTTTTTTTTTCCCAAATTCACATTCTTCGTCGCCTTCTTCGCATTCATGCGTTTTGTTTTTCTTGCCCTTCATTCTCATCATTTTTTCTTGAAGCTTATTCAATTTCTTTTTCTTATCTTCTTTCTTTTTTGCCTCAACAACAATGCTTTTGATTAGGTTATCGGTGATTGCCTCGCTCATTGTATATCCACTTCTTCCAAGATAATTTGCCATCTTGACTAGGGAATTTACTAATGAGGCTGCTGTTGGTTTTATTGTCGGCGATGTTGTAGGCAGCATTCCACTATTTTTAGCTGCAGTGCTAAAATCTGGACTAGAGAATGTTGGAGTTAAGGCTTTTACCGAGCTACCAATTCCAGCATTATCTCTAATTTGATTAAGTATACTTACTGCTGGATTAGAAGCTGGTCCAGAAGCTGGAACTCCTAGAAGGAGTAATATTGCATTTACGGCTGGATCATTTGCTTTCATAAGAGGAGCTGAACCATCAAGAATTTTCTTCGCTAAATCACCGACCATAAACGCTTTATCTGGGCATTTATCTTTACATGCATTTTCAGCAAAAGTATAACACTGATTATCATCTAAAGTTGACAATTGACCAAGTTTACTTTTTACGGTTGTTATATCTAAAGTCGTATCTGCCGCTATTTTTTTGAACATTGCTCTATGTCCATTGCTATTCATTATATCAGTCATAGACTGCGCTAGCAGATTAGCTGATTGTTTATTATTTGAAAAAGTCATTTTACCTCTAAATTTATATTGAGGGGAAGCTTACAAACTTTCCCCTCAAATTGTTATTAATACTTGCGACCAGAAAATGCTGAAACTAACTCGTCATATAATGATCCGTCAGTTGTTTGGGTTATTGTGCTATTACTATCGAGAGCCAATCCCACTTGGACTGAAGCTGTTTTTTTCATGGTCGCCATATGATGGGCAACAACTTTCTTCATTGAACCATAAGCATTGTCATCGTAGCCAACGATTTTATCTGCTTCTGCCTTGATTGCTGAATTATTTCTGTTAATCATTCCGCTTTCTGACATTTCATATGCTAATTCATATGCTTTTGCATATTTTGCTTTGTAATTATCTAGATCTTCAGAGGCTTTCTTTGTTGTTTTTGCACTAGAGTAATCTTTTAGTAAAGCTGATGCGAATTCATTTCCACCATCTACATCACCATAATATTTTCTCCAGTAATTTGCAACGTCTTTATCAAGACCTTCTTTGACCATTTCTGGGATATCACTAGCATTTACTTTGCCAGCAACAATTAGTTTGTTTAATTGTGCAGCTGCTTTCTTTACCTTTGGCTCGCTTGATACTGAGTCCATCATCTGACTATGAATAGAATCAATACCTTCAACAACTCCTTCACTTGTTGATGCAATGTCGCCTAGTTTAGTATCAGATTTTGGATGCGCTTTACCTGTCATATCTGAATATTTCATCTTTGACTCCACTGCTGCTGCAAGCTTCTCTCGACGCCAACGACGCTCAGAAGCAGTTGTTGGTGTTGTTGGCGCTGGTGGCGGTGTTGCTGGTGGCGGTGTTGCTGGTGGTTGTGCTGGGCGTGCGTTTATTGTTTTTTCTTTTGTTCTAGGGTCTATATTTGCTCTAATAAACTCACCGTTTGCGTCGGTGCCGCCTACTTGGTCTAACATTTTGCCAGTTTCCCATTGAGATTTTACCTGGTCTGGAGTTTTTGTTAATTGTGCCATTTTGCGCATTCTATATTCCATATGTGCTCGTTTTTCTAAAGCCATTGTCCCTTTTGCATATTTAACAAATGCGGCTTGTAGCATTCTTGATTTTCTTAGAATTTTATTTGCATCGACAACTGCTTCTCTTGATAATTGAGACCAAAACTCTGGGCTAATCGAATTATTTCTTGCGCTTGATACGAGCAAAGATAGTTCTTCTTTTGCTGCTCTTAGAGCTTTAATATTTTTTCCGAATGACTTATTCAAACCAGCATTTAGTACAATTCTAAGTGTGTTTAGAGAAGCTGTAGCTGGAACGCCGCCAGCAGCACCGCCGCCTCCACCAGTTAAATCTGATAGTGCTTGTTCTGTCGCTGCTTCTGGATTCTCCATTACTGCACCAGCGCCAGGTAGTTCTCCGCCCTCTTCTTTTAGGGCTTCTGTTCCACCAGCCATATCTGAAATTTTTGTAGAAACTTCTTTTAGTGTTTTTGCCACTTCTTTAATAGCTGCGCCATCTACTTCAACTTTACCGCCAGCTGTTCCACCGCCAGCTGCTCCACCGCCAGCTGCTCCTGCGTCTGCTGGCATTGCAGCATCATCTGGTGGCATTGCATCACCTGGATCGCCACCAGCATCTGCTGGAGGAGGAGGCGGAGGGGCTGCTTGTGCTGATTTGTAGAATTTTGATGCACCACGAATACCCATAGCTCTTACATTTTTCATCATTTCTCTTGCAAATGAATCAGAGGCAATTGATGCAAAAAGAGCTGGTTTTCTACCAGTTAATTCGTTAAATGAGGCTGATAGTAAAACTGAATTATTAGCTTTATTTACTATTTCCCATCTATTATCACCAACTGAAGCTGCTTTTACTAATCTTGCTTTTAAAGCAGCGCGAGCTAACTGTGCTTTTACTTTTTCATCATTTGACATTAGACCTGTATTACCAATGCTGTTGTTAAATTTAAATTCAGTATCTCTTACTTTAGCACCTGGATCTTTTGGGTAGCCGCCTTTTGGAAGCTCCTCTCCGCTATCTCCACCGACGTTATATGCTTTTTTAATTGCATTTTGTGCTCTTTCTACTGCGGCTGCGCGTAAGTATCTTCGTTCCTCTATTGCCGCTCTAGCTAACATCTTTTTTGTTTCTAGGTCTTTCTTTGGCAACCCATCTACTGGACCAAGATCCGTAAGCGAATTTCTCATATGAGAATCTTGCATTCTAATTTTATCTGCTTCTTCTTTTGGATATTGGGCTTTTCCTGGTGTGGGTTCTTCTGTACCTTGGTAATAGGCTTTCTTTGATATTGACATTAAATCCTCCATGTTTAACTTTGTGGCTATTGATTGAATCATACTTTCGATATTATCCATTTTATTTCTTATCAAATCTATATCGTTTGCATGACTATAATTAGACAGACTTGCTGCTACCTTTAATGTCGAATTATTGTCATTTTGATTTGATAAAATTTCTTTTTCTATTTCATCGATCTTGTTTGATAATTTTGTAAAATCTTGTTTTATGCTCTTAATCTTATTTATATCAATGGAACCAGACTTTATTAATTCTGATTCGATTTGTTTTGCTGAAGCTAAAACTTCAAGAATTTTTGCTTTTTTATCAGCTCCATTTACAACCAAGCTTAATTCAATTGGGCTTAATGCGGTATTTATTTCGCCGTAAGCTCCTCTTGATTTAACGTGATTACAATATTCATGTTCTGTATGCGCTACATTGCCGCATTCAAAACATACTGATGCACCGACAGCTACGCCCATACTAACATCATTCAAATAGCCTGTAGATACCTTTCTAGCTAAATCTGGGTATGATACTTTATCCAATGCGCATAAAGCTATAATTCTTTTATGTTTATCATCCCAATATGTATCAACGATAAAGCCTCTAACTCCATCAACGCTGCTTGATTGATGGTCTTTGCATAAAGGTTTACCGATCCATTGTTTATATGCTATTTTTAATTCTTTTTCTGGAAAGATGTCAGAATTGCAATTTTTATATGGTTTTATAAGCGGATTATTACAAACCCATTTCCAAGAGCCAGTTCTCTCATTAACATCCCAATGGGCTTCGGCATTTTTCCCATCGGCATTTTTTATAATATTACCATCCTCATCGATAAGCGCTCTTTCGGCAGCATGCATCATTATAGCTGTAAAGTAAAGAAAATCTTCCGCTTTTGGCGCAATTTTCTTCCAATTTGCTGCAATTTTAACAAAGCGATCATGAAGTTCTGGGTCATCTTTAACGCTTTCAGATGATCTAAAATTTGCTGAAGAAATGCTAAAACTTTCTCCGTATTTATATAAAACCATTTATACTCCTTATACTATATCATATGCTATTTTTTTAGCTGATATTTCTATTTATTTAACCAGAACGGTTTAGTTTTTTCATTAGAAGCTTCTTTTACAATATCATTTCCTTCATTTAAAGCTTCTTTTGTTTTTTGCTCAAATTTATCTTTATCATCCTCTGTTGGAGAAACTGTAGTATCTATTTTGCCTTCGCTATATTTTATTATCATGTTACCTCTTTTTTTGCGTCTGAAGCATCTTGTTGCAAATCTTGTTTAATTTCTGTGGTCCAATCTTCGCCAAGAACGTCTTTCCTTAAATATGGGATTATCCTTTCGCTTATAAGTTGTTTTAATTGAACCCCATTTTTTCTTAATATATCAATTGATTTAATTATATTTTGCTGAAAATCTTTATTCTCAACATTTGTTGCGATTCTAATAAATATAGCTATTTCTTTATCAACCCCATCTATTTGATCATAAAAAGATTTATTCATTGATGCGACATCAGAATCGCTATCAAATTTCTTTAAAACATTTAATATATTAACAGAATATTGTTTTATGGACGTTAAATTGGTTTCTAATAAACCACAATATATTTTTAATTGAGGCTCAATTTTCTTAGAATGTTCCGGTGTTATTCCTGAATTTTCTGTAAATGGATTATACATTATATCCAACAAATCTTTATTTTCACCTTTAACGGTGGTTTTAAATAATATTTCTTCTTCAAGTTTTTTAAGCAAGCCTATGCAATACGCAGCAAGTTTTTTTTCTTGCTCTGGAATTTTAAATGATATTTGTTGAGCTTTTTTTAAAAATTTAATTCTATTGTCTCGTCCCATTTTAACATCCTTTTCTGTGCTAAATAAACTTGATGGTAAACTGGAAGGCTTATTGCTTTTATTTGCAACTCCTTCCACAACTTCATCATCTTGATTTGGTGGCTTTTCAGCATCATCTTCTCTAGATTCTTCGACAATGCTTTTTTGCATTATTCCAGCATTTTTTATTAAAGCGTCTATAATAAAACAGCTATGGCATAATTTTGCAGTTTTTGTCATTCCACATTCATTACATAACTTTGCATATTTAACTCTACTAGAATAGTAATTAATATCTGTATGTTTATGTTTTGTTTTGCATGAACTGCATATTATTTTTATATATTCTGATATAACATCTTTATCCATTCCAATTCCAAAACCAAAACTTATTGCTTCGTCCAAAGCTTCATTACAAGATTGCCCATTTTCAGTTCTATATTTTGCAATAAATAATCCAGTTCTATCTTTGCCATGCAAACAATGAACATAAGATACCTTATCTTTTATTATATTAGTTACTCCATTTCTTATTTTATTTAAATCAACATCATTATCATTAGATGCATTTAATGGAATTACAATATGAGAAATTCCATTATCTTTGCAGTCTTTATCGATTTCTTTAGCTATACGTTTATCCAAACTAATTATTTGCTCAATTCCAAATACTTTTTTTAAAGTTTTAATTTCCCACGATTTTGGAGCACCACCGCGATATAATAAATTTGGTTCAACTTCTTTAAATCTGGCTGGCATTATTTTCCTTAATTAAGCGTAAATATCCCTTATCAATATATATAACTATTGGCAGGAAACAAAAACTGTAATGATTAATAAGCTAGGTTTCTAATAACTGCATCTAATATATCTCTAACGCTTTTGGCATCTCTTCCAGCTAGTGTGTTCTTCAATAAAGAAACACTTGTCCCCATTGAAGAATATGGTCTCATTTTCTTTTTGCTAATATCATCAGAACTCATTACCCTAATCTTTATAATCATTTTTCTAATGGCATTTGTGCGCTGCTGTGGGGGTATATTCCTAAGAAGGAATAAAATAATATCTGCAAGAATTTTACCAGTTTCATTTGGGTTTGCATAATCTAAAGCAGACCCAAGGGCTAATATTCGTTGTGTCCTATTCAAGTTTAACTCCCGCTTTAATCATTGCTGACATTAATATGGCTCTATCGTTTAATACAGAATATTCTTTGGCTCTAACTTTTTCTGATTCATAAGCTTGCTTAAATATCTTTTTATTATTGCCATCCAATTTGGACATTAAATAATCATAACTTACAAATGCATTTTTTATATTATTATCAGTTGCCATTTTTACAGTTAAAGATAAATATTTTGCAAGGTCTTCATTATCAATTGCCAAGTTTTGTGCAACTTTTTGGATTCTAGAAATAATGGAATCAATGCTTGTTTTATATATATTTGCAACTATTGATGAACTATTGCTTATTATTCCAATTTCTTTTGGATCGATTATTTCAATTAAATCTGGGGTTGCGAAGGCTTCTTTAATTTCTAATTTTGTTTGCTTATCTTTAATTTTATATATTGCTGGGATATAATTTCTGTTTTCATTATTAAAAACATTATTAATATTAATATCGGAAGCATATTTATTTGAATCAAAAGATTTAATTCCATTTGATAAATATTCAAATATAAAATTAGAATCATCTACATAATAATGATTTATCATAGTCCACCCACATTGATTATAACATCTTGATGTCCATTATCATCTAAACTATATTTAAATCTTTTTAATTTGCCGACTTTTAAATCATTCAAATTAATATTTATGCCTCTTGTAATTTCTGATGCGAATGAATATAATTTGTCTGTATTGTAATCCTCATTTGAATGACATCTTATTCCATATTTTTTATTTGTCTTTATTAATTCACATTTAAATCCAGCTTCTATAAATCTTTCTTTTATTTTTAATAAGCTGCTTACAACATCAATTTCGCTTAATGAATTATCTTCCGCTATAATTCTAAAGTTTTTTGTTTCTGGTAAAACTGGCTCATATATGGATGTTGTATTTGCTTTAACCATATCTATATAATCTTCAAATGAATCTATTTTTTTTATTATTTTTACATTTCCTTGCTTTGCAGCAACTGCTTTTTTTAATAATAAAGATGAAAATTTATTTATATTGCTGGAGTTTAAATAATAATGAGCCGCTTGCAATTTTATTTGCATGTTTTTATTAATTGCTTCTTTTACTATATTGTATATTTTGCTCATAATTTCTCTTTATTATTTTATATATGTTTATGTGGCTTCTGTGGCTTCTGTTTCAATCGCTCTAATAACTTTTTGTAGATATATTGTATATTTTAATGTATCATTTGTATTATTTCTTTGATCAACTAATCTAAATAAAACCTTTAATTGCCAGTTATTTAATGGCTTAGGTAATTCTGTTAAATCACTTTCTACATTGATTTCACAATAACCTGGTTTTCTTTCCCCTGGACGTCCAAACACTGAGTTATCTGTAGAATCTAATTCTCTTGGTAGAACGTCTATAATTTTCATATATGGTATCTTATCATAAAATAAAGATTTAATATCAAAAATATTTAAAGCTTTTTGTTTTTTATGAATATCTCCTTTCTTTTCACCACTAATTCTTGTTACTTTTAAATGTTGGTTCCAAGAATCAATAAATTTTTGTAAATTTTTACCTTCAATTATATCATCTTTTTTAACGCCAAGCTCTGCTAAGTTATTTATTCCATCATACATTGCGGCTCCTTCAGGTAAGCTTGGTTCTCTTGGTCTTTGTCTTCCTCTTTCTCTTTCTCTTATTGAGCTACCCGTTAATCTGCCTGCTTCGCCTGATTCAATTGCCGATCTCTGCTTTTCAGATTCGCTTACCTTTACATCTTCATCCAATGATTTATTTAATTTATTTAATTCATTATTCAACTCATTAACTTTTTGCTTTAGTAACTCAATATTTGTATTATAAGTGTCTACATCTAAATCATCTATTGAAGATTCTATGTCCTTTATAAGCTTATATGTTTGATTTAATAATGGCTTAATGGATCCAGTATAACTTATCATCCTTGAAACTTTTTGAGATTTATCCGAATCAAATAAATTAAATAATTTGTTCTTTAATAATCTAAGTATTCCAGCAGTCTTAATAATATCATTAGACTTATTTAATTCAATTGATGCCAATTTTATTATGTTGTTTTGCATTTTAATGTTCGCTTAGTCTTCATCTATTGTTATTTCGCCTTTTATCTTACCTTCAAGCCCGCCAGCAGAAATGAAGCAAGCTACTTTATCTAATTTTTTTATTTTATTTCCATTTCCTTTAAATTCAAAATATTCAGAATCATTTTTTTGGTCTATTGTTGGGCTTCCTGGTATAACCAAAAAATATGTGCTACGATGTATCGACAATCTATTAAGATTGGTACCAACTATTGATTCAAAATTTTGCAAACCTATTTTTGCCAATTCTGCTCTTAATGCTGGTCTAAAAATAAATATATTTTTGCTATTTTTTAAAACTCTATTAAATATTTTTTTTACGTCATATGCAATTTTTGCCGCTTGCTTTACATCATCATTTTCAGGCGTAATATTTGAACTAGTATCAACATCCTCTTCTTCAACTTCTCTAGCTATAGATGCTGGTGGCGCTATTCTTCTTTCAACTTCTGGTCTAGATATTTCAGCAGGCTTAACTCTTTCTTTATTTTGGATTTCTGTAAATGGGTCTGCTTGTTCAACTGGTGCATATCTGCTAATTGCTGGAGCTTCTCGCGTTAATGTTAAAGGAACATTATGCGGTCTATCTCCCCATGTAGGTATGGAAGGATTAAATACAGGTTCTTGTTTTATCTCTGAAGGCACTATTGCCTTTTCTTTGCTGCGCCATGATGGACTTGGTGGAGCTTCTCGCGTTGGTCCAGAAGGTGCCGCTGGAAAGGGAGGTGCCGCTGGAAAGGGTCTTTTTTCCTTCCATGAATCATCGCCAAATGATGGCGTTGGTCCAGAAGGTGCCGCTGCTGGAACTGATTTTTTTACTTTCCAATCATCACTGGCTGCTGTCTTTTTATTTATACTATATAAACTATTCCAATATTGTTTGTCGCGCTTTGCCGTTTTTATAAATGATACCGCTGCTTGATAAGATCCTGTTGTTACTGCTACTTTTGTTACTGCTACTTCTGTTGCTGCTTCTTCTTCTTCTACTTCTGCTGCTTCTTCTTCTTCTACTTCTGCTGCTGGTGCTGCTGCTGTTTCTATTGGTGTTGATGCTGCTGGTGCTGCTGCTGGCGCTGCTGGTGCTGCTGCTGCTACTTCTGCTGCTGGTGGTGCTGCTGGTGCTGCTGCTGCTTCTGCTGCTGCTGCTGCTGCTGCAGCTGCTTCTGCTTCTTTTTTCGTTATTGTCGCTATTGCTGTTTTAGTGCCGGTAATATAAGTTTTATCATCAAAATAAGTTGATATATCTAATAATGTTATTGCTTGTTCTTTATTTAATTTTGAAATAATTCCAGCAAAATCTTTTTTTAATAAAGCGAGCGCTTTACCTTTAATATTATCTTTATGACCGCCTTCAGCATTTTCATGTTGTGTTTTCAACAAAGTAATTCGTTCCATGAAATTTTTGGTTTCAAATTCTTTATTTTCAGTTTCTATATATTGGTGGAAAAAGCCCCAAGCTGTATTAAAGGCGTTATCTTGCAATGTGTTAAAATCAACAAATCTTTTCATTGCATTTGCATATTCTCCAGGGTCTCCAATATCCAAAAGTTCATCCAAGTTTTTTAAAATTTGCAAGTTGCTATTATGCACTTGTCTAAATTTACTAAAGACTGTATTAAATCTTTTTACGAATTCTCTTCCACTTTTTGTTCTGCTTCTCCAATATGCCCCACCAAGCATTTCAGCCATATATGCTTGCTTGCAAAGCTTATTATACATACTGCTTATTGCATTTAATTTCCCTTCCATATCCTCAGTTTTGCTATAATCATGCTCTTTTTCTGGAGTTTTTCCAATATCTCTTTCAATTTCTTGTTGTACCCCTTTTCCTTTAAATAAAGAATCTAATTTATTTCTTGCCCCAATTATAATGGCTTGCTGCCTTATAAATTTAAGACCAGATTTTGCAAAATTTGGAGAAGACAAACCTCGCTTTGAACCAAACCACGAATCCATTTCCGCTAAAGTAATATTTTGATTACTAACTACTTCTCTAAGTAATTGATCAATTTCTTCTATTTTATCTAAAGCTTCCGCATATATGTCAGGAGATCGCATCCTTAATAATTCTTTTCCAACAAATCTAACAGGAGAGACTCTAAGCGTCTTCCTTCTTCCAGTTGGAAGGACAAACTCCTTCAATTTAGTTAACGCTTGCGCTTCTTTTTTTATTTTTTGCATAAGAAAAACTCCTAAACAATATATTACAATATTATATGTTTTGATTAGCAGGAATTATTATTTTTTATGTTGGGGGAGCACCAGCTGGCGGTGGCGGCATTCCGCCCATTCCGCCCATTCCGCCGCCGCCAGCTTCTCCACCAGCCGCTGGATTCTCATCTGGAGATTCTCCAGGCACTGGTTGATCTGGAATGTCTGGAATCTCATCATCATCATCCAATGCCTTAAGTTCTGTAAGGCTAAGTTTATTCAAGGTTTCTTCTTCCCGTTTATGAATTGCTTGGTCAACGCTTTCTTTCCTAATTAATCTTTGTTCATCTTCATAATCAAGACCTAATGATCTATATAATGTATGAACAGATACCAATTTTCTTTCGCCAGTGAGCAGACTTAATTGTTGAATATAATCATTCAAATCGAATAAACTCATATGATTCCATTCAATATCTGGAATAATTAATTTCTTTTCTCCATCTTTTCTTTCCCAAAAATCATGAATTTGAGATATTGGAGCAAATACTCTCCGCTTAATCCATTTAGCCAACATGTTCTGAAATTGCAAATATCTCTGCCTTAATACATCAAGGCTTAATGTACCGTTTGCATATGTTATATCTCCAGATTCCATAATTACCTGTGGTACCATTAACCCAATATATATTTCTTTTATCAATTGAGTTATGTCGGCAGAGACATCTATAACTTGAGCCCCGCTAATTCTTTCAATTGTTACAGAACCATGAGTTATTATTTTAAAATCTTTATCAAACTGAGCCTCCTCAAGCAATTGCCGCCACGTTTCAAGATCTGCTGGAGTTACTTTGAATTCGGCATCTGCAGCTCCTCCAAGTTTAACCAATGTTATAGGATTAATTAAATTATCCGCTTGTGCATATTTACATTCCCTTACTTTGTCCCAAAGCATTAATGCTTTAAAACAAGATACAATCATACTTGTGCCTCTTGTTTCATATGCGCTAATTCTTCTAGCCAGATGTGAAATATAAAAATTATCTAATGGAATATTTTTACCAGCCTTTACATATTTAACTATATCTGGAGGCAATTGTTTTCTTAATTTTACTGACTCAGAATCATTATCAAGAACAATTTTCCTTAATTCTGGATCTGGTCTTAAGCTTATTTCAGGCTCAGATGCTATTGCCGTTCTTTTTACATACATATAATCAGGATTTTGTATTACACATCTTGCCCATTTTCCAGTTTTTTCATCAAGCTCTAATAATGGAAATACCTCTCCAATTACAAAGAACTCTTGAGCCATTTGAACGCAAACATTTAATAAATCCATTTCATCAGCCATTTCGCTAAAGAAAGTTTCAACTTCTTTATTTGGGCATTTTATATTTAATTTTGCAATTGGATAAGTTGAATGTAAAGATAATGCATTATTTACTATTGGATTTAAAGCAAAATAAGCTCTACACCAAGCATTAGTAGTTCCTCTGTCTCTTGGGATATGCGTATTTGATGTTAACCATAATGGAGAATATACTTCAGGTCCTTGTCTTACAGTCCCTCCAGATCCACTCCAAGCATTTCCGCTCTGATTACTTGTTGCTGTAGCCCCAAGTTTTTTTAAATCTGCATCTTTTTTTAACTCTGTATTTGCGCCTCTTGCAATACAAGCATATGACATTTCACTTGTTTTTATTTTACTTTCAATTGAGCTGTCTCCTCCAGCAAAAGACTGCGTAAATTCTCCTCTTTCAATTTGATTTTGAACTTCTGCAAATCTTTGCTGGCTCATATTCTTTGTTGTTTTATAAGAAGGCGCTTGCGGTATCCCTTTCCTAGCTAAAACATATTTTTCGCTATTACTTACAGCATACTTTTGTTTATCTTGATTATCCATTATAGCTATATATAACATAATTGAACGATATAGCCCAAATTGTTATATATAATAATATGAAAACCAAAATTACAATGGAATTTATCAACAATTGGATCAATCAAAATCAGTCTGAAGGAAAGTGCTTAGATTCTTTTTACATTAATAGCAGAACAAAAATGAATTGGGAATGCAAAGAGAATCATCAATGGCAAGCAACTTTCCATAATGTTTATGGTTTAAACTCTTGGTGCCCATATTGCTCTGGTAACAACAAGCATTCTTTAAATATTATTAATGAATGGCTCGTTTGTAAACCAAATGGCAAATGCCTATCCATAGAATATGTTAATAATAGAACAGCGATGAAATGGCAATGTGGTAAATGCAATTATATATGGCAGGCAACTTGGCTTGCGGTTCATAAGGATAATAACTGGTGCCCAAAATGCGCAAATAATGCAAAACCAACAATGGAATTTATTAACAATTGGATTCTTGGAAATTTCCCAAATGGGAAATGCTTAACAAAAATTTATAAAAATAATCAAACAAAAATGGAATGGGATTGTGGGAATAATCATAAATGGAACGCATCATGGGCAAATTTATATAATAAAAAACATTGGTGTCCATATTGCGCAAAAAAGGCAAAATATAATTTGGAATTTATTAAAAAATGGATTAATGAAAATCATATTGATGGAAAATGTTTATCACAAAATTATGTTAACAACAGAACCCCATTAGAATGGCAATGCGAAAAATGCAATAATTCTTGGTTTGCAAGATGGAGAGATGTTCATTATCATAATAACTGGTGCCCATATTGTTCAAAATTATCAAAGCCAACAATGCAAAATATATATGATTTCTTAACAAAGAATCATCCAGGCTCTTTTTGCTTAACGGAATCTTATAAAAATAACCATACCAAAATGGAATGGAAATGCAAGCACGGACATGTTTGGAAATCAAACTGGTCAATGATTTGTAATAAAAAACGATGGTGCCCAATTTGCTCAAGCGGATTTAATGAAAAATGTTGCAAATATGTTTTTGAAAAGTTATTTAATTTTCCATTTATTAAATATAAACCAAATTGGATGGCAACAAATATAAATGATATGAGAACAAGGCTTGAACTGGATGGATATTGTAAAGAATTAAACATTGCATTTGAATATCAAGGGCAACAACATTATAATATAATCCAAAAGTTTAAAGGAACTGAAGAAAAATTAAATAAGCAAAAGCAAAGAGATAAGTTAAAGATATGTTTATGCAAGCAAAATAATGTTAAGTTAATTATTATTCCATATTTTGATAAAGTTTTTACAAAGGAAAAATTAAAAGATTTTATAAAATCAAAATGCTTAGAACTAAATATTGAGGTTCCAAATAATTATGATGATGTTGTTTTGTATTTTAATCAGGTTTGATTATAGAGTTATTCTCATACCAGGGACATGAGCACCAATTGCTGATATTCTATATTTATTCATTTGCTCAGCTGGTATTGTATTTTTCATTACTTTATACCCATTAGTAATATCATATTCATAAGCCAGGTAGGCATTTATTAATGCCATGAAACCGTCATTGGGGATAGACCCTTTTGAGTATCTCATGATAACATTTCCATGTTTATCAGCTTGCGGTTTAGCGACCATGTTAGTGCAGTGTTGTACTAGCCACCCAATATTTTCCCAGTCTCTAAATGGGAATCTTATTGCTCCAGTTCTAAACAATTTAAACATCTTCTCTATATAATAATCATGTTCAAATCTAATTGTTGGTGGTTCATCATCGCCAGCAAATTTTGCCTTTCCATTAATTTGATGCCCAGAAGCTTCGCTTGCAACGAAATTATTGCCAAATGTATTATTAACTTTTTTCATAAAGTCATAAGCAAAGCCAACGTCACCAACTGCTGCTTTTACATTATAATTCATCATAGCTTGTTCTAAAAACTCAAGTTTATAATGTTCATCATTATTTATAAGTTTAGTTGCAAATTGGATTGTAAATAATTCTGGACCTTCCACTTTCAATATAACTACACAGCTATAAGAGCCTTTTTTTTGTCTAGAATCACCATCTTTAGTATTAACAACATCAACTTTTTTTCCCCAGTCACATCCAAGATAAACATTTCTATCATTTGTGCATTCTTCTGGAAGAATGATTTTGCGCATTTTTCTGTCAAAGTCTGCGCAATTTCTTCTAATTTCTTCTGATGTTACAACTATTCCTCCACCAGCATAAAACTCTCCAAGCACTTCATTTTTCCATGCAGTTTCGTCAACTGTAACGCTTACTCCTGGCTTTTGGGCGACAATAGACTCTCTAGTATATTCAGGCATATATAAAACATTTATATGGAAGCCAACATATTTACAATCATCTTCTGGCTTTCCAATCCATTGCCCTTTTTCTGCAGCATCTCTTTTGTCTTGAACATGTTTACATTTAGTGCATCTCACTTGGAAACCATTATGTTTTTTTTCACTAAAGCTTTTATCACAATGATCGCATTTGGGGTAATATCCTTCCAGCCAAATTTTTTCCCAGTCATCAGATTCTGGCGTATATAACGGAAATAATTCTCCACAATATTCACAGCCTAAATAAAAATAATTTTGAGTAGAATTGATCCAAATATCATAATACATTGAATCTTTATCTTTAGGAGTTCCCATATATATTTTTATACCGGAGCCTGGAGGACCATATTGTGATTTCTTTAAAAGTTGTTCAGCATTAAGAATAGCTCTTTTAAACATATCTTGAACTTCATCGAAAAACATAAGGTCTGCAGTTCTACCGCGCAATCTGTCCGCATTAACGCCAACAGATTCTACCCAAATATGGTTTCCATTTATAAATTCTTTAAAATGTACAGAATCACCTCCAGTATTATCTGACAATAACGATTCCATAATACCTTTAGTTTTATTTTTTACGCTTATTGGCTTTGATTGCACAATAGTTTGATTTAATTTTGTTTTTGAATATGCTTTTGCTGATTCAAGCATAGGATATAAATGCATTATACGCATTGGTGGTCTACCATTAACACCAAACAATCCGCTTCCCATAAAAAACATTTCTAAATTAACGCCCATTGTTGTTGCTCCAACTTGGCGTCCTTTTACTAAAACGATTGGTTTTGATTGTTTTGTTAATGCTTTGATTCCAATATATCTATACATTTCTACGAAAGGTTTATAACCATTTTTTCTTATTCTAAATGGTCTTCCATCAAGTGTTAGATTATTTTCGCAGAAAAATACCGGGTCTATATTCTCTAATGAAAACTTAGCTCTTGCAAAAATTTCTTCAGATGTTTTAAGATCGGTTTCATTTTGAGCCATATTATACGCTTTTTATTGTATTTTGCAATATTTCACTATTATTTCTATCTGTTGGATTATCTATAGGTTTATTACCGCTAAAATCATAATGCCTAAAATCTTTATCATTTTTGTTTATTCTTTCAGAAATATAATTTTTTAATTTAGTATCTCCCATAACATTTTTTAATTCAGCAGGAATTTGGTCATCAAATCTTATTTGTCCTTCAATATTTGCCAATAAAGCAAATGTAGTTTTAACATTTCCACTATTTATAGCAATATCAACAGATTCTTTTATTTTGGGGAGTTCTAAAAGAGAGGATGCTTTCCCAGCTTTTTTTGTTCTTGAAGTATCAACTTGAGAATTTACCATTTTTATATATTCCGACATACCAGCCCGATTAATAAGAGTGCTTACATATTCCTCAACGCTCATTTTTTTATTAATACTACTATAAGAGTTATTGATTGAATTATTGCCTGAATTATAAGCATTCAATCTTATAGCATATGTATCTGCAATTGTTGAATTGTCTATAACTCTTTCATATTCATCTGTTCTACTTATTGCCATAAATCCTCTATGCGTAATATTGTGTCATATATTCACTAACTTCACTGCTTGATGGATTAATTGGTTTGAACGGATTTACTCTATCCAACATCATTGGATAACCCATATCTTTAATTAATTGAACAACTTGCGATTTTTCTCGTTTATCAAGGTCATATTCTTTTGCAACTTTTACAAAGACTTCTTCCATATCTTTACCACCTTGGACTGTAGCGTCAATACATGTTCTAGCTACATTTGAAATAAAATATGGTACATTAACTATCATTCTGCCAGTTGTTGAGGTTTCTGCAGTTTTTACAAATGCATTATATCCAGCTTTTTTGTTCTTTTTGAATTTTTTATTGCGTAGTTTTTCTAGACGTTCAATTAGTCTATCCATACCATTCATAATTTCTGTTCTTGCTTCTTCTGCTGAAGAGGCATCAATTTCTCTCTTATAATCTTTCTTCATCGCGCGAGAAATTTCCGTATCTAGACGCTGGAAATAAGCTAAAGCTCTTTCTACTCCAGTAGTGTCTTGCCCTTTGTGCTGTGGAATACCTTTGAACCTAACCTCTAGCCATTCTAAAAATTTAGATAATCCGCCAGATTCCCAATCCCAATCATCTACTGGGGTATTTGTTTTTTCATCAATTTCAACTTCTTCCTGCATTTCTTCAACAGTATCTGACCCAGCGCCTGGAACAATATCTAATTTAAATATATATGTTTTAGGTTCACCTTTGTCTCCGTGCTCTGATACTTCAATTTGAGACTCTTCTTCTATATAATCCTCATCGGCAGTATCATCATCAGCATCATCGTTATCATTGTCGGTTTCACATTCATCCACTTCGGCAGAGAATGGAAAATCAAAATCGTCATCATTATGTGTTGGTCTTGAATGCTGTGCTATTTTTCTCATATTATCTCCATAAGACTTCTATATGTTATATTGCAATATTCATATGAAAAAATCCATATATTAATTTTAACAAGAAAAAATATTTAATTTATTTGTAAAAAAAATGACAACCTCAAAATTACAATATGAAAAATTAAAAAGTGGACATAAATGCATTTACTGTTATAAACCTTTTAATATAAAAGGAACAACTTGCAAAGAATGTTCAATTAAAAAGCAACAAAAATATAAAGAAAAATATAATAAAAGCAAGGAAAATAAATTATGTATTAAATGTGGAGAAAAAAGTGAGCAAATAACATGCAAAAGTTGTTTAAAAAAAATATATAACAAAAAAAAGAATAGAAGATTAGCAAGTAATATATGTTTATCATGCGTAAACCCAGTGGAAAATAACAAAAAATATTGCAATAAATGCACAAATAAAGCAAAAGAAAATATTAGGAATATAAAAAAAACAAATACCGCTCATATTTTATTCTTATCAATAAAAAGGCAAAAAAGAAATTTAAATATAAACATAACAGAAGAATATATAGACAAAAAACTAAAGAAAGCTTATGAAAATAACCTAAAATGTCCATTATGTAACAAACAAATGATTATTGCTGCTGAAAAAAATAATACAAAAGATTCATTATCAATAGATAGAATAAATAATAATAAAGGCTATATTTTTGGTAATATTTCTTTCATTTGCAAAGACTGCAATACAAAAAGAGGTAATGCAACAACAGATGAAAGAAGATTAATTATTAATTATATGACTAACTATAAACAAAACAATTTAATTGAGATTAGAAATGTCAATAGATATAATATAATAAAAAAATATTTTGATAAAAATAAAGCGGTTTTATTAAAAAATAGAAAGTTTATAATATCAATAGATTATTTTCATAAATTATTTAATAGTTGTAATGAATGCCCTTGCTGTAAAGCAATAATGCAGCTAGATAATTGTTTATTAGGAAGCTATGCTTCTTTAGATGCAATTGATAATAATAAAGATTACAGTGAAGATAATGTTGCTATAATTTGTAGAAGATGTAATATTATGAAGAAAAATACTACAGTAGAAGAACAATTAAAATATATAGAATATGAAACTATTGTTTCTTAATTTTATCATCATCTTTTAATGATGCGAAATATCTATTAACATAAGCTTGGAATCCATTGCTATAAGTAAGATCTTGATTATAAAAACCAAGCGGTGAACTGAAGTAACCTACTCCAAGATATTGAGCTAAAGGAGTGGTTGCACTAAGATTTGCATTACCAACACCAGCCGCTGCTGTATCGCCAAAGCTACACTCTACTTTTGCTTCCGTATCTTCTTCAAATTCATTTTTATCAAACATAGAGTTAAGATATCTGCATCTTGCAGGCTTATCTTTGGATAACATTAAAACTCTATTATTAGATTGCTTTATTTTATCCACATCTTCTTTTTCTATTTTTTTTGGATCATCAGATTCTAATGATGTCATATTATTAACAAGCCTACCAGCAGATATACAAGCATCTGGAATAGTTAATCCATAAGGGCATGGGCTTTCATCATTCTCTCTTATCATAGCTAATTTTACTATTTTATTTTTCATTTATGCCTCTATTTTGTAAGCAATAGTATCAACATTTGGTATATATTTGATTAAATTTAATGTGTTTAATAAAGATATTGTTTTTTCCTTATCATATTTCATTGCTTTTATTATTTTATTTCTTATATATATATTGTTTACTTTAGACAATAAATTACCATTTTTCTTAACCCAGTTTATAGCTGTATGGTCTGGATTAAAATTTAATTTAGAACACAAATATATTAGTCTAATTATTCTTTTTGGATCAGACGTAAAAGTTATTTCTGGATTTAAACAAGTTTTTATTATTTTTTTATTAATATCTGCAATCCCTTCATTTGTTAAATCGCTTATAGAAGACATATCTAAAGGCATCAGTAATGAATTCATTGTAAAATCTCTACTATATAATTCTTCATACATAATCTTTGTATATTTTATATTTTTTTCATGCAACAATTTTTTTATATTTGGGACAATAAAATTATTACTAAAGTCAACGTATATGCTACCATAAGATAATCTGCTATGACCATCATTAAATGACATTAATGTAGCCCCTTTTATATTTTTTACAACAGCTGGACCTAATAATAAGGAAGATTTATCTCCGCATGTAATATCGACATCTTTAATCTCATCAACTCTTTTTAATAAAATATCTCTAACAAAGCCTCCAACTATATATGGCTTTGATATTTTATTTCTTTTTGCAGTATGTTCTATAATGCTTAACAAATCTGAAAGTTTCATTTTATATGCCTAATGGAGTTTCAATAGGTGGTGGTTGTATACCTGTAGATGGGGCTGCTGATTGAGGCATAGGTTGCTGGTTTGCTGGCTGTCCGCTATTTTTTACTTCATTTTCGCCCATATATTCTTTCATTTCTTTATCTATAACGCTATCACCAGGAACATTATTTGAATTTATTCTTGATTTGCCTTCATCATTTGTTGCCGATATTAATTTAGATAGAATTTCTTCAATACGTGTTTGAGAATATTGATTTGATTCCAAAGCAGATCTTGTTGCTTCTGCTAGTGATGGGAAAAAGCCAGCAATACCAAGTTTATCTAACATGATATCTATAATAGCTAATTGTCTTGCTATTTCTCTATTTTTAAATACTTTGGATAAAGCTTGTAATCTTGTAATTACATCATTAATAGTGATACTGTCTAAAGCTCCTTCTAAAACATCATTGTCTATACCAAGCAGCAATGAATCTGAAGGATGTTTAACTGTAACTAGAGGCTCACTTTCAATTCTTTTCTTTACAGTTTTTGGAATTGATTCTTGTTTTGCAGCTTCTTCTGCTTCTGGAGGAGCTGGTATTGCAGTTTCAGTATCTATTGCCATTGGTTCTGGATTATTTATATTTGTAGGCGCCATTTGAGCCGTAACTATTAACTGCTTATTTGCATATAATATTAAATTACTTAGCCCATTTGCTATTGACTTTAATTTTTTAAGTTCTGGTGTTTCCACATAAACCCAACTTGCTTTCTTTGGTTGTCCAGCAGGTTCTGGTTTTTTTGCCCCAGCTGGTTCAGCTGGCTTAGCTGGCTCGGCGGGAGCGGCAGGAGCTGCGGGCGGTGCTCCTGCTGCTGGTGGAGCTGCGGTAGCTCCAGTACTTCCAGTAGTTCCAGTAGTTCCAGATGCTGGCGGCGTTCCAGGGGCTGGCGGCGTTCCAGGCGCTGGAGGCGTTCCAGGCGCTGGAGGCGTTCCAGGCGCTGGAGGAACTGCAGGGGGTATCTTATCTTTTGATAAAGGTGGCGTCTGTGGGGCTGCTTCTTTTAAGTTTCTTACAAAGCCTTTTAAAGCTTCGTCTGGATTTGCTTGCTCAGCACCAGGAGCACCGCCAGGAGCACCAGGAGCGCCGCCTGGAGGTGGTGGCATACTTGGCATACCGCCAAGATCTGGCATAGGAGCTAACTGTGCTATTTTTGAAAATAAGCCTAAAGTATCATTACTAACACCACTTTTTTCTAATGAATATTGAGTTCTATTTATAACATCTACTATCATAGAAGCGGTTTTCACTTGAAAAATATCATTTTTTAAATTTAATAAATTAGTTAATAATTTAGTATAATCTGAATCTTTTAGTTTTTTAGATGCTCCTAGAAGTATTTTTTCAATAGAAGTAATTCTACTTACTATTTTTTCTCGAATATCTTCTATAGACATTTCAGGTTTATCTGGCTTTTCATTGCCTATTCCATCTAGCTCATTGTTTTCATTCTCTGGAACTACAAACCTATCATTTCTAGGAGATAGTCCAGGTATTGCTTGAATTGGTAACATTGGAATTCCTTCAGCTAATTTATACATTGTAGCACCACCATCTTGATAAAATTTTACCCATCGTTCAAAATCGGCTTTTTCTTGTATGTCTTCCCATTTATTAGTTATTTGGTCTATAGCTAGTTTTCTATTATTATATAATTTAGTTCTTACATATATATTATTTAATGCTTCAACCCACTTACTTAGGTCATATGATTTTATTGGTGTAATATCATCGTTTACATTTGGATAAGCAACTTTTATAAGCTTTAATTTTGAAAAAGCTTTTGCTACAACTTCTTTTATATCATATCTAATAAAATCATTATCATTTATTTTTAATGAGTTTTTTATTATTTTATTGGACATATCCTGGTCAGAAGACCCAGTTATTTTTTTCACATAAAAAGGAACAGTTTGTGATAAATAATGAAATTTTTCTAATTCATCTTCATTTGAAATTCCAAAGCTATTAAAAATATAAAATTGTGAAGCGATTATATTTTTAAATTTTTTAGTAGAAGCTTTAGTTAAGGCTTCTTTCATTCTTTTTTGAAGAAAATCATTCATTTTTATAATCCTCACTATCTTCAGTTATATCACTCATTGGCAATATTTTAGCAGCGATTGTTTCTATTTTTTTAATATTATCAACTCCAAAAATAGAACCACCATTTTTCATATCTTCTTCTACTTGTTTTAAATTTTCATGCAATTTATCTATAAGATATGATGAAGTTTGAATTGGCAATTCAGAAAGAGTCATTATAACTGCTTGTTGTAATATTGAAACTTTTTCATCAACTGCTGTTATCGCGACGTTATGTTGTATTATTTGGTCTGGGGCTCCTTCAACTTTCCTGATTTCTCTTACCATTTCTAACATATTTCGCATCCAATCAATCATAGCTCTGTCTGGTTTTAAACTTTTTGGATTTTCTTGAGCCATATCAAATAAAGCAGCAAATCGAGTCTCAACAATATTTAAATATTGATTTAGTCTTTTTTTCCAATCTATTTGTGTATCAACAATCTCTTCGAGCTTTTCACTATATGTTTTATTTTTTTTAACAACTTGTTTAATATGCTCATTCATTTCTTCATGTTGTTGTTCTTGAATTTTTGTTTTCAAGTCTTCTAAGATAGTACCATGAATATTTAAATAATTCCTTCTAAATCTATCCAAGAAGGCAAAAGACGCTTGATTATATTTATTGTTTGGATACTTTTGTTTAAGCCATATAGATACTTCTCTAACGGGCTCGCCAGCAGTTAAACGAGAGATTATTTGATCTCGATCTGGATGATTTAATAGCTTGTGATAATCTGACATATTGCATTTCTTTATTTATTGTCTTGAAACATTGTATTAATCTGTAAATTATTAGCGTAATCAGTTTGGTTATTAACATCTGTGCCAGGAACTTTATTCCCTTTAGCAGTAGTATATCCATTTTTATAATCAATTTGTTCAGAATAGCTCATACAATACCAAATATCGTCTCTTAGTCTTGCCATTTGGGCACCTGGATGATTAGGACAAGTTCTTGTTGATAAAGCGGCTTCTAATGGTCTTAATTCTTTATTAGCTTCTTTTATATTTTTTTCAGTAGCTACTTTCTTTTTTTTTGCCCTATTTTGAATTTCTGCAATTTTTTTCTCAAATTTTATTTTCATTTGCTCTTGAGCTTCAACTCCAGATGCCATTGTAATAAGAATTTCATCTAAAGCGCTTGCTTTTTTCATTAATGAATCATGTCCAGACGCATCTAGGTCATCTGCGATGGCTCGCAAATCATACATTGCATCCAATACATTTCTATCATATTTATTTGTATCTTCTATTCCAGACGCTATTTGTATATCTAGGGCTGCTTTTTTTAATACTTCAGAAGCTATAATTGATGCTTTAGCTGCAATATTAAGCGAATCTTCATCAAATTCAAATAAGCCAAAGACTTCATTGTCTGGATTTTCAAGCCAGCTTGCAGTAGATTTTATTATATCATATGCAATTTGATGAGACTTAATTTGTAATTCTTCATTTTTATTATTATTTGTCATAATTACCTATCCAAAAATCTTTGATGTATTAAAAAATGCTCCTTCATATGTATTAGTCATATTCTTTCTATATTTAGGTACACATTCTCCATGCTCATTTTGATAAACTTGATCTAAAGGCACATTCAAATGTCCGCATACTGGATTTGAATGGGTAGAAACTTTAATCATTCTAGTACATCCACTCTTTTGAGCAGCTTGTTTCTTTAGAGATAAATTTGAGCTTGCGTGTACGCTTCTCATATATTCAGCTAATCCTTGTGAATAAACCTCTTGATTGCCCTTTTCTGCTAGGACCAACAAAGCTTCTTCTGCTGATTTGAAATCACCATTGTTTGCAGCTGTTCTAATATTTTCTAAAATATCTGTAGACTTCAATTCATATAATGGAGATACAGTAGCTACTGTTTTATAATCAGTATAATTAGACCTAGTAATAGAAGCAATTCCTTCGCTTGTAAAATCATATGCCTTATCAGCTACGCTTATTATTGATGGAAGTACAGCTTTATCTTTATGCATTTCAGCCATAACTTCAAATCCAGCTGGACCATTTGGGGTATCTACTCTTACAGCATAAACTACTATATCATCCTCTTTGTCGCAAGATGCCACTGATACCTGTGGGGAATATCCAAAAGAAGCAACTTTAGAAATTATTGCTCTTTTAGTATTATTTATAATGTCTTGTCCAAAGATAAATTCTGCTTTGCCTCGTTCTGAACTTAATGAGCTTGCAAATTTTTCAAATTCTGGAGCTTTTGGCATTTGCATCATAACATTTTGCGATTTATTTGAATCGATTTCTTTTATAAAAATTCCATTATCAGAGAATGGCATTTCCATTCTATTAGATGCTGTTTTTCTTATTTTATTATTATTTACATGATCTTGAAGAGCAAGTGCTTTAATTTCAAATTCGCTCATTGTAGAAGCTTGTTTAGCAAAATTTAATGTGTCAATAAGCAATTTTGAATTTACATTAAAGCTTCTTCCAGCAGAAGCTAATACATGTTGTTTTACTGTTTCTCTTGATAAATCTGCTAATCCATGTTTGCTTACAAATAAATTAGGAATTAATGCCCCAGATTTTGAAATTTCAACTGGAATTAATAAATGAGATTCACCCTTTGGAGTTTCATATGATGCATCACAAATTATAAAAGAATCAGTGCCAGCAAAAACATTAACATTTTTTGGAGAGACACCAAGTCTAGTTAATTCGAGATTAGTTAATTTTTGAGCCTGCTTTGCTACTAATGGATCAAATAAATTACTTTTAGCTTCCTTGTTGATTTTTCCTTCTGAATCCCAAAGATCAGAAAGTGCATTTGACATAAAAGAATCTGCTTGACTATATAATCCACGATGCTCTTGCGTCGCTTGTCCAGCGAGAGGTCTATCTGGTTTAGCTTCTGCTTGTGGTCCAAGTTCCTCAGAAAAATAATCATTTATAGAACTATTTGTAGAAGCGAATTTTGAACAAATATTTTTAAACTCTCCACGAGTTATAAATATTTTGCCGTTTTCTGACATCTTTGTCAAAACAGTAGATAAGACCCTAATTGATTGATCTCCTAAATCATTTAATGCAGCTTTCCTTGCTTTTGCTGCTAATAATGGTAACGGAAATTTTTCATTTAAAACAAAACTATCATTTAATTGGCTCGCAGCTTTTAATACATCTCTTGGGTTTGTTATCATAATTCACCGTTATTTTAGCTCAGGATATTTGGTTAGTAATTCGTCTTTATAATCGCCATCTAAACTATTAACCATAGACCTAACTAATTCTCTATTATTAGCTAATCTTTCAGGAAGAATAGTTTTAAACGTATTTATTTCTGCTTCTTTAATTCCCAACTCTGAAAAAGCCAAGCTTTTTATTGGAGTGTTCTTATAAAAAATTGTTGCGTTTTTATTTAATTTATCAGACTCAATAGACCAAGAACTAGTAGCTTCTAATTGTGGCTCATCATACATGGCTACAATATACTCGTTATCTACAACCTGCCATAAATTAGTTTTATTTCTGTCGTCCATAAATCGAACAACTCCAAATCCAACTTTTTCAATGCGATTATGTACGTCAGCAAGCTTTATTCTATTAGCTTTATTAAGGTTTTTGTCTAGTCTTTCAAAGTCAATGGTATATTTTTCCATCAATCCTCCATTATGCAAATTTATATGATTTGATTGCCATATTTAGCTAATATATATATATTAAAATTATATGATTAATATAAGTTACAATTCTAAATATTCACAAACTTCTTGAATTTGCACTAATATCTCTTGTATTTCAGGGTCTATTTGACATAATTTAGTAATTTTTTTAAATGCTCCGCCATATCTCTTTTTTTCATTTTTATAATCTATGTTACCTTTTAATACTTTATGAACACTAGTCTGATTTATTCCTAACTTTTTTGCTATCTCGTTTTGTGTAAATCCCGCCATAGATAATTCAATTACTTGCTTCTGTCTGTCAGTTAATCCTAAGTTTATTAATTCCCACATTCTTTTCTTTAATTTATCTTTTAAATCCAAATATTGTTCATCATATGTCGCTGGCTTTATTCTATATGTCATCCCTTGAGCAGAAGATAAATCATTTAAAACGAAAGGACAAACACTTACCTCCATTATTAAATGTTGATAGAAGTCAGACCTATTTGAATTTCTGTCACGCATAATTTTCTCCAATAGTTTATATTAATATTCTGATATCATAGTATGGGTATAAAACTAACTCCTCAAGAAATATCAGAAATTATAAATCTTTATATAACTAAAAAAGAATCTATTATTGATATATCCAAAAAATTTTTAATAAATAGAAAAACCACAACAAAAATATTAAACAAAAATAATATAGAGCTAAGAAAGCCAAAAGAATGCCACAATAATCAAAAATTAAAATATGATGAAGATAAAGCAATTAACTTATATTTAAATGAAAAGAAATCTATAAGAACTATAGCTAAAGAACTTAGTGCAACATATGGGGTAGTAAGAATTTTATTAAAAAATAAAAAACACTTAAGAGAAATAGCGCATAAAAATAAAATTATATCAAAAGAAGATGCATGTAAAATAATAAAACTGCATGAAAATAATATTCCAACTAACGATATAGCTAATCAATTAAGAGTTAGCCAATATGCAGTAGTATATACACTAAATAAGAATGGGATAAAACCAAAGAAATTAATATCCAATACGAAAGTGCCAAGTAATTTTACCTTCCTAGATTTTACGCCAGAAAAATGTTTTGTTTTAGGACTTATTTTTGGAGATGGGCATGTAGATAAAACTCATATAACTATATACTCAAGCTTACAAGACATAGATAATTTAGAAAAAGTTAATAAGTTATTTGGGGGAGAATTGAAGATAAGAAGAGATGAACGATCAGAAAATGCTATATCTATTAACATATGTAGTAAAAGATTATGTAATGAATTAAGAGATGAATTTGGGTTGGTTAGCAATAAAAGTGATAAGATAATTTTTCCAAGATTACCAAAGAATATGATCCCATTTTTCATATCTGGCTTTTTAGCGGCAGATGGAAGCTCTCAAATATATAGATATAAATATTTAGAATTTCATTTGACATTTGCTTCTACATCACTTTCTTTTGTAAACTCTATAAGAGATATAGTGGATTATAAAACAAAAATATATAAAAGATTACCAATTGGAATTTCTAAAAAACCATTATATACTCTAAGATATAGTAATAAAGCAGCTATAAAAGCTTGTGACTATATTTACGAAGGGTCAATTGAAGAAACTAGATGTAATAGGAAATATAATAATTATATTGATTTCAAGGGTTATATTCATTTCAAGTCTCTAATATCATGAATTTTATTAACTTTTAAAAATTCATCAAGATCTTTAAACTCATCTGGTAAAATTATTTTATTAATTTTTATATCATATTTTGATGCAGATTTATTTATTTTTTCAAATCCATGTTGCCCAGCCTCATCGTTATCTAATAGCATATAAAAATTATTTGTAAATCTTTTTAATAAAGCTATGTGTTCAAAAGATAATTTACTGCCACCTAAAGCTACTATGTTGTCTATTCCATTTATAAAGCCTGATATAAAGTCAAATTGTCCTTCTACAACCACAGCATAGTTTTTCTTAATAATATTTTTATAAGAGCAATTTAGCCCATACAAATGCCTTCTTTTTTCAAATGGAGTATTTTTATATTTGCTGATATTCTTTTCATTCCTATCATCTTCTGATAACAAAGTTCTTCCAGCAATAGCAATTGGGCATCCATACATATCATAAAATGGAACTAATAATTGGTGATATTTTAAAGCTGAAGTTATCTTATTATATTTATCAGTCAAATAAATTAAATTACAATCAATTAATGTTTTTACTGGATCTGATTTAGTCATACAGCCATATTCGTCTGAAAACATTGTTAATGCTTCAGTTGAGCTTGGCATATACCCAAACTTAAATTGTTTAAATTTATTTTCTGGGACTCTAGATAACAAATAATTATATTGTATTTCCGCTTCTGGTTTTAATAGCCAAGAAGCAGAAAGCTCAATAAATTTTTCTAAATTAGCAGTTTTTTCTTTTTTATTCATTAACTTTAGTTTTCAAATACTCTTTAAAAGCATTAGCAAATGGTTTGGTTAAATTAAGTGGTTCAGAACAAAAGAAACAAATAAAAGAATCATCTTTTATTTTTGGCTGAGCTGTTTTTTGACATTTCTGACAATTTACAACAAAAGCTACTTTAGAAAACTTCTTTTGAACTTTTCCAAGACCAATCATTGATCTTTTTGTAAAATCAGAAATGCCAGTAATTGTTTTGCCACATTCAGAACAAATGATTTCATTTATTGTTTGGTCAAATAATGAATCGCTTGTTGTTTTCATACAGCCTCTATTAGTACATGTTAATGTTGCCATTTATTCCTCCGAGTCAGAAAAAATTTCTTCAACTTCATCAACAACTATTGTTTTAGAAGCTGTATTAACAGACGAAATTAAGTCGTCCATAATTTTTGGGTTAGCTTTTAGATACTCTTGTAGTTTCTTTTTTCCTTGAAACTTCTCATTATTAAAATTATACCAAGCGCCTCCTCCAGTTATTAAACCTTTAGATGAAGCTATATCAATTACTTCTAATTCTACATCAACAATTCCAATAGAATCATATCCAGCGCCCTCAGTAAATAGTAACGTTGTTTCACAAGTTCTAGGAGTTGGAGCAAATCTATTCTTTTTTACAACAATTTTTACTTTTTGTCCGATAAGAGTATTTTTATTTTTTTCTTCAGTGCAAATTACATCATCGGCACTAGTTCTTCTTTCAACATATAAATTTAAACTCATTTGATGTTTTAAGCTTTCGCCACCAGGAAAATGGAATTGATCATCATATGCTCCTGCATCTAAACTTTGTCTAACTTGATTAATACATACTAGACATGTATTAGCTTCTTCAATAGCTCCTGACATTCTTTTTAATTCTGCAGTTAAAAACCCAGCAAGTGCGCCTACAGTAAATCCACCAACAGGCGCGTCTTCTTCTCTAGGAGATATAATAGCTCCCAATGAATCTATTACTATCAAGGGACAATTTATTTTACCTTCTTTTACAAAATCAAGAATCCCATTTTGAACTTTCTTTGAACCAAATTTGTCTTTTTTAATTTTCCCAACAATTTTTTCAAAGATTTCAACTCCCCTAGCCCCTTTTAACACTCTAATATTTGTTTTCTTTGGGTCTTCATCCCAAACACCCATTTTCTTTGCCCAAACATAATTAAAACTTCTTTCTGTATCAAACCAAATACAAGTTGCAGTTGGATCATTTTTTACCATCTGCTTTACACAATTTATGGTCAAGAATGACTTGCCAGAGCCATGCGTTCCATATACTTGGACAATTCTTCCTCTAGGAAATCCGCTAATGCCAATCGCATTATTCAATGCTGGTGACCCAGTATCAATACAATCTATAACTGTATTTTTTGATTTAAATGCAGAATAACTTTTCTCCATCTCATCAAAAATTTGAAGAGAATCTGATATGTCTGTTGCTGTAACATCTACCGCTTTAGTTCTAGCCATTTTATTTTCTTCCTTTTGTATATTTCAACATATAATCACGAACTTGTTTTAATTCATCAATTGAGGCATTATTTTTTATAGAATTTGCTTTTAAGCTTATCAATTGTATATTATTTTTTACATAGCCTTCTTCTGGAATAATTCTATCTATGCTGGGTCTTAACATCCTATCTATTGAACTAAATTTTAAATCAAACCCCAAAATTGGACATTTAAAATTATATGGAATTATATTTATAATATCATCATAATCTAAATCAAACTTTAGATTTTTATTTTTAGCTCTTCGCTTTAAATCTGAAACTTTTAGTTTAGCCCATTTTACAATCTCAGAAGTTATTTTATATTTTTCTATTTTTTTATATTTTAAATTTCCCATAAAATTAATTATTTTTTCAATATCATTTATATTTGCGCAATTTTTTATAGAGTTAGCTCTATAGCATATAAGCTGAACATTACCTATACTATATCCAATAGAAGGATCAACCCTATCAATAGTTATTGAATTTATTTGATGTTTTTCTCGATTAATTAACATTAATACATTGAAACATCTACAATAATTATTTTCTTGATAAGCATCTTTTAAAAAAGATTCTATTTTATTATCATATTCAATATTTTTTAATTTAGCTCTTTCCTTAGCTTTTTTACATAAATATTTTATTACATTATTATGCCTTGCCTCTAAATTATGTAAAGAAATTATATTTTTATTTATTTGCCCATATTCGCTTTTGCTTTTTTTTAATTTTTCTTTATTATTTTCTCTATATTCTTTCATATATGTAGAAATTTTTTCTTTATTTTTTATATTATAATTTTTTTTCTTTTCGCTTATAATTTCTTTATTTTTTATATTATAATCTCTTGAATCTTGTTTTTTCTTTTCTTTATTTTTTATATAATATTCTTCGCTATCCATCTTATTCTTTATAAGCATTTTGTAATGCAATTTTTAATTCTTCTCCAATTTTTTCTTTATTTGGATATACTACATCTATCATAACTATATGTTTACCAGGTTTATTGTCAACAACTCCTTTATCTTGTATAAATATTTCATCTAAAATTTTTGTCATTGGTGGTATTACTATTTCTGATTCTTTTCCATCAACTGTAGCTATAATATATTTTCCGCCAAACAATAAAACGTCAAGCTCAACGCTTATTGAAGATTTTACATGTTTACCATCTATATAATAGCCTTCATATTTTCCAGTCCCTTCAATTGTTGGTTCTACATTTATAATCAATGAACTTGCAAAATTTTTAAATTTATTGCCTTTTTCTTTTGCAAGGATTCTTACTCGTTTGTCTCCAGTAGGTGGTATTTTTACATTTATACTTGCATTTTCTGATAAAAAACCCATTCCATTACAATGTAAACATTTTTCACCTAACATACCAGTGCCTAAACATTTTATACAAGTAGCCTGTTCAACTCTGAAAAAATTATTTCCTCCAATTGTTTTATGAGTTATTCCTTTACCATGGCAATCTGGACAAGTATTTCTTTTTAAAAGATCAATTTTGTGCCCCTCACATTTATCACATATATGCTTTAAATTATATGGTAGTTTTTTTACACATCCAAGAACAGATTCTTCAAATGATACTTTTACTGGTAGTTCTATATCTTCTAACATAATTTGATGTTGCTTATTTTGTCTAAAATTTACATTGTGTCCACCAAAAAAGTTAGCAGCAAACCCTGAAAATAAATCTTCAATAACTCCATTGCTTGAATAATTATTCAACATTTCATCTTCAGGCTTATCTTTACCAGTTAAAATTTGAAATGCTTGATTTATTTCTTTAAATTTACTTTCAGCGCCAGGATCTTTATTTCTATCTGGATGATATTCTAATGCCAATTTTTTAAATGCTTTTTTTAAAGCCTCATCATTATAATCACTACTTAGTCCTAGTAGTTTTTCCGCTTCGTTTCTTGTCATTAGAGTCCTCCAAATAATTATTTATATAAGCAAATGATAAAGCTACAGCAATACCATCAGCTTTATCATAATTTTCTATTATCATCTTGCCTTTTTTATTCAATTGGTATTCAAACGCCCAATTGCTATCATATTTTTTTATAATTTTTTCAACAGTTTCTGGTACTAATTCTTTTGATATAGTAATTTCACTATTAACTACTCTTCTTAATTTGGCTCTTATTGTTTGAACTGGTAAAAGAGATACGTTGTTATAATCTTCATATAAAGAAACGCACAACACTCTATTTATAGCGGCTAAAGAAGTAACTGTTGTTGCTGTGGTATTTTTTGTAAATAATAAAATATCTTCAACACAAATTTTTATATCATCAATAATTTGATCTTTAATAATAAGATTTTTTATTAAGTTAAGAATATCTTTTTTTGTTTGTAACAGAAAATTTATTTTATCATCTTTATTTTTTAATGGTTTGTAATATCCATATACTACATTTTTTATTTGCTTGTTCTCAACAAATAAACCAGCCCAACCAATAGTAGATGTGCTTATATCAAGCCCAACAATTAATCGCATGTGTTCCTTAAAGTAAACAAGGGAGGCAAACCTCCCTTGTTATGATTCTTAAGGATTATATAACTATTTCTTTAATACTTTGAATGTTAGAGCTGTATCATTAATTGATACTGTATCATCGTCATCGCTCTGTGACTTCTTTTGTTTAGCTCTAGCAGCGGCATCTTGGTCTTCTGTTGGCTTATTGTTCTTATCAATCCACCTAGAAATACGTTCCATAGTATTCGTTACTTCTTCTGGCGAAATTGGTTTACAATAATCTACCATCCAATCTTTATCAATTGACTCTGCCATAGCAACTTCATCTGCTGATAGTGGACTCATTCTTCCAGGAAGAACACTATAAAAGTTAGCTGGCGTTCCTTTAGAATTACGCACAATATTCAAATCGTATTCAATAACATTTCTGAAACCTTCCATATTACTTCTAATAGTATTGATACCATTATAAATACCAGTACCAAATTCAAAGTATTTTAGTTCTTTTGTTTTACGGACAACTACTCCAACTAAATACTTAACCTTCTGTTGGTCTCCTTTCGCACATAGAGGGCAACTATCTGTTGAACACCTAACATTTCTTCCGAATGAATTAGCATCATTCTCAAACTTTACTTTGTGAAAGAAATATCTAAACGGTTTCTCCATAAGAACTCTTACTGCTGTCATTCCGTCTTGTAGAAGCAACATCTTATCTCTATCAAATTTATTGTTTCTTTTATCTGACGCCAAGTTATCATCCCAATCTACTTCTCCATATTTTGCCATTTTAATCTCCTTTATTATGATTGTTATTGGCTTATCGAGTTACAATCAGTAGTCTATTCTACTGCGTTTGTGTTGACTTTAGAAATCTTTTCAAATCTATTTCAACTACCGAGTCCCAAGGATAGTATTTTTCCACTTGGTTATTTGTCTCTAACAAGGCTTTAGCTTCTTCTAGTGTCCCAGCATTGCTGGTTTCTTCAATTTCAGCTCCTTTAAGATGAATAAAGGAAGAAGCTAATTCTAAAACATTTACCCAAAAGGCTTTATGTTTATTCTTTACTTTTACTGTTACTTTATAAAATGGTTTAACTCTATCTATATTGTCCATAATTATTACCAATTCTCCATGTTTTCGCCTTCAATGCCTTTATCAGATAGTTTATATGCAACTATTTGATCTCTAAAAACAAATATTGCAGATTTTAACGTGTCTCTTTTTTTATCAAAAAATAACTTAATTCCTTTTATCTTTTCAGTTATAACTCTTATATTATTATAGGTAATATTAGTGTCCGCTAATGCCTTTCTCATTTCAACAGTTATTTTTGAGCCTTCTTTTCCAGCGTGTATATATGCGTTGCCTCTAGTGGCATCTCTTTCAGCTTCTTTTTCAGAAAGAACAATATGTATAATAGGAGTCCAATAATCGCATATATTCATCCCTCGTAGGCATAATCGTTCTAATCTTAAACAATCTTCGCTTGAATAAACATTATCTTTAGGCAATGAATTTGATATATCATTTAATTCTTTTAAATCATTTGAAAATTTTTCATTGTCTACTGATGATAATCCAAAATCGTCTATTGTTTTCATAAATTTTTCTGTATTTTCTTTATCCATGTGTGTGTATGTGTATGTGTGTGGTTATGATTGACTTAATTATTGTTTCTTATTCATTTCAATTATTTTATCAAGTTCTAATATTTTTTCATCAATTCTTTTTGATGAAACTTTCATAAAATCAGCTACTGTTTCTGTCATTACTCTAAGCCATTGATTTTGCATTAAATTCATGATGAAAAATATTACTTCAAAAGTAAATTGCCTATTATTTAAACTTTTTATATATATAATTTTACCAGTTTCATTCGTTTCAAATAAATCTTTAAATAATTCTTCGCCTTTGAAGTGAGGTCTATCATATGATTTACAAATTCTTATATAATCATTATATTCCTCATTTGTCATATCTACTTTTTTATTATCTATTACTCTAAACATTTTTAACCTGATCTTCTAAAGCCAGCTGATTTGCCCCTTGCGTCGGTTGCGCTAACTCCATTGTTTATATCTTCACGCCTTTGCTTTTGAGCATCCATTAGGGCTAAGATTGTTGGATTTTTTTCTGAGCCAAATTTAGAATTTTGAACCATTTCGGCAATTTGATCTTTTTCATCTTCAGAAATATAATCACCATTTCCTGATAACATCATCTTATCAACTTCGTCTATGTCTTCAAATCCTTCATCAAAAGGAACTTTGTCCATATAATCTTCATCATCCATATAGTCATCATTTTTGACTACTGCTGGGGCTACACGTTTTTTCTTTGACGCATATTCTGGGATGTCTTCTATATTAACGCCAGCTCTTGCTAAGAAGGCTTCTGCTGCTTTTTGCTTGTCAGAATTAGTCCCATTGGTATTTATATTGGCTACTTTTTTTGAAACATGTTGCTTTGGTGGATCATAATTATTTATTTTATCCATTTTATAACTAGAAACTAGCCAGCAAGCGATTCCTTGCGGGTTATTTGGCATCTGTTCCATGACTTCCGCTAATGAATTAATAAGCTCTTTTAAATCTCCACTCATTATCTTGCCATTACATGCTGGACAAGTATTTGTAACTAAACATGATTTAAATTCTGGCGGTATATGTGCTCCACATTCTTGACAATTCATATTTCCTCCTTTGAAATAATATATTATATATATAACTCTAATTAGAAGATATTATTAATGATAATTCATCAATAATGTCTTCATTTGTAATTTCTTTTACTTTTTTATTCCTTGTAATTGAAAGCTCGATTTTTTTAGGGTCTAAATCTGATGGCTTATCTATAGGCGCAAATAGCCCGTATATATCAGATCCTATAATGGATGTTTCATTCCCAAATTTACTTGTTTGTCCAGACACTCTTATTCCAAATCCTTTTTCAAATTTACTGTTGCCCAAAGTATCATCAAATAAATGTTGAAACTTTCTAAAGCTATCAGGGAAAAATACCATACTAATTTGATGACCACTAAGGTCTTCAATTAATATTTTGCAACATTCTTGCCCAAATATTTTGCTATCTTGTTTTTTTACCTTGAAAGTAAACATATCTATTACTTCACCTTCAATTACTACTTGCGTTTTTTCTGGTTTGCTTGTTAAATCTTTTATGCTTGATACAGCATTATGTCCAGAAAATAACTTCGGAAATGAATCTTGTTTTGTTCCAGAAAATGCTTCGCCAAGATAATGAACTTCCATTGCTCTCATTTCTCCAATATTCCATTCATCTTTTGGTAATGTATATTCAAATTTCTTCCCTGGATTTTTTATATTCCATGCTTTATATTTTGATCTTAAATCGCTACAATACAAATACATTGTCTTTCTTGGTAAATTAAAACTATCCAAAGCGCCACAAGCGGCAAGTGCTTGAATTACTGGAGATCTTACTTTTGAACTATCTGTTCTAATAAGAAAATCTTCAAAGCTACTAAACGGTCTATTAAGCATTATATTCTCTGCTGGAGGAGACTTTATTCCATGCAAAGAAGAAATTCCAGTAATTAAAGAATTTTTGTTTATAAGCCTATATGTATCATATGATTTATTAATATCTGGAGAATATATTTTAACTCCACATTTCCTAAGTTCATGACGAATTTTTAATATATTATCTTTAGCAGTTGGAGAATTGCTTTTAGATTCTGAAATTAAATTAGCCGTTAAAAATTCATTATTATAATAAGCTTTTAAATAAGCAGTATGCAATGAAGTCATTGAATATAATAAAGAATGTGATTTATTAAAAGCATATCCAGAAAGTGGAATAACCCATTCGTCCCATATTTTTTTAGCAAATTCCGGCTTAACATGAGAATGATTAACAGCACTAGTTCCAAATTCTTCCTCAAGCTCCTTTAAAATTTGTTTTCCTTTTGCTTTTAATTTAGATATTTTCCTCATTTTATCAGATTTTTGCAAGTCCCATCCGCAAAAATCATGCGCTAAAAACATGAATGATTCTTCAAAAATGCAATAACCCAATGTTGCTTTTACCGCTCTTTCAAGATTTGAATGCGGTATTACTACTTTCTCTCTTCCAAATTTTCTATCTATGTATGACATTTTAATATCATTTGGAACTCCAGGTCTTGTTAAAGCGTTAATAACAGCAATATCTTCTATATTTTTTGGTTCTGTCATATTGCAAAGCCCAATTGTTCCGCCAGAAGCCCCAAGCTGGAATACCCCTAGAGTTTTTCCATTTGTAATTAAATCATATACTTCTTTATATTCAAGATCAAAATCTATTTCTTTTGGAGCTTCTATGCTATTAATATCATAGATTATTTGGTTTGTAGTTTTGATTATATTCAAAGTTTCAAGACCAAGAAAGTCGATCTTTACCAATCCATTTTCTTCTGTTCTTTCTTTCTCCCATTCAAGAACAACAACCCCACTATCATCTAATCTTAACGGTACTAAACCTGGTAATTCATATTTACCAATTACAACTCCAGCGGCATGCGTTGCCCAACTTCTAATTGTTCCAAGTAAAGGCTCTCCATATTCTATAATTTCTGGATGCTCTTTTACAAACTCAGCAAGTAATTTGGAACTATTAATTGCATCTTTTAAATTCTTTGATCCAGCGTCTATTGTTTCAGTTATATTCTTAGCAATTCTAAACGCATCTTTCCTGGACCCACCAATTTCTAAACTTGTAATTATGTCCGTAATGGCTACTTTGGGAGTAAATGTAATAAAGTTACTTACATGAGCAACATAATCTTTGCCATACTTATTTGTTACATAATCAAGAACTTTTTCTCTTCCTTCTGAATCAAAATCGTTATCAATGTCTGGATAAGCTTTTTTCTCCATATTAAGAAAGCGTTCAAAGATTAGTCCATATTTAATTGGATCCGCTCTGTGGATTCCAAGCAGATATCCAATTAAACTACCACCAACACTATTATGAACAACGCCAGACGATGTAAGATAAGAATTATCATTCTCTACTGTTATATCATATACTTTATTGTCATTACATTCTTTAATATCTATTATTTTACTATAATAGCCATTACCAAAAATAGATTTTATTTTAAGTGGTGTATTTATGCCGGAGAACCTAACTTGATAACATTTAGAATTGTTTCTTCCATGTAAAGTCTCAGCTTTTGAAACTAATATTCCGCATACAATATGCAATTTATTAAATACTTCTTTTAATTCTTTTGCCAACTGATAACTTATTGTTTTAATTGATTCATTATTTCCATCTACATGCCCATCACTATCTATTATTCCTTTTACCAAGCATAAAAGCTGATCATCATTTAATTTTCTAAAAAAAGATGGCAAATGTTTAGTTTTAGATTCGTTCTTATAGAACGGGAATATATGTTTGAACAAATTTGAAAGTATTGTTGTCCCAATATCAAAACAGCATCCGTTCACTCCATTTGTTCTTTTTGTTAAATTAAAACCTAATTTATTATAAAATGAATATACTGCATTTATAGAATCTTCTTCATTTATATTGAAAGAATAATTTATGCCATTTTTTTGTTTATATCTTATACAACCATCCCCTATCCATAAACCAAGCAAATACAAAAAATCATTATCTAAAGGAATAAATCTATTAATATAGGTAATATTATATTTTGGAATATTAATCCAATTATCTAGACTTAAGTTATTACTTAATAAATACGCTGTTACTTCCTCAACATATTTTTTATTAACTATAATATTATTTTTAATTTTACGAACTATTTCAAATGATATATTTGTTTTCCTAGAAACATCTCTTATTGAAAATTCATTTACAATTTTATTCCGTATTATTATTTTATCTCCAACTACATCTTTTTCATTACAGAAATTAGCCAAATCAAATATATAGTCATATTTATATGCATTTCTTTCTGGAAACGCTGAATAAATATAATCTCCAATATTTAAATCTTTAGCTTTAATCCAAGTTGGGTCTGTAAACTTTATTTTATCATGTTTTTCATGTATTATTTTGTTGCCATAATTATAATCTTTTTCTACTTTCTCAATTATTTTTTTACATCCATAAATTTTATGGTCTTTTGTTAAAACAATATCTCCAAATGAATTTTCAATTTTTAATTTTAGTAGTTTTTCATCTTCAATATTAAATTCAAATTTATTAATTACATTTTGAATTTTCCCAGAATGGGAATAAACTTTGTCTCCAATATTAATTTCATCTAAATTTTTAAATCCATTTTCTGTTAAAACAAGAGTGTCTTTTGTTAAACAACCTCGTCCTGGTCCAACTGGAATATTGTTATTTCTAGCCCATTCTATAAAGTCTGCAGTAATTAACATATAAGAAGAAAATCCTAAACTTTCAAAAACTGATAATTCATCGCTTAGTCTTTTCTTATAAATATCATTTTTATCTTGTGGCACATATTTAGCCCAATTTTTTTCACATTTAAAGCGCATATATAATTGGTCGGTATCAAGATTTTTAATATTATCATCAATATTTGGTAGCCAATTATTAAATTGGTCATAATCATCTGAGTCTTTTATTGGAAATGTGGGTAATTGAGCTTTATCTCCAGTAACAACTTCTGGTTTTACCCAGTTTGGTTTTTCGCACATGCCAGCAAAATATAAAGAATTATCGCATAATATATTTGCAAATTCTTCCCCAAAATTTCTTGAAAAGAATTTTATTATTTCTTGATCAGTATGTAGATATAATTGCTCAAATTCAAATCTTGGTCTTGAGCTATCAGACAAACTCCTGCCATTTTTAATTGCTAATAGTAAATCATGTACTTTATGTTGCTCTTTATATAAATACATTGCATTGCTAGCAGCTACTGGCTTTATACTAAGGTCTTGTGATATCTTTAATAAATTTCTATTTGTTGCAAATTGATCGCATTCATTATACTTCAAATTATTAGGAACAAATTCTAAGCCTAAATTATCTGAAAAAATTTCTTTTAATTTAGAAGCGTCTTGCCTTGCTTTATCAATGTTTCCAGAGCTTATATTTGTACCTAATATACCACAAGCATCTCCAGTTAAACAAATAACGCCTTCACTATATTCTTGTAAATTATTCCAATCAATAAGTGGCATTTTGCCAAATTTACAATCAAAGCTTTTTCTATTAAGAAGTAGAATGTTTTTATAGCCTATATCATTTTTAGCTATAAGAACTATATTCTTTAGTTTTTCTTTTGGTTTGCTTAATTTATTATCTTGGTTGTAATCAAGATAAGGCTTTGTTGTATCAACAAAGTTGAATTGGCAACCGGCAATTAATTTTACCTTAGTTGATTTATAAGCTTTATATGAATCATAAATGCCAGCCATTGTAAAATTATCAGTTATGCCAACTGCTGGCATTTCTAATTCAGCCGCTCTTTTAAACAAATCAGATGGCTTTATAATAGAATTCATAATAGAAAATATAGTATGATTATGTAACGATATGTATCTAGACATTTGTTTTTCTCCATTCAAATTCACAAGGAAGTTTGAACTTTTGATTATAATGATTTGATTAATTCTATGGTTTTATTGGCTAATTCTTTACAATGTTCTTCGCTATGTTTAGAATTGCAATATATAGAAACTGCTCGATTGGATAATGTACCGTTTATAGTTATGTCGCCATTATCCAATACGAGCAATCCACTTTTCAGAAATCTTTCTTTACAAATAAATCCATTTTGTTTTAATTTTGATATAATATCATTATTAATTGCTTTTGGAAGTATTACACTAACAACTAACTTACCACTACATGTACGTATGGCTGATTGTATCACAACTTTCCCATGCGGTCAAGACAAAGTAGCGCATATTTAATTTTTGCATTTTGAAACTTAGTAGCATCTTTATATGCCCCGCCTAGTGTTTTTGCATCTTCTCTTGCCACTTTCAATTTTTCATCTGCTTCTTTCAACTGATCTTGTTCCTCAATTGAGGTTTCAGATTCAATAACGCTTTTCCTCAAAGCTTCTTCATCTGAAGCATCCATATCTTCCATAATACCAGACCCCATAAGGACTTTATAATATTTCTCTGGAAAACCACCCGTGTCAGCTTTATTTTTCTTTATTCTTGCCATTTTATTCAACTCCTTTTGCTACAACTGTAGAATGATCCACAACCCACTTGATGACATATTCTATTTGAATATCATTCAAAATCTTCGAATATAAAGCATAATTTTTTCCATTAACCAATTCCGCTTGCATATTTTCTGGCATCTTTGAAATATTTTCATGCAAAATTCTTGAAAGTTCATCTTGCGTTAAAACCGTCTCTGCTTCCAGCCCTTTTACTTCTTCAATAATAAATGCCAAGGAAATATTTCTTTTTGTTTCATCAAACAAAACTTTCTTTTCATCGTTGGATAATGATGCAAAGTTTTTATGTTGCATCTTTGCGGTATTTTCACTTGTTTGCAAAATCATCCATTCTGGAACTGGCACATTATTTGATTCAATCAAGTTATTAATCGCTGTAACCTTTAAGCTTCCAAATTCCATTTCTTTTTTATATTGAGCCGCTTGATTCATCACATCTTCTTTTAATAAATCTAATGAATCAAAATTCATTTTCTTCGCTAATTCTTCATCAAATGTTGCTGGCTCATCCCTGGCGGCATTAACAACATTAACTTTGAAATGAATAATCTTTCCGGCAAAAGTTTTGTTTGGAAAATTTTCATTGAATGATAAATCAAATTCTCTTTCCTCGCCAACGCGCATTCCAATTAAATTGTCTTCAAAGCCATCTACTGTTTTTCCTTTCCCAACTTCTACGGTTATTGCGCTAGCTTTATTATGTTCAAAATCTTCACCATTAATTGTTGCATGAAAATCTACTATTACCTTATCACCAGCAAGAACAAAATCATTTTCTGTAAATAATTTTGTTTCGGCAAAATTCTTGCATATATTCTGCGACAATTTATCAAATAAGGCTTCATTATTAGGAGAATTTTCTGGTTGAGCAAATTCAAAATCCTTATATTTTGTTAACTCAAACTCAGGGGAATATCCAATAGTTAATTTTGCGCTAAATGATCCAAATGTAACATTCATATCTTTTACTTCTGGCTGAGAAAATGGCTTCCATTTAGTTTCAAATAGAATATCTTGAAAGGCATCATTCAATAATTGTTGCCCAGCATTCTCTAGCACAGCCTTTTTAGCTGCAATTTTTACAGCCTCAATAGAAGCCTTGCCTTGTCTGCTGCCTTTTATTTTATGATGTTTGCCAATATCCCTTGCTACACTATCTATAATACTTGCAACTTTCTCCTTGTTATAAGAAAACAATACTTCATTTTTGCAGTCGTCTATTCTTACAGTTTCTAAAATCGGCATATTTTTTCTCCTTTTACCAATCTATTTCTCCGAAATTTTTACCTTTTAACACTAATCTTTGTCCTTCTTTACAAGAAGAGACATAATCGCAATTCTTACACTTCCATGCTACTGGAGCTGCTCTATATAACTTGTCTGATTTTATCGTTTCCCATGTATGTAAAAGCTTATCCTTAGTTTCAATTAATTCATCAACTGAGTGCTCCGCTGTTAAAAATTTCATCTTATGTTTTAACATAATATAAGATGTTCTAATTTTTTTAATATCCTTATTCTCCAAATAAACTGTATAAGCATATAACAGTAATTGAGTCCTATCAGTTAAGAATCTTTCATCTTTTGTTGTTTTATAATCTACTATATGAACAACCCCATCATCATCTACTTGAATTCTGTCTATAAAGCCATAAAGAATAAGCGTATCGTCAATTGTAGCATAGATTTTTTTCTCAATACTAGATACTTTAGGCATCTCCCCATTTGAGATTATATTAAGATAATCTTGCATTATTTGAAATGCTTCTTTTATTTGATCGCTTGTCATTTTTTCTTTCCATTCATCTTTTGCTGACTGGAAACTTTTTTGCATAATAATATCAATTGGTTCTTTCGACCCATTTAGATATTCTATATGGAATGCTTCTAAAGCTTTATGACAAAATTGACCAAATATAGTATATGGCTTATCCAATCTTGGAAGTTTATCTATATAAGCAAATTTATAAGATTTATTACACGTTTTATATGTTGTCAGCTTGCTATAACTGATAACTGGCAATTCTACTTTTTCTATTTTTGTTTTTTCTGTATTTATTTCATTCATAATGAGATACTATATCACAAAATGTTGTCTTGTCTAGGTATTTCATTAGTTGAAATTAAATAACTCTAGTGCTCTTATACAAAATCCATTTATAAACGTGATTGTGACCAATTGGAGGGGATATAAAGTTATACAAAGCATTTCTTTGATCCAATGGAATTGGTGTGGATTTTATTTTTTCTTTTGAAATAAGCCATCTATTTTGTCTGGAATCTCTATAATAAAAAGTAACCGTATTATCTTTGCAATTAAAATGATAATTTAATAATGATCCATTTGGTGCAAAGTCTCCATCTTTTGCTGCTGTTGTTCCAAGAGCACTACCATACATAGATTTTGTTAAATCTTCACCATTATAATATGCTCTAAATATTGTGTCTTCATTATCATTAGGCTTTGTACCATCATGAAAAGTAACAAGTGCCCTTGGGTCATAGGTTGCTTTATTTAATGAAGATTCTTCTGGCGGTGGTGGGACGTATATTACTTTGGCTTGAGGAGGCATTGTTCCAATATCTTTTCCCATTTCGCCAAGATAATTTGAATCGGAACGTAAAAGATCATAAACAGGTATTGGTTGGTCATATCCCCGCATAGGATATTTAGTAGGATCTGATCCATATCCATCTTCATCTACATTTGGAACGGCTGCTGCCTCCATAGGAGTGTCGCTTGGTTGGCTATATAGGACTAGAGGAGGACCACCAGATGAACCAAAATTAGCGAACACATTAAAATCAAGAACTTCTGCTTTTGCATGTGACACTCTAGCATTCGTTAATTTTGGAGAATATAATTTTACTATTATATCGCTTGAATCAACGCCATTAGTTGCAAATACTTTTAATACAGCACTTGCATTATGTGTAGGCAAAGATAATGTAGAAATATATACTTCAGATGAAGTAGTTGGTTCAGAGCCATCTACAGTATAAAAAATCATTGATGGAACGTCTGTAGTTATAACTACAGTTTTTGGTATTCCACTTATAAATTGTTCCGTTGATGGAGTTATTGTTACTTGTATAGCCATTACATATAATATCTATTATTCACTATATTTTCTAAATTTTTTGCAAATAAAAGATATTCTTCTTTGGTAGAATTTGATTTAGATATATTTGATTTTAAAGAAATTACTCTAACATTTCCTTTAATATATCCCAAATTATTATCTATGCGATCTAATGTTGGAGAATTAGCTATTGGCTTATTGCTTCCTGTAAATAATTTAATGTTAAGTAGGGGGCATTCATCTGGAACTATAATATCATCTAATTCTAAATTGAAATCTAAATTTAATTTTTTAGATCTTTTTCTTGCTTCAATTAATATATTATTTTTATAATATGATTTTTCAGATTCAATTCCAATATTATCATAATTTTTTGCAATTAATTTTATTTCAGCCAATGACAAATTATTTTTTATGCGATTTGCTTTTTGACTAACCACTATAATATTTGTTTTGATGTATCCTAAATTATTATTTATTCTATCTATAGATGGAATATTTTCTGAAACTTTTCCATCTCTATATAAAGGGTATTCTAAATATGGATCAATTTCTGGAATTAAAATGTCTTCAACATTAAGGTTAAATAATATATTCTTTTCTTTTGCTCTTCTTTTTGCAAATCTCCACAAATATAATTCTTTATTTTGAATTTTGTGGGCTTTGTTTTTAATAATTATTTGTTCTTTATTGTTTTCTTGATAATCTTTTGTTCTTATTAAAATCTTTTCTTTGTTCTTTCCATAATATTCTTTGCATTTTTGCAAATTATGTTCTTTGTTTTTAATTCTATAATTTACTATAGTTGTTTTATTTTTAATATTATTAAATCTTTTAATATCTCTACATTTTTTACATTGACTTGTAATTTTGTTTGGAATATTTCCAATAAATTGATCTATATTTTTTTTATGTTTGCATTTTGAACAGGTTTTCATTACAAGATATATTTGTTTATCATCTTAATTGCTTGTTTATGTAAATTATCGATTGTATCATTTATAACATAATCGTCAAAATTTGCGTTATCCAAATCTGTTTCAGATAGATGATTTAAAGCACAGTTGTTATCTAATTGCCTAATTATTCTAATTACTTTTCCTCCACACATTTCTATGCTTTCTTTTTCATTTAAATATCTACAATCTGTAATTATCATAAGTTTATTATTTTGAAGTTTATTAAGAACAGCCATAGCCCAAAAATCTTTATTCCATTCTCTTCCCATGGCTCCTATTTGAATCAAAGCATTTCTTATTGTTAATGGCTTCCCAGTAATTTTATCAATGCAGTTTGGTAAAATAATATCTCTAAATTCGCTTGGACCAAAAACATGTTTTCTATCAAGAGTTGGGCACATTGATAGCAAAGTTTCTTTTACTTGATCAGCAAAGGCGGTTTTATAAATTTCTTTATTAAAATTTAAATTATTTAATTCTTCCACAATAATATTTGCAAAAGTATCTTTTCCATGTCTAAGTTTGCCACTTATTGCAATAAGATTAGATTTATTCATTTACTGCCTCCGCATAAGATGCTTCTCCATTTTTATTTACAACGATAAAAGACTTGAATCTATTTTTCAATTCTTTATCATGAGTAATGACGAGTATTGTTATATCTTTACTAAGGCGATGTAAAATTTCATAAAAAGATTCAACACTTTGTTCGTCTAAAGCTTGGTCAACTTCATCAAGCAATAAAATTTGAATATCTGCACCACATCTGTTTCTAACTATTTCGGCAGTAGCAAACTTCATTGATAATACAACAGAAGCTTGTTGCCCTCCAGATAAATCACTAAAATCTTTTTCAACCCCATTAATATAATAAACTATATTTAAAGTATCTGTATTCGTTCCATCATCTTTTTCTTTATTTACAATAAATTTAAGCTGTATCCCTGGCTTTAATTGATCCAATATCTTGTTTGTCTCTGTTTGCAAAGTCCCAAGCACATTATGAATAATCATTGCTGGAATGCCAGATGAATTAAAACATGATACTACGGCTTTATATAAATTGAATTTATTTTGATGAGTCTTTCTTTCTGATTTATATTTATCAATTTTATCTAGGTCTTCTTGCCATCGCTGTAAGGTAGCTTTTAGTTGTCCTAGTTGATAAACATTGGAAGATAAATTGGATTGTTGTTGCGATAATTCTTTTTGTTTTTCTTTAATATTTTGGTCTATTATTTTTATTTCTTCTTCTATTTTATTATTATTTATCTTTTCCATTTTTTCATTTATATTCAAAATATTTTTATTGCATTCTTCCAACGAAGAATTTTTTATAGAAATATCAGAAAGGCATGAACTAATTAAACTATTTTTGCTTTCTAAAGACTTTTGGTGCTCTTCATTTTGGTTTTTGATTAAAGAAATTAAAGATGATAATCTATTTATAATTTCAATATATTGATTATATTTTAATTGTTTATTTTCAATTATGGTTTTATTATTTGAATAAATTTTTAATTCCGATTCATCTTTTTGAATTAATTCGATTAATTCTTTTGCTTTTTGGTCCTTTTTATCTTGAGAATTATGCTTAAAATCATTTGATAATTCGGTTCCGCATTCCTGGCAAAATTCTCCATCTGGTATTGGCTTATTAACAATCATAAGTTGAGATCTATTATCTCTTATATTTGCTTTTAATTTCGATATAATATCCAATATTTCTTGCAAATTATCTGTTGGCTCATCAGTTTTTTCCGTGGATTGATTTTGCTTTTCATATAATGATAATTTTTGGTTATTATCATTTAGTTTGTTATTTAATGATAAGCATTCGCTTTCCAATCTTATTTTTTGAGAATTTAAATTTGCAATATCTTTAATTATATTATTTTTTGAAGATAGTTCATTCTTTAATTTTGTTTGCAATAATGGATATTCATTTGATATTGAGTTTGATAATTTGGATTTTATTTCTTTTTTATCATTTATGTATGATGATAATTTTAAAATATTATTTTCAATAACCGGCATTATTGAACTTATTTCTTCAATTTTTTGTTGGTTTATTGCAATTTCTGTTTCTGGATCTCCCAGCGATTGGATTAAACTATTTGATTTTGAAAATTCAATATTCGCTTCGTCTCTAATATCTTTCGCTTTTTTTTCAAATTTATTCCACATATTAAGTTGCAACAAATCAATAATAATTGATTTTCTATCCTCTGGTGTTGCCGCTGCTAATGTATCAATTTTCTTTCTAGAATAGTCATTTTGCCTTAAATATGAGCTATTTTCAAATGTTTGCTCATTTATCCCCAATATATCTTGAATCATTTGGTCTGTAGTTGATGAGGTTTTTCCAGAAACATCGACAAATTTATCTTCAATAAATTTAAATAATTGAACTCCTTGCGAAGATCTTGTTCTAAATCTTTCTATTTTATATGTTTCATTTTTAATTTCAAATGTAAATTCTACTGTACATTTTTTAGTACCATCTCTTATTACTTTGTTTTTTTCATTAGAAATTCGTGAATTAAACAAGACATATTTTATTGCATTAAAAATATTAGTCTTACCAACAGCATTGCTTGCTTTTTCTGATCCATTTTCAATTCCAATAATTAATGTTGCTGGAGACAATATTGAAAAATCAATATCTGATTCTGCATGATTTGTAAAATCTTTTAAAGATAAACGTATTGGTCGCATTATTGATAAAGCTCCTTGATTATGTCCTTGCACGCATTACTTATTTGTTGTTTAAAATCATTATTAATATCAACAACTTCCATAAACTTGTCAACTGCCTTGTATGGATTTGTTGTTTCATCTATATCAACTTTTGTTTCTACTATAGCTACTTTCTTTCTCTCAGTTAATTCTGTTACATGCTGAATATTCATTGAACTAAATAATGATAATATATCTTTTTTAGATAAAGAATCAGCCTCTGAAGATTCTATATCTATCTTTATTCTTAAGATTGCCCCTTGTAATGTTTCTTGTTCTATTTTATTTATTTCATTTTTTACATAATCATTTGTATTTGTAACGTCACTAGGCACAACAATTGAAACATCAACTAGATTTCTGCATGGCAATTTATAATCTTTAAATAAATTTGTTTCAGAATCATATATGCATATAAATTTATCTTTGTCTTTAAAGCTATAACGGTCTAAGGAACCAAGATGAGCCACAAAAGGTTTTCTATTTAAAATTTGAGCATCATGAATATGCCCCATCCAAGTATAATCAAATAATTTAAATGCAGAAGTTGGTAAAAATATTTCATTATACTCATCTTCTATTTCCTCTCCAACATAAATACTTTTTTCAATTGCCATATGCCCAAGTGCAATATTTTTATTGCATTTGTTAATTGATAAACTTTCATTTATACTTTTTACTATAAAGTCTACAGCCTCTGAGTTTTTTTGAAAAGATAGTTCTTTTCTATCGAAATAAGGAATGTATGTAATGGATAAATCATCATATTTTTTTGTACAAATTTCTAATATTACATTGCAATTTTTAATTCTAGCCGCTGGAATTGTGTCTAATATTGAAATTGCTTTATTGCCAACTCTTTTAAAATCATGATTTCCTAATATGATATCTACATTAAAACTATCTGTACATTTAGTTAACCATTTAAAAAATTCGGAAATAAGAGCTGGCTCTGGATGTTCTTTGTCAAAAATATCCCCAAGCAAAATCATTCTACCTACTTTATTGTTTAAACATTTATCGTAAACATAATACATTAAATCAAGTTGGTCTTGTATCCTAGAATTTAATTTATCTGGAGAATCTTTGCCAAAAGACCTGCTTCCAAGATGAATGTCTGGCACTATAGCTATTTTCATATTATCTTTCCTGATATCTTGTTAGATATTTTTCAATATGGATAATTATCTCGTTTATTGATTTTTCAAAGCCTTCTGGATTTGCTTCTATAACGGAATCAATTCCAGAAAAACATTTATTAATATAATTAATTGCGTCATCATCATCAATATATTTTTTTATAAAATCTCTATAAATATCCGATAATTTTATAAAAGAAGCTTGAAATTTCTTTTTATCATTGATTTTTTTAGTGCTTATACTTTCAGATTGAAAGTCTTTATTAATGCATCTTAGTATATGTTCTGCTACTAAGATAGTTGGTCGTTTAAAAGTAATTGAAATATATTCAACAATCCCTCCAGAAGCGCCACACGCTTGACAATAATATCTATTCTGCTCGGCATTTATAAAAAATGATGGAGTCCTTTCATGCCCATGTTTATGGAAAGGACAAGTTGATCTATATGACCACCCAGAAGAAGACCTTACATCATCAATTTGTAATTTTGGATATAAATAATCAATTAAACTTATTGATTTATTTGCTTCAGCTATAATTGATTGCTGTCCTTCTGGGGTTGAACTCTTGTCGTCCCACCCCCATTGTACAACGTCTGGAGAAGATTCAATCGCGTTGAATATACTCTTTCCACCATTGGGTCTATCTGAATTTGATAATATTTGCATAATTTACAATAATTTTGATATTTTTCTTTTTCTTCGTTGATTAATTCAAACAAATAAGATAACTGTATGATTATTTCTTTGTCCATAATATCTAATCAATTATTGTATGTGTGCGGTTATAAAGACTTGTCATTTACTTGCTTCTTTTACTAGAAGCTTTTCAACCGCTTTCCTTAATTTTTGTGATTCATATTCTAGTTCATTAATTCTATCTCTTTGAACTAGAACACATCTCGTCATTGCGGTTACTAAACTAAGTGTGCCTAGAGATTCTTCTTTAGAAGGATCTGAATTTATTAGCCTGGCAAAGTTTACATATTCTGAAATAACTTTCTTTTCTTCATCTCTTGATATTTTATCTTTGTTTTCATCAAGAGTCTTGTCTCTCATCATTGAAAGCAATTTGGTTGTTAATGTAAAAGCAATTTTCTTCTGTTCCTCTTCGCTTTCTAAAATTTTTGAAATATTATTATTAATATTTGGTGTTTGAATGTTTTGTTGCGGAACTGAAGACTTTGAATTATTTATTTTTAAAGTTTTATTTGACTTTATCTCAACTTCATCGTTAAATTCAAAAGCATCGTCTTTATTACTTTCATTAGCGTTTTCGTTTAAAAATTGATTAATTCTTGCCATATATCACCTTATTCATCATCATCATCATCATCATCGTCTTCATCACCTTCGTCATCATCATCATCTTCGTCGTCATCATCATCATCATCATCATCTTCGTCTTCGTCAGTATCATCTTCGTCACCAGCATCTTCCTCGTCATCATCGTCATCGGCATCGGCATCGTCTTCTGGAATGCTAAATATTTTTTCAGAATCTTCTTCCACTACATTGTCATCTTCTAGCTCTGGGTCCTCTTCTCCTGGCACTTCTGGTTCATTTGGTCCAATATCTTTATGGATTAAATTTTCTATTGACTCAAGGAAACTTTCAACTTCAGAATCTATAATTTCTTGTATTTGTTTTGCATCTGGCGTTTCATCATAATAATCAAAAATTCTTGTTGCTCCTTCCCATAATATTTTTTCCAAATCTTCAACAAGTTCTTCTTTTGCATATTCATAATCTTCATCATTTGATCTTACTTTTGATTGTGAATATTTTTCTATCTGAGAAGTAAGATTATCAGCAGTTCTAATATCGCCATATATGTCTGCTTCATTTGCCTGAGCAGCTAATCTTAATAAAATTTTATTTGAAATTGTTTTCATTGTTGTCCTCTAAGCTTTATTATATATCGACAATATTTTTGCAACTTTAATATATTGTTTAATAATATACGATTGTTCTTTTTTTATAGCGGGAGCTAATCCAGCTTCTAGCATTTCATCAATACCCTTTAATAATTCTTCAGAACAAACTTGCGCTTTAATAATATAATCAACAGAATTACCAGCTGCTTTTTTTAGTTCTTCAGATATATTTTCTGCAAATTTTCGCATGTCTCCCAAACTTCTTGCCAATGGATTAAGTTCCAGATTTTTAACTGGTCCGAAACTAACATTAAAGTCTTTTGCATAATGTACTTCTAAATATCTTAGTCTAAATGGTTCTGAAGCAAGCGCATCGCAAGCATCTACACAGGCTTGTATATCTTTCATCGCTCTCTGAATTAAAATAACATGTTTTTGTGTTGCTTCTGGGTCTTTTAATGGTGGCGTAGGAGCTGATAATACTTTCATACCACCACCGAAATGTTTTTCTTGTGACTTAGCTAGTCCATACGAACTCATTGATATTGCAAGCCTATATCTTCCCATCTCTTCAATTAAAGCTTTTTCTTTCATCGTGGATAAATCATCATCTGCTTTTTTATAGTTTTTAATTTTTAGTGAACTCCTTTTATCTGGGTCTGGGTTAATACCCATTTGACGCGCCCCCTCATCCAAAACTCTGGTGGCAGGTACTACGGCATTAGATATCTCATTAAATGTCTCATACGTAGTTTTATCTTGATCTGCCAAATAAGGCTTTGGAGCTGAAATTGAAAGATTATTCCAACTAGATGATTCAGTCTCACTATCAAGTAATTTAAGCAAAGCAGTTGACATTGTTACATAATTTTTCATATCGCCAAACACATATGGAGCTATGGCACTACCTATTTGAAAACCGTCTATAAATGATGTGACGCAAGTAAAAAATGTTCCAAGAGTTAGTCCAACAGTTTTTGTTCCTACTACTACAGCAGTCTCTTTTGCCGCTTCTGCCGTTGCTTTGCCTGTAACAGCAGCCCAAACTTTAGATGCTAATAATCTTGCACCCCCCCATATTGGGGCAGTTGTATGAGCCTTAACTACAGGTATATCTAAAATATAAGTTGCTGCAGTTATAGTTGTAGTAAGTAAAACGTGCCAATCATGTTTTAATTTATTTAAAGCTCCTAATTCATCTTGGTTTACAATTGCTTTTCCAGCTACGTTTGGGTCTTCTCCTGGCGTTTGAGCAACAGGTGTAGCTGGAGCTGGAGGAACAGCTGGAGCTGGAGGAACAGCTGGAGCTGTAGACGTAGTAGACGCAAATGGCGTTTCGGCATGCTTCTTCATATTATAGTCCTAATATTTTTGCTACTTTTATAAAATTATTAAGTATATAAGTAACCCCGGTCGTATCTGGAAGCTTAAAATCATGGGGTAAACTAAATTGATTTTTTACTGCTGGGTTTTTTGCAGGCTTATTAGGGTCATTTGCAAACAAAGCATCTACTTCACTTGGCTGTGATCCAGCTTTATTTTCATCTGCAGTCATAGCAGAATTAAGTTCATATATAAGTGTTTCCATTTGCTTGCTATCTACATTTACAAGCTGTAGACCAGCTCTAGCAGCATCTCTTACAATTTCTATATTCCTAAGAGTAGCTGGACTCATATTTTCTAAAACGTCAGCCGCTATATCTATAACTCTATCTGTTGTACCGCCAGCTTGTGATAATTTTGTAAAAAGATTCGAAAATTCATTAGATAATAAAAGGTTAAAAGTGAAATTTAATATTTCTTCACCAGTAGCAGAGCCTTCTATTTTATTTTTAACTTTAGCAGCTGCAGCTTCAGGGTTGTCATTAGAAGTAAACTTTTGCAGTTGTGCTTGATTGTATCTTGAAACTCCTTCATCTAATCTTCTGCTTATAACATTTACGAATTTTGGCCATTGAGCATCAAAAGAATAAGAGCTTAAGTTTTCTTTTATTGATTTAACAATAACTTCTATATTATTAAAATTAGTTGTTCTGTTCCATGAATTTACTAAAACAGAGAGTGTTGTTGTGGTAGCAAACACTCCAGTCAAAAATCGCAATGTAGGATGCCTTGTAACAAATTTACCAACGATGCCGTTTGAACCGCATTTCTTAGCCAAAGCTCCCATAGGATCAACTGTAAATTGGGCAATCGAGGAAAGCCAATTTCCAAGTTTAGGCCAAACAACAGCAGATCTAAATCCGGCAATCAACGCTCTTTCATAGGTAGGACTTTTAGCCAATATGTGCGAAAATATTTTTTTTGCCGCTTCTTTTGTTGCGTTGTCGGTGCCCTCTCCCGTTAAATATTTTGTTCCTTGTTGCAAAATTGTAGCTTCCTCGTTACTTAATCCTTTTATTGCAGTTTCAATAGCCTCATCAGTAGCATTTTCTGATAATTTTACTAATATTTCTTTAGCTTTTTGGGCTGCAACAATTTCAGCTACTTTAGACTCACTTAATTTAATTCCATTATTCGCAAATTCCGTACAAATCTCTTTAGCTATTTTTAAAATATTATTTTCGGTATCAGCTGTAATTTTAGTTTTAAAAGACGTTGCAAGGGCGTTGCTAATTTCTTTGCTTTCTGTTTGTGTTGATTTTTCTAATAAGTTTTCAAAAAAAACCTTATTTTCAACACCAGGTCTTATAACTGGCAATATTTCTTTTGCTGCTATTTCCTCAGCCGCATCTTTAAATGCAGCTGCTGAAAAGCTTTCTGTTGCTTCAAGACCAAAATGTTTTACTGCGCCTGAAATTCCAGTACGCTCGGATACACCTTCTGCAATCGAGGTTGCAGCGCCGGCTCTTTTTCTTATTTTATATTGCGCCATATTTCACCCAAATTAATAATCTAAAAACAATACAAAGATATTAGCATTTATATTTTCATAATGCAAATATATAAACCGCATTCTTTATGATTTATTGTGAATTTTCCCAGAATATCAAAATATTTTTTATCCCAAATTGGTTTATAGGATTGATAATATTTATCTTGAATATTAAAAATAATTCTTCTTGCAGAGTTATAATCTTTTACTTGCCTTTCAAAAAGCCCAAGGGCTTTAAAATAAGCAATCATATTCACTATATTTTCTAGATTTGGTTTTATTTCAAGAATTGAATTTTCAACTTTGGAGCAAGATACAAATTCTCCATCAATTTTTCCATTGCATCCAAGGATCAAAAATAATTTGCGTTCCATCTATCATCTTATGCCCAATATATTTTAGGAATATAATCCGTCACTTTGCTTCTGGATTTTTTGATACGACAGCAAATCTGTCCTTAAGCTCTACCACATATTTAGAAACTGATTTGCCAGACCAAGCCTTCATGGTATCCAAGTTCAAGCAATCTTCAACCGAACGCAATGCTGCTGGTCCTTTTAATTCCAAATATAGACTTACAGGATCAATATTAAGAGGCAGGCAAATACTTTCTACAGTCATGTCCTTAAGAGCATAATACTCCGCTTTCATATTCTTAATGTGATCCCATATGCCTTGTTGTGTCTCATTTAAAGCTGCTGGTGTTTTCTTATTCATAACTTTCTCCTTTGTTTCATATATATCAAGCTTTCACTTGTTTAAAAATTTCTTGAAAGCATCTCGATATGTTTCTGTTTTAACCAAGCCAACCATTCTGTTTACTTCTTTAGTCTCGCTAAGAAATAAAAGCGTTGGAGCACTTTTTATTTGGTGTTTTCTTGCAAAAACTATAAAATCATCTATTTTGGCGGAATAGATATTTACTTTAAATTCATTTTCCATTTTATCTAAAATCGTATCCAACCTTTTACATGGAACGCAATTATCAATATAAAATTTTATAATCGACAAACCATTTAATTTTAATTCACTTTCACTAGTTACATTTATCATTCTAAAAAAATGTGCTTACTGCACATCCTCCTTATTTATTTTTTGATTTGCAAGCTTAACCGTTTCTTGTAGTTTCTCTACTTGTTCATATAATGGTTTAAGCTGTTCAGCCAATTTTGTAGCAGCCGAGACTAATTCTCCATTATATTCTTCAGCAGTAACAACCTTTTTCTCAATGAGAAGTTTTTCAATAACGTTGACTTTCATTATCATATTAACAACCTGTTCTTGAATCGCAATAAAATTTATTTGATCTTTTAAATTCATGTTTTCCTCACTTGTAATTTGTTTTTTTTACAACACTTTTTATATTTTAGACCACTATTACATGGGCATGGCATATTATCACCAACCGAGTTAAATTCGGCTTTTACTATTTTATCTGTCATTAAGACCCCAAAAAAATGGTCTATCTCATGTTGAATACATACTGCAACTAAACCATATGCAACAAAATTATTTATATTTCCTAGAATATTATCTCTAATTATTATTTCATTACATCTATTAACTATACACGTCTGTCCAGGTATAGACAAGCACCCTTCTTTTGAAGGTTGTAAATCAAAGCCTTCAGATATAGAACAATTAATTAAATTAATTTTAAAATTATTAATTCTTATTATAGCTGCTTGTTTATAAATGCCAATTTGAGAAGCTGCTAAACCAACACCACTAAGCCCAAACTTATTCATTTCTTCCAGTTCAAGATCCAAAGCAGAGACAATATCAACTACTTCATTTTCTTTTACAAGCTCTGATTTTATTTTAAGTTTATCTATGTCTGTAATTATCAAGATCTTCCTCCACAGCTTCTACAAGGTCCAGGCTTATAGAACGGATGAACTATATCTATTTGGTTGCTTGCATCTTGTTGGATTATTTCTTTTGGTTTAATTGATTTCCCACAAGCAGAGCAAATATTTTTTGTAGAAGAGCAATAATTACAAAATTTTTCTTCTTGATAAGCACAAAATCTTGGGCAGTTAATACACCCATGATGTTTTTGAAAAAAAGCTAGCTTTGAACAATTTTCGCAATGCATTTTGTCCTAATTTTAGTTAATATATATCAGAGTTATTATAGAGATAGTTTAAATCCAATAAACCCAGAAATATTTCCATGCAAGTCAATGGCAATGGTAGGTCCAATATTTATGTTTTGAAACATTGAATCATCTCCAGTTATTTTATATGCAAATGGTGATAAGGCAAAGTTATAATCAGAATTATTTATATCATAATTTATTCCCAATCCGGCAATATACCAATCAGGCTTATGTTTATACTTACCATAAGATGATATAAATATTTGAGCAGTAGGTCCGTATACAAATCCTGGTTTTGATGAATAGCCAAGATCTAGACCAAAAGAGGCTCTAAGATTTAATAAATAAAATTTAGATTCTGGCAATCTTTCATAAAATTGGACTTGCGTCTCTGGTAAGCTATAAGTTTTATTTGATCCGTCATTTGGTTGTATTGTCATTTTTGCATATGCGGTTTTTACTCCAGCGGCATCAGTTGCAATAACAACAGAACTTGAATATGTACGTCCATATACTTTTTCGTTCCAAGGGTTAGCTTCTCTCATATTAAACGAAACTTCGCCAAGTGGAACTGATAAACTTCCCAATGATTCTGATAATCTATAATAAGGAACTTTATTATAATAGCCGTATGTGTCTGTGGCGCAATCAGGACCACAGGTAGAAGCTATTGGACCAGATGGGGTTACAGGATCTTTTGATGGGTTCTCTGCTGGTATTGGATAGTAACCAGTACTTGGTTGTCCTTTTTTATCTGACCCTGGAGTTTTATTTGTAACAATCAAAATTGCTGAAACATCTGAACCAGTTTTATTAAGATCTTTTTTTAAAGTTTCAAGGTCCATATTTACAGATGCTAATTTTTTATCTAAGTCTGCACTAGTTAATAAAGTAGATTTTACAGCTGTAATATCATCTTTTAAAAACCTCTGCTGCTCTGCATTAGCACTTAATGCTTTAATTATATCATTTTGTTGCTTTATAGTATAACCCATTACAGCAAAAAGACATATCATTACTACCGCAATTGTGATTTTAAACTTATTGTCCATTAAACTCCTGTTGAACCAAATCCTCCAGACCCTCTAACCGTTGTTTCTAATTCAGTTACTAAATGCAAAGTTGCTTTTGCAACTGGAGCAACTACTATTTGAGCAATTCTATCTCCTTTATTTATAAAAAATGTTTCGCCATGATTTATTAAAATAATTTTTAAATTGCCAGTGTAATCAGAATCTATTGTCCCTGGAGTATTTAATACTGTTATTCTATTCTTAAAAGCCAAACCAGAACGAGGTCTTACTTGAATTTCAAAACCTTCTGGAATATTAAATGCTAAACCAGTATCTATAGCTTTTACTTCTCCAGGATATAATGTCTCATTATTTATAGAACAGACATCCATACCACTCGCCCCACTAGTTTTATATTCTGGCAAAACTGCATTTTCTGACATTTTTTTTACATTAATATCCGCTGTAATCATGTTTGTTTATCCTTTGTTATGGTGTCAATATTATTTCCCAAAGATTTATGCTTTACAGTTTAAATGATTTGCAAATATTATATTCTTTTATCATAAAAATAAACTATCAAATATAGTACATATAAACATAGGAGTTGTATGCGTACCAAGGAAACAGCAAAAAAACAAAATTATAATTATATACTTTCATTATATAAAAAGTCTGCATTGCTAATAGATAAAAAAGCAGATTTAGAAGATGATGAATATAATGAAGATGATGAAGACGATATTGCTTTCGGAATAGATCAAAACCCAGATGGTTTTAATGAAGTCGGTCTCAATGAGCTTAATTCTTTATTCACAAAAGAAGATATTGAGTATATGAAACAAAAAGGTATAGATGTTGACGACGAAGATGAAGAAGATGAAGGAAATATCGATGAAGCATTAGAACATGAAACAAACTTTGAAGATGAAGATGACGAGGACGATGAAGAGGACGATGACGACGAAGATGACGAGGACGAGGACGATGAAGACGAAGAGGACGATGACGATGAAGAGGACGAGGAGGCTGACGAGGCTGACGAGGACGAATAATGAAAATCGTATCTGCCTGCCAAATATTTTATAAATTAGCAACGACTTCAAAAAAAAGAGGGATTGCTTGTATACAAGCAGAGCACGAAAAAAATAATTCAAATATAGATAGATTTCCAATAAATAAACTATCAGAAGCAAAGAAAGCAATTCAAAGAATAAATTTAATGACAAAAGCTCCAAACTGGTGGGATGGAACTTTTGATGAATTAAAAAATATTATAATTAATAAAGTAAAAGAAAAATTTAAAGTAGAAGCGGTTGAAGGAAAAACTGTTGTTACATTAACATAATTTCACATTTATTGTTATATTATCTCTATTGGTACATTTCCTAATATATTCTTTTACATCGAATGGCAGATTTAAGTTAATTACTTTATGACTTCCATCTTCATATTCAAAAGAAAATTTTGATAAATTAATTTTGTGGTTGAATACTTCTTCATTTCCAAAAAACAAATCAATAAGTTTATCTCTCAATAAGTCATTCATTTTAAACATTAAACATTCATCAGTCATTTTCTGCTCGTTGTTTTGGTCATTATGATGAACCAAACTCTTTATAGTTGATAAGCACCCACTAATTGTCATGTAATCCTATTGTTTTATTGGCTTTCTTTTATATACTTGAGGTTGAGGGAGTTCTAATGTTGAGCTTATATCTGGTACTTCAAATGATTGATCAAATTCTAAAATAGCACCACCCATATATTTACCAAAAACATTTATTGAATATTTACCTGGAGGCAATGCGGTCTGCCATCTGCCAGTATTATTTGTTTCGATAGTTTTTATTTGCTCATTTTTTTCATTTTTTATAATGACACGCGCTGCTGGTAAAGGATTACCATCAAATAAAACTATTTTTTGTGTTATTGGTACTCTCTTTCCTCCATCTACAAATACCTGATTATTAGCATTTTCAGATGGCGGCTGCTTTAAACTAAGCTCTTTTGGTAACAAACTTGAAGCATGTGTGCTCATTAACCTATTTTTTCTTTCAATTAATGACTCAGCTCCAGATACTGCAGACATTGTTGAAGAAGCTGAAGATACTGGAGCTATCAGTTCATTTGCTTGTTGATTTTGTTTAGATAATTTATTTAAGTTATCTATAATTAATTTAAATTGAAATGATTGCAATTGCAAAATATTTTCAATATTCTTCATATTTTTTTCAAGATTATTAATTTTTTCTTCTAATTCAAGTAAAATATCTGAAGCTTTTCTATCAGGCATTTCGTCCTCAATCATTTGAAAAGTTTAGCAACAGGAATTCTTAAAAAGATCATCAAATCATCATCTTGAATATCTTCATTTTCAACAATTAGTTTTTCACATATTTCTTTAGTTGCATTTAAGTTTCCAACATGAACAACTTTTTCACAAAACCAAACGACAAATTCACCAGGAGAAGCCACCCTAGCCTTATCTTCAACTTTTCTTTTTTGAAGAAGTTTGCTTCGTATTGTTGTTAAATCTGAGGGTGCCATTTCCTTATCATTTGGCTTTATTTCTTTTAAAGAAATTTTATGTTTTTGCAAACTATCAATATCAATAGAATCATTATTATCAACAACCTCGCCACCTTCTGCTAAATTGTCATACCATTGCGATTCTTTATTCGGTTGCATTTGCAAAGCTTCTTTTATTTTCGGTATTTCACTTTCATCTTCAATACTTATTGCTTTATAGCCTTGTCTGTTTAACATTTTTGCCTCATTTATGGGTTCTTTATTATTTAATTCAACATTAATAGGGACATATCCTTGTCTATACCATTCTGGATGGAATTCTTCTGGCACTTTAAGTCCCAAGTCAACTACTTCAAACTTTTTGTTCAAGCCCATATTTCTTTGCGTCTAAAGTTGCTTTCTTTTGTCTCTGAATTGATTCTCGGATTTTGCGTCGTTTTCTATCTGATGGCTTCTCGTAAGAATAATGTAGCTTCAAATATGACATTACTTTTTCTTTAGTAACTAAAGATCGGAATCTATGTATTGCGTCTTCTAGTCTTCCTGTTACTTCAACTTCCAATGGTTTGAAATCATTCAAATAGCTATCATCTTTATAATTGTTTTCCATTACTGCTTATTCTCCTATTTTTTTACTAATAAGCCAAGTCCTTTTGGCTTATTTTTTACGGCTTGTTCTGTTATAGAAATCTTTTCTAGAGCAAGTTTTATTTCAGTTGTGGCATTTTTATCTTTATTTATCATTTGTTTAATAAATAAATTATATAGTTTATATATATTGCCATAAGAAAACGAATTTGCTTTAAAAACTTTCTTCAATTCTTTGATTGAATTTTGAGTTAAATGCTTGGCAAATAAATTACTAATACAGACATCATAATCTGGGTCATCTATTGCTATAACTTTATCAAAAAGATATAAATAATTTTTCATTTTTGTTGGTATCTTGCTGCAAGCTATTAAAATAATATTGCCATCATTATTTTCATATTTGCTTAATAAATCTATAAAATATTCTACATTTAATGACCCATCAACAAATAAATCAAAGTCATCTATAAATACTAAACTTTTATATTTATTCTCTGTAATTTTAAATAATAATTGTAAAACAGAATCGTCAACGCTATATTGATTAAAAGTAGTTGGTTCTAAATCATATTCTGATATGATTGTATTTATAATTGATGTTTTTCCATTATTTTCACCACACTCAATTAAAATTGACATATTCCAAGGAATATTGTTTTTCTCATAATACTCTCTCGAATTAAGAAATAAGTCAATAGATTCTTTTAGATCTTTTTTTACACTTTCTTTATCTCCAAAAAATAAATCATTCCATTTGTAATTTGTATCTTGCAAGTAATCTTCTCCGCCTAATGACTTTACAACTACGCCTTCCCGCTCTCTAAGCCAGCTTATAAAAGATTCTTTAAGCTTTACATATTTTTGGTAATTGTTTTTATCTATAATTATAAATGAAGCTATGTTATCTGACCCAGAATTTTTATAAGTAAATGAGCATTTTACAAATTTAAAATCTTCATTTTCAACAACAAAGCAACCATGCATTATAAATGGATCAAAATCTTTATCTGCATACGCCAACACAGAAATTGCTTCCGTATAAGTATTAGCAACTTTATAATTGTATTCTTTACAAAAAGCGAAGAAAGACCCATCAATTTGCATTGATGGATCAATGACTGGGATCATATCATTATGCCAAGTAAATCCAAATTTGCTAAATTCTCCATTAACTATATATTTAATTACAGATTGTATGGTTTGGACCATACTACTTGGTTCTCTTTTATTTAAGTCTACATGATCTAAATTTTCATTAGACACAATACTAATATTATTAACTAAAGCTTCAGTTACATCAAGTTTTCGTTTATTATTCATATTATTCTCCTATAGCTATATATATTATGCTATTTTGTAAGTCTTGAATTTTTTCGTATTATTTTTAATGTCTTGTTTTCTTTTTTCATATTCTGTTTCATAATTTGGATCATCCAAAATTTCTATATACTTACATACGGGGTATCCAGTACAACATAATACAGCCCCTTGTATTGGTGGTTTACTAAATAAAGTTCTAAATAATTCACTATTACAAGCCGGACATTTCTTTCCATAAGGGATTTTAGCCTTTCCCATACAAACTGGATAACTACAACAAGAATAATAATCTCCATAAAATCCTTTTCTGCAAACCATTCTATCATTACATTCTGGGCACCTTATATCTTCAGGAGCAAATTCTTTCTCTTTATCTATTGGATAAATTTTGTCATCTTTTACTTCGCAAGATATTGTAGTTTTACATTCTGGATATTTAGAACAGCCTAAGAAGTAACCAAGATAGCCTTTCTTTAAAATCATATAAGAGCCGCATTTATTACAGGAGTAATCAGTCTCGCATTCTCCTGAAGCATATGCTTTATCAAGTTCTGATTTAAATGGATTATAAAAGTCAGTCATTACTTGTAAATATGTATACTCAGATTTTTCAATCAAATCTAATTTTTTTTCCATTTCTGCTGTAAAATTATATTGCATAAAAGAAAAATTCTTATCTAATAATTCTACAACTTTTATACCATTTTCAGTTGGGTATAAAATATCATTTTTTTCTTCAACAAAATTTCTAGTTTCACATATTTTTTCCATAATAGCCGCATAAGTTGAAGGTCTTCCAATTCCTTTAACTTCAAGTTCATTAATTAATGTTGATTTTTTAAATCTAGAAGGCGGCTGTGTAAATTTTTGTTCTGTGATAACTTTAGGGCTAATTAAATTTAATACATCATCTACTTTTAATATAGGTAATTTATCTTCGTCTTTATCTTCGTCATCATCCTCCATATTGCTAGTTATAATAAGCCAGCCTGGGTCTTTAAGAATTCTGCCATTAGCCCTTAATTCTTTATTTGAATCTGTTTTTATTGTTACAGTTGTTGTATCATATATAGTAGGGCTCATTTGACTAGCCACAAATATTTCCCAAATTACTTTATATACTTTGCCAGGATGCGTTATTGGACTATTTTCTGGCAAATCATTTACATTAGTTGGTCTAATAGCTTCATGCGCATTTTGGGCTGACTCTTTATTTTTGTATACATTTGCTTGTTTAGGTAAACAACTTGGATGATTATTTTTAATCCAACCCCTTGCCATTGTTACAGCATCATCAGATACACGAGTACTATCAGTTCGCATATAAGTTATTTTACCATCTTCATATAATTCTTGAGCCGCCGCCATTGTCTTAGCTGGAGATATTTTATATCTATTAGAAACTGTTATTTGTAATTTTGAAGTTATTAACGGTGCTTTTGGGTTTCTTTTTCTTGGTTTAGAAACTACTTTAACAATTTTAAAAGCAGCTTTATTTAATTCTGCTTTAATTGCAGAAGCTTCTACATTATTTTTTATCTCATCTTTAGCAATTAAAGTTGCAACGAAAGGATCTTCTTGAAATTTAGATAAGTTAGCTTTAATAGACCAATATTCGTCTGGTTTAAATTCTTGTATTTGTTTTTCTCTTTCTACAACTAATTTTAATGCAACAGATTGAACTCTGCCAGCAGACATATTATCGCCAAATCTTTTAATAATAAATGGGCTTCCCATATATCCAACAATTCTATCAAGAGCCCTTCGCGCCTTGGCTGCATTAACAATTTGTTCGTCTAATTCTCTTTCATTTTTCAATCCAAATAAAATTCCTTTACTAGTAATTTCACCAAAAATTACCCGTGTAATTGGCTTTCTATGTGTTTTTATTCTATCTTTAATTAAAGAGCCAATACACTCTCCTTCTCTATCTCCGTCAGTTGCAATTATTATCTTATCACAAAAGCAGCAAGTGTTTATAATAGCGTCCAGTTTTTCTCTTTTTGCTGGGTCTGTAAGATAACTTAATTCAAAATCTTTTTCTATATTTATCCCCATTCTATATGGTCCAGTTTTTCCTAGATCAGCAACATGACCTTTAGAGGCTAAAACTACATAATCATTGTCAGTAGGCAAATATTTCTTTACTGTGTCAACCTTTTTTGGAGATTCAACTATTACTAAAATTTTTTGCTTTGCCATAAATCTTTCTCTCTTTCATACAATTATATCAATGATCATTGAACCAACTTGAAACAAGTTGCCATAATGAATCAAAAAACATCATAAATTATTTGGATTTCTTTTTTGTATCTCTGCGTTTTTTAATATGTTTAAACATTTCAACTTCTGCTAATCTTTTTTCAGCAGCACTTTTTGATGAATATGTTCCGCCTTTCCAATCTGGATTTTTTTCAGACTTAACAACATATTTGGTTTTTCCATTAGATTTAATCGTTTGTATGTATGCTTCTTTATTTATTTCGGCAAATTTTGCAAGAAAACCTATTATGTCTGATAGTTCATCAGCTTCTTTTACTAAAGATCTTTTATCACATTCATCTGCGACATCTGCCAGCGCCGTTATTACGAATTCTAAATGTTTCATTATTTTGATGCCTTAATATTAGCCGCAATAGCATCTCTAAGTAGTCTTGTTGCCTTAAAATTTGGCACACAACAGCTTTTTTCAGTAGGACATACTACATTATGGAATTTGTCAAAATGTGGTCCATTTATATAAAATTTACCAAGATTTTTAATAATTGCAAATTCGCCATTTATCATACAAGTTTTTATTTCTTCAAAAAACAGGGTTGATATTTCATTTACTTCATCATAAGATAATCCGGTTTTCTCAGCAATTTCATTAAGTAATGATTTCTCTTCATCAAATGACACATCAGATTCAGATACTTTATATTTTAATCTTAAATTTATTTTTGCTTTTTTATAAGCTCTATAATCATAAATATTTTCTTCTGGATTTGGTATTTCTTTAATCATTCACACATATATATCAGATTAACCTTTTACATATACTGGCAAATGTCCTTCAAGTAATAAATTAAAGTATCCGCGCTTGTGTATGTATACGCTTGCGCTTTTGCTAGTTTTAAAATAGCACCTTTTTACAACATCTTCAACTTCTAATTTCTTAAAAGTTTCCAAATCCTCTTTATTATCAAACTCAATCATATAGATGCCTTCTTTAATCATTCTTCTCCTTCATCGTCATCGTCGTCGTCGTCGTCGTCACTAATAATATCAGATAAATCATTGTTATTTTTATTAGGTCCTTCTTTTTTTATTTCAAGTAAAGCTTGGAATACAGCATTAGACATTTTAGCTTTTACAGATGCAAATGATGGTATATTTACATTTATAGCATGTTCTATTGATTTTTCATCAATAAATTTTTCAAAATCAAAAGCGTCTCCAGTTGCTTGCCTTTGCATAAGCTCAATCATTGACATTTTAGCTTCGTCTTTATATGACCCAAGTAGCCTATAAATTACAACCATAGAAGCTAAATTTATAGAAGTCATATTCTTTATATCTTCATCTGTATATATCATTTTATTTTTCCTAAAGGTCTATTTACATTATCAAATAGTAAACTCAAATAATGATAATTCCTAAATAGAGAATTATATTTATTATAATCACCATTATAATTTGGGCAACCAGAACATTGCTTTGGAAACATATTTAATACAACACAGCCAGCGCAATATAATCTTAAATCTTTTTTCATAATGTTCCTAATTTTTTATTAGCACTATCACTAATTTTTTTCTTTATTCTTTGCATATGTATCATTGAGCCTAAAGTATAATTTGGTAATAATGAATAATATTTTACAATAACATCAGTTCCTGGTTTTGATTCTTCTGAAAAATTAAAGCGTATGCCTGTAAAATTATAAATATCTATATATGAAGATAAATCTTTTCCTTCGGCACTTGTTACAGATATTATTTCTCCTATAAAAGATTCCTCATTATCTAATATCTTTCCCCCATTTTCGTATTTATATAATATTTTTCTTTTTACTGTAGAATTATGATCAATAAAATTAGAAAATTCTCTTATTCCAGAAAAAAGATGCAAACTTTTATCTAATGGATCATCTATATGTATTTGATCTCCATTATAAAACATTTTTATTGGAAGCTGTCGCTTCATTAATTTTGCAAATTCTTGATAAATTAATGCTTGAATTGAAATTTCATAATTTTGTTTTGATACAGTTAAATAAGCAACCATGTCTTCTGGATATTTTTCCAAAACTATATTAAATGCGTCATACATACAAGCCTTAGTAGGCATTCTTCTAACATATGCATGAGTCTTTTTTTGCAAACTAATAATTTCTTTTATAATAGAAATTTTCTTTGCTAGTTCTTGTTCGTTTATTAATGAATCACATGCATTTAAATTGTCCCCACAATAATTATCACCAATTTCTTTTTTATTTTTAAAAATAGAAGAATTTACACTGTCATTCATAGAAACTGTTAATACATTAGAAGCGCAAAAAGGATGCTGCATCTTTTCGGAATTATTGCATAGAGTATTACAGCCTGGATATGGGCATGTCAATACACCATTTAGTAATGCCGAATTTGGGACAAAGTTGCTGCAACCAGGGCATTTAACGCCTTTCAAAGAATGCTTTGAAAAAGCATTTAATAAAATTTTCTGATCATTAGTCAATAATGGATTATCATTTAATTCCTTGTAACAAAAATTACATAAAACAGAATCTCCATCTTTAACTAAAAATTGTCTATTAGTATTAACTCTATATTTACATGCAGGACAAGAATATACTCTACGCCTAACTTTATCTTGCATGTTATTTTCATCTAGCGTATCTTTAACATAAGTTGATAAAGCTTTCATAACATATGAAGGCAATGGAACATTTATTCTCCATTTTCCATTTGCTACATATGAATAAACAGAACTCTTAATAAATTCTTTTATTTTATATTCAAAAGATTTTTTCGCATCAATACTTGATGTTGCCATTACTTTATGCGTTAAAAAATTTGCTGTAGAATTTACCTTATCACCAAGTATAGGAATTAATTGATCAGAAATATCATCAATATCTTTTTCTCCAACTGCCTCAAACAAAATAGGATTAGCAATCAATTCATTTACATTTATCATTCATGTTCCCTTCTTCAATAACAAGAATTGAAATCTTGTACAGACAAGATATCACATTTACAGGACTTGTCAATTAAATTGTTATAATGTAATTATTTCTTTAATAATTTGGCTATATTTTCTTTATCATATTTTACAGATATTGAATCGCCAATTTTAATATCATTGTAGGCACAAAATCCACCATAAGCCTCTACAACTAAGTCACAAGGCTCATTTGGTCCAATTAATTTATTTTCTACATAAGGCTTTCCAACGCCAATATAAATTATTTTATTTGCTTTGCAAAATATTATATCTAAAGGAACTGGAGTATTTTTCATCCAAAATTTGCGTTTTTCTGCCGTTTTATAAGGGAAAACCATAAAATCTGGTGGCCAGCTAGAATGCATAAGCCCAGTTTCTTGTTCTTTGTCGGTTATTGCAAACCTAACATTATCTATTTGTTTGTTTCCTATTTTTATGTACGCCATTTGTTTTTTATTTTTTCAGCTTCTCTAAATCTACTAGATCCAGAGCCATATACATCAGACCAGTCATAACTACTAAAGTCTCCAAGAGAATAATCTGTGCCAATATCTTTTTTGTCTTTTTTATCTTTTATTTTCTTTCTTGATTTTAATAATTTATCATGCTTCGCCTTATATGCCAATGCATCATAAAGAGATACAAAGAATGGAATTTTTGAGTTGTAAATATCAACAAACTCATCGTGCTTCTCAATTATCATTATCCATTTTGATAATTTATCTTCGGTTTTTATTGCAGATTGAATTGCCCTTGCAAATTCTGTTGCAGAAGAATATAAATCTTTTGATGCAGCTATAACATTTGTTCTTAAAGAATAAATATCTGATGGCTCTCTAATAAATGGTATAAATTGTTTAACCGATGTAAGAACTTCTTTTGTTGGAGTTTTTATCGTTCCATATCCAGCAAGTGATAACATATAATAATATGTAGCCACTTCAACCGTTGCTGCATTCTTTATTAAATTTTGATATTTTATTGAAGTAACTGTAGCCGTAGTTTTACTAGCCTCAGCAACAGCATACAAATCTTCTTTATATTTGGATATTAAGGACCTCACTAAGCCCATTAATCCCATAGCCTTAGATGTTGTGTCTACAGCAGATGATTGAATATGACCTAAAATTTCATTCAATCTTTTTTGTAAGGTTGCGTTATTCTTCTGCATACTTTCAGGGACTCCACCCGCAGAGACTTCTGTCAGTAAGACGTCAACTTCATTTTTAAATATTTCTTTCATACGTTCTAAACCTTCAGCCTCGGAGGGTTGATCCTCAGCCGTTTTTTTAGCTGGGCTTGCCGGGCTAGCCGCTTCTCTCTCCTTTTCTCCCGCTTCTTTTTCAGCTCTGGCTTGTTGAA